>JAGWAH010000082.1 GCA_021296515.1 Acidobacteriota bacterium | reverse complement strand
TCGTCGAGGCGGGACGCCGGTGAATCGGACGACGTTCCGCGCTCCGTGGGGACGATCGCTCCTGATCGGGTCGATCGTGCAGGTGGTCTTCCTGCTCGCAGTCGGCGCCGCCCCCGTGTTCTTCGCCGCACTCGATCCGGAGCCCGGGCTCCGGAAATGGCTGGTTGCGCTTCTCGGAGTCGCAATCCCGCTCGTGATTCTCGCCGTAGCGGCACGGTATGCCGTGCGCGGATATACCGTGACCGACGACGCCATCCGGGTCCATCGCCTCGGTTGGTCGTCTTCGCTTCCGCTTGATCAACTGGAGTCTGCCACCGTCTCGCCCTACGCGATGCGGCGGTCCCGCAGCGAGCTCGCGAACGGCGGGTTGTTCTCGTACACGGGGGGATTCCACAACGCGGTGCTCGGGTCGTACCGTGCGTTCGTCACCGACCCGGCGCGTACCGTCGTACTGCGGTTTCGGGACCGGGCCGGTGGCAATCGGGTCGTGGTGATGTCGCCCGACGATCCGGACGCGTTCGTGGCGCTGCCGCTGAACGGCCGCGCGACTCACGTCATCTACAATGAACGGGACAGACTGACGGTCCGATGGGCGCGACGCACGTCACGGTCACCATCCGCAATCCGGCCGCTCCGGAGCGCCACTGGGCTCGAGTCCGGCGGCTTTGAGGTTGACCCGCGCACGCAGCAATTGAAGCGACTGCCGGCCGTTCTGCTGAAGGGTCTGCGAAACGCCGTTGACAGCGCATAGTCGCCCCGCCAGAATGGGCAATCATGAAAACCCAGCGGGTGCTGACGACCTTCCTGGTCGCGTTGGCGGCGGCAGGCTCTGCTGCGGCCCAGCCGGCGGCTTCCGCTCCGGGTGCGGCCGAGGAGCCGAACGCGCCGGTCGCGGCCCATCAGGCGCTGCTCGACCGCTACTGCGTCACGTGCCACAACGAGCCGATGGCCGCGCGGGGGACCGTCCCCTTCGCCTTCGACGGGCTCGACGTGGCCGACGTCGGCGCCGACCCGGATTCGCAAGCTGCGGCTCGGCATGATGCCGCCCTCGGGCCGCCCCCGGCCGGACCGCGCGGCCCACGACGGCTTCGTGACCTGGCTGGAGACGGAGTTGGACCGCGCGGCGGCGGCGCAGCCGTATCCGGGTCGTCCCGCGGTGCGGCGAATGACGTCGGCGGAATACGTCAACGCCGTCCGCAGCCTGATCGACCTCGATGTCGACGAGAGCTGGCTGCTGTTCCCCGCCGACGACGTCGACCAGCAGGGCTTCGACACCAACAGCGAGGTCCTGTCGGTCTCCCCCGCGCTGGCCAACCGCGTGAGCCGCCTCGCGGTCGGCGATCCGACGATCGGGCCCGGCTACGTGGCCGCCACCTACAGCACGCCGCGGCTGCAGTACCAGGACGACCGGGCCAGCGAGGAGCTGCCGTTCGGCTCGCGCGGCGGGATGGCCATCCACCACTACTTCCCGCTGGACGGCGAGTACGAGCTCCGCATCCGGCTGCGGCGGATGATCTACGACTACATCGTGGGGATGGGCCGGCCCCACACCATCGAGGTGCGCCTCGACGGCGCGCTCGTGGGCAGCTTCACGGTCGGTGACGCCGACCGGTACGGCTACCCGTCGGCCTACAGCTTCTTCGGGACCATCCGCGGCGACCCCGCCTGGGAGGAGTACGTCTCAAATGAGGCGGACGCCAACCTGGTGCTGCAGTTCCCGGCACCGGCCGGCCCGCGCGTGGTAGGCGTCTCGTTCGTCGATGCCCGCACGGAGCCGACCGGCGTACTGGAGCGCCGCCTGTCCGGGTTCTCCCTGAGCGGGCTCGGCTTCTACCACGGCAACGCCGCGATCGACCGGGTGGAGATCGCCGGCCCGCACGACGCCACCGGGCCGGGCGACACGCCGAGCCGCCGGAAGCTGTTCACCTGCCGGCCCGCCGGCGACGCCGAGGCGGAAGCCGAGCAGTGCGCGCGCGAGATCCTGGCGACCCTGGCGCGTCGCGCCTACCGCCGTCCGGTGACCGGTGCCGACGTCGACACCCTGATGCGCTTCTATGCGGCCGGCCACGCCGAGCGCGGATTCGAGGGAGGCATTCAGAAGGCCCTGGAACGGCTGCTCGTGGCACCGGAGTTCCTGTTCCGGATCGAGCGCGACCCGGTCGACATTCCCGCGGGGGCGGCCTACCGGCTGACCGATCTGGAGCTCGCGTCGCGCCTGTCGTTCTTCCTGTGGAGTGGGATCCCCGACGACGAGCTGCTGCGGGTGGCCGAAGAGGGCCGGCTGGGCGAGCCGGACGTGCTGGAGCGGCAGGTCCGCCGCATGCTGGCCGATCCGCAGGCCTCCGCCCTGGTCGAGAACTTCGCCAGCCAGTGGCTGCAACTCCGCCGCATCCGCGGGGTGGCGCCGGACGCCGACATCTTCTTCGACTTCGACGAGAACCTGCGGGCGAACATGGAGCGCGAGACGACCCTGTTCCTGCAGAGCCAGCTCCGCGACGACCGCGGCCTGCTGGAGCTGCTGACCGCCGACTACACGTTCGCCAACGAGCGGCTCGCCCGCCACTACGGCATTCCCGGGGTCTACGGCGAGCGCTTCCGGCGCGTGCCGGTCGATCCGGGTCAGCGGGGCGGGCTGCTCGGCCATGCCAGCCTGCTGACCCTGACCGCCTATCCCAACCGGACCTCGCCGGTGCTGCGCGGCAAGTGGGTGCTCGACAACGTGCTGGGCATGCCGCCGCCGGAGCCGCCGGCCGACGTGCCGGCGCTGGAGGAGAACCACGGCGGACGCAAGGTGCTGTCGATGCGCGACCTGATGGAGCAGCACCGCGCCAACCCCGCCTGCGCATCGTGCCACCGCGTGATGGACCCGCCCGGCTTCGTGCTGGAGAACTACGACGCCATCGGGCGCTGGCGCGACACGGACGAGGCGGGGGCGCCGGTCGACACGGCGGGCGCGCTGGCCGACGGCACCGAGGTCGAGACCCCCGCGGGGTTCCGCGAGGCGCTGTTGGCCTACGACGTCAGCATCGTGCGGACGATTACCGAGAAGCTGCTCGGCTACGCCGTCGGGCGCACGATGGAGCACACCGATCAACCCGTGATTCGACGGATCGTTTCCGAGGCCGAGGCGGACGGCTACCGCTGGTCGTCCATCGTGCTCGGCATCGTCAAGAGCATGCCGTTCCAGATGAGGAGTGCGGAATCATGATGATCACGAAGAAGGCGATTTCTCGCCGTGCGGTGCTTCGCGGAGTCGGTGCGGCCGTCGCCCTGCCGCTCCTCGACGGAATGGTGCCGGCGCTCAGCGCGCTGCGGAAGACGGCCGCGAAGCCGGCGGTCCGCTTCGGCGCGGTCTACGTGCCGAACGGGATGGTCATGCAGAGCTTCACGCCGGCGACCACCGGTGCCGGGTTCGAGATCACGCCCATCCTGCAGCCGCTTGCGCCGTACCGCGACCGCCTGCTCGTGCTCTCCGGACTCGCCAGCACGCCGCCGCCGGGGATCTCCGGCGGTTCGCATTCGCGCGCCGCCACCAAGTTCCTGACGGCCGAGCATCCGGGCGCGTGGATTCCGGACGCCATCTCGATGGATCAGATCGCGGCGCAGGAGCTGCGGAAGCAGACCCCGCTGGCGTCGCTCGAGCTCGGCCTCGAAGGCGCCAACTTCGCCGGCTCGTGCGACAGCGGCGGCTTCAGTTGCGCGTTCTCGTACACCATCTCGTGGGCCAGCGGCTCGACGCCGCTGCCGATGGAGCACAACCCGCGTGCCGTGTTCGAGCGGCTGTTCGGGGACAACGACAGCACCGATCCGGCCGCCCGGCGCGCCCGCCGGGAGGCGCAGCGCAGCATCCTCGACTCGGTCAGCGCGGACGTCGCGCGGCTGCAGCGGGAGCTCGGCGCCGGCGACCGCGTCAAGGTGGGGGCCTACCTCGACGCCGTCCGCGACGTCGAGCGGCGCATCGAGATCGCCGAGGCGCAGGGCGAGCAGGAGGTGCCGCTGCTGGAGCGGCCGCGCGGCGTCCCCGCGACGCTGGCCGAGCACGCCGGCCTGATGTACGACCTGCAGCTCCTGGCCTGGCAGACGGACCGCACCCGCGTCTGCACGTTCATGGCCGGACACGAGCTGAGCGGCCGCACCTACCGCGAGATCGGGGTGCCCGACGCGCACCATCCGCTCTCGCACCACCGCAACGTGCCGGAGGCGCTGGCGAAGCTGACGAAGATCAACACGTACCACACGACGCTCTTCTCGTCGTTCCTCGAGAAGCTGGCCGCCACGCCGGACGGCGACGGATCGCTGCTCGATCACGCGATGATCATGTATGGCGCGGGCATGAGCGACAGCAACCGGCACGCGTACTACGACCTGCCGATCGTACTGGCGGGCGGGGGCGCGGGCCAGCTCAAGGGCGGCCGGCACCTCGTCTACCCGTCGCGGACGCCGCTGGCCAACCTGCACGTCTCGCTGCTCGACAAGCTGGGCGTGGACATCGACCGCATCGGCGACAGCACGGGCGCGCTGCCCCGGCTGGCGGGGCCGGTGGGGCCGGCGGACCGGCTGACCGGGGTGTAGCGGGTCGATGCGTTTCTGGCTGCCCGTTGTCATCGGCACGTTGGCGCTCGGCGCGGTCGAGGCGGGCGCGCAAGCCCTCCATCTGCGTCTGATCGACGCCGTCAAGCTGCAGGACGCCGGGGCGGTGCGGCGCCTGCTGCACGCGTCCGTCGACGTGAACGGCGCGCAGGCCGACGGCGCGACCGCGCTGCACTGGGCGGCCTATCTCGACGACCTGGAGACGGCGCGCCTGCTGTTGGACGCGGGCGCCGACGCCGGGGCCGCGAACACGCACGGCGTCGTGCCGTTGGCGCTCGCCTGCATTAACGCCAATGCCGCGATGGTGGATCTGCTGCTGGCGGCGGGCGCCGATGCAAAGGCTGCCGTCGGGACCGGCGAGACTGTGCTGATGAGTTGCGCCCGCACCGGCAACGCCGAGGCCGTGGCGGCATTGCTGGCGCACGGCGCCGAGGTGAACGCCGCCGAATCGGAGGAGGACCAGACGGCTCTGATGTGGGCGGCCGCGCAACGGCATCCCGCTGTTGTTCAGGTGCTGCTCGACAACGGCGCCGACGTACACAAGCGGTCCGGCGTGCGGCGGTTCGTCATCAGCCGGCGGCTCCAGTCGAACCTCCGCTACGGAGAGCTCGGCCGGCGCTACGGCACGGATGCCGAGGAGACCGACCTCGGTGGCTATACGGCGCTGCTGTTCGCGGCACGGCAGGGTGCGGTCGACTCGGCGCGCCTTTTGCTGGCGGCCGGCGCCAACGTCAACGACACGGCCCCGGACGGGCGAAGCGCGTTGCTCGTCGCTGCGCACAGCGGGCACCGCAAGCTGGTCGAGTTCCTGCTGGCCGAGGCTGCCAACCCGAACGCATCCGCGGCCGGTTACACCGCACTGCACGCCGCGGTGCTGCAGGACGACCGCGGCATGCTGGACGCCCTGCTCGCGGCCGGCGCGCGCCCCGACGCGCAGGTGACCGAGGCCACGCGCGTCACCCGCAACGGCCAAGTGTTGATGATCGGTGAGCACCTGCTCGGCGCCACGCCGTTCGCCCTGGCCGCCAAGTTCGCCGAGGCGGACATGATGCGCACGCTGCTGGCAGCCGGCGCCGACGGCGTGCTGCCCCTGCGCAACGGCTGGACCCCACTGATGCTGGCGTCAGGTGCGAGCTGGCGCTACGGCGTGTGGGACCGCCGCGAGCGGACGCTCCACCGCGACTTCTCCTTCCAGGCTGAGCACGCCGACGAAGAGGGCACGCTCGACGCGGTGCGGGTGGCTCTCGACGCCGGCGGCGACGTCAACGCCGTCGACGAGACCGGCAGCACCGCGCTGCACTACGTCGCCGACAAGGGGTTCCCTCGTGTCGTCGAGCTGCTCGTCGAGCACGGGGCCGGGCTGAACGTGGTGAACTACCGCGGCCAGACACCGCTGGCGGTCGTCATGCGAGGGCGGGGCAACATCGAGGCGGCGCCGGCGACCGAGGCCCTGCTGCGCGCGCTGGGCGCCGAGGAGCGTGCCGCCAGGTAGAGTGCGCTCCGAGCCCCGCGCCTGGCGCGTTTACCGGGAATCGCCCGCGAAGTCCGACTGGCGTCAGCCGGGTGCTTCGCCCATCTTCGGCAGGTACGGTCCCCATGCGCTCCATCTCCCAACTGACGAGTCGCCACCGGATATCATTTCCCGCCAGTGCATTGACGCGACCATGAGCGCCCGCGGTGCGCTGGTTCCTGCTACTGCGAAGTCGTAAGGACGGTGACGAAAACTACGTTGCCACGTTCGCTGTCGCGAGCCCCGGAATCACGGGCCTGGGACGTCACGCCAGTTGGCAAAGTTGTATCGATCACTGTCCTCAAGGTCGTCGAGTTCGGCGTAGCGGACGCCGACTACGCGAAGATACTGCGTCTGGAAGGCAGCGAGTTCGGCCTCGAGAGTTGACAGACGGAGTTCCTGTTCGATGAGTTCGGCTTCAAGTGCGGTCAGTTCGCTCCTCTTCCGCTCGAGTTCGCGCTCTTCCGGGCTCCACACCCGCACAGGGAGGTTAGTCAAGGCGGCCACGGTACGGGCGGAACAGGTTGTCGCGAGCGGAATGAGACATGGTTGCGCGGCGTGGCGGCGTGGCTGGACCGACACACCGTGCACGAGGCGGCAACCTGACCGGCACCTGCCACCGTGCCGGCCAGGCGTCTCGGCGAGCAGGGCCACCGTGTCCGGTGTCTGGAAGATCTGCACGTTGTTGTTGTAGCCGCCCGGCGTCATCGGCGGCCCGGAGTTGAAGCCGGTGATGCAGCGCAACTGCAGGCCGTTCGAGCCGAAGTCCTCGACGAAGCCGCCCGGCGTGGGAGCGTGGGTCACCACGCCTTCGCGCGCCGCCCGCAGCACCGCCTGCTTCGCCTCGGCCTCCGGCGTCAGCGGCGGCATCCTGCCGTTCGGCGGGTCGACGACCAGCGACGTGCGCCGAGTGCCGACCGTCGTCGTGCCGCGGTCGAGCCAGAAGTTGTTGTAGAAGCCGGGCGCCCCGTTCTCGCCGGAGTCCACGCTCTCGGTGACCGACGTGCGCAGGGCCGGGCGGTTGGCCAGCTCCTCGTTGCGGGCCAGCGTCTCCTGTTCCAGGCGGGCGGCCTCTTCCGCGCTCAGGAACTCCCGGTCGGCCAGCTCGTCGGGCTTCTCCATCGGGGTGATGGACCGGAAGTCCCAGACGCCCTGCAGGTCCGGCGCACCCCACGGCGTCCGGGGTGTGTCCGCATTCCCGGCCGTGCGGCCGCCAGTCCGGGTATGAGAACCGTCAATGCGACCGCTGTCGCGCGGAGCGGGTGTCAAGGCGGTCAGTTGCCCCAGCCGTAGCCGATCCGCACGTAGTAGTACGCGCCGTTGAAGCCCCACGGCGTGTACTCGCTGTACTTCTCGCCGACCGACATCGCGCGCGCGCTCTCGTCGGGGTAGGTGTTGAGCGCGTTCTGGGCGCCGACGGCCAGCGTCACGCCGCCGCCGAGCGCGATGCTCGCCTCCAGGTCGAGGATCGGCCGGCCGTCGAAGAAGCCCTGCTCGATGCCGCCGGACGGCGCGTAGAGCTGAGCGAATCCGCTGTCGAAGTCGTACCAGCCGCCAAACCAGTTCACCCGGCCGAGGACGCTCACCCGCCCGACCTGCTGGGTCAGCCCGACGTTCCAGCGCGTCCGCGGCAGCGCGTAGGCGAACTCGGTGAGGCGCCGGTCGTTCAACAGTCCTTTCCGGTTGTCCGTCACCTCGGTGTCGGTGTAGTTGAAGACCGCGCTGATGGTGGTGTTGCCGCGCAGCGCCAGCGGCGTGAAGGTCGATACCAGGTCGATGCCCTGCGAGGCGGTCGAGAACGCGTTGGTAAAGAACCGGAAGCGCCGCAGGTCGCGGGCCGCCTCGACGCCCTCGGCCAGCAGACCCTCGATTTCGGTGTCCGTCAGAGTGAAGTTGCTCGTAATGCCGATACGGTCGAACACGTTGATCCGGAAGTAGTCGGCCGTAAGGCTGAACTGCCCGCTGTCGAAGACCACGCCGGCAGTGTAGTTGATCGATTTCTCCGGGGCCAGCGGCTCGCCGCCGCGCAGCGCCGCCACCGGCGAGATGGACGGGATGGTGCCGTTGTTCACCAGGTCGCCGAGGGCCGGGTCGAAGATGGTCGCGATGTTGAAGCCGTTCTGCTGGCCCGGCGTCGGGGCGCGGAAGCCGCTGCTCATGCTGGCCCGCACGAAGCCGAAGCGGCCGGAGAGCTTGCTGTTCATCGTGGTCCCGAAGTCGTCGTGCCGAGCGTCCAGTCGTCCTCGAGGCCGCTCAGCTCGACGTCGCCGTACACCGCCACGTTGCTCCGGCTCCAGGTTCCCGCGGCCATGGGCCCGTAGCCGAAGAAGCCGTTGGACCCGGCCGAGAAACCCTGGCCCCGGCCGTAAGGGCCGACCGTCCACGACGCGGGGTCGCCAGCGACGGTCTCGTACTGCTCGTTGCGCCACTCCGCCCCGGCCGCGATGTTGATCATCTCGGTGGCAGCGTAGGACAGGTCGGCGTTGAGGCCGACGTCGCGCTGCCGGTTGCTGCCCAGGTCGAAGGAAGTCGGCGTGTCGGGGCCGAGCGAGGCGTTGACGGTGTCGCGGATGAACAGGTCGGTCTGGTGCGCGCCGAGCGACCCGCTGACGTCCCAGTTGAAGCCGTCGGCGGTGAAACCGCGCACGCCGCCCACCAGCGACATGTCCTGCGCCTCACCGCCGAACATCGGCGTGAAGCCGCCCGGAAACAGCTCGCGGAACGAGAAGCAGTTCGGGTCGTCGAAGACCTGCTGCAGGGCCACCGGGTCGGCCACGTTGCCGGTGATGGCCACCGTGGGGCAGCTCGCCGACCCCATCCCGCCGGCGAGCAGCGCGTCGCCGATCAGCAGCGTCTCGCCGCCGTCGAGACTGAATACGCCGCCCCGCGTGTTCGGGTTGCGGAAGAAGAAGCCGCCCGTCACCCGCTTGCTGGCGTAGTTGGTGTGGCTGTAGACCTGCACGCCGCCGGCGGTGGTGTAGCCGAAGTTGCCGAACAGCTTCAGGTCGTCGTCGACGTCCGGCGAGCCCCAGACCTGGGGCGTGTCCGACGGCACGTCGGTGTTGCCGGCCGCGATGAGGGCGATGGCGTCGTTGCGTGGGGCGCTGCGGTCGGTCGGGCTGGAGCCGCCGTACTCCAGGCTCAGGTTGGCGAAGCCAGTCGCTCCGATCGGCAGGCCGACGTTGCCCGCGAAGTTCACCGCCTCGCCGCCGCCGTCCGCGAACCGGCCGGTGTTGTACTCGAAGGCGCCGCCCGAGGCGGCGTCCTTGAGCTGGAAGTTCAGCACCCCGGCGATGGCGTCCGAGCCGTACTGCGCGGCCGCGCCGTCCCGCAGCACCTTGGCCGGGATGGCGGAGATGTCGGGCCCCTGCGAGCCGAACGCGACGCCGTTGCCGCCGTGCCAGTCGATGATCGACGACCGGTGGCGGCGCTTGCCGTTGACCAGCACCAGCGTGTGGTCCGGAGCCAGGTTGCGCAGCATGGCCGGCCGGACGACGGTGGACGCGTCGCTGATCGGCTGCGTGTTGACGGCGAACGACGGGACGACGGTGCGGAGCTGGTCCTGCAGGTTGACGCTCCCCTGGCTGGTCAGCTCGCTGGTCGAGAGCACGTCGACCGGCACCGGTGACGCCGTCACGGTCCGCGGCTGCGCGCGGGAGCCGACGACGACGGTTTCCTCGCTGAACCCGGCGAGGAGGTTGTCGATCTCGTCAGGCGAGAGTCCGAGCGCGTCGACCTCTTCCGGGGTTATGCCGAGGGCGCGGCCGAGGGCTTCCGTCTGTTCGTCGGGTCCGTCCTGCGCGGCGCCGCGCGCGGAGGCTTCGGGCGCGGTCCAGGCCAGGGCCAGGACGGCAAGCATCGCGATGGAGCGGGACGAGCGGTGAATCGTCTGGCGGCGGGGGGGCTCCAATGGAGTCTCCTGTGTCTGTTCGGGTCAAGCAGCGGGAGGATAGTGCCTTTGTGTTTCGGCAGCGCACGTAGTCGACCGTTCCTACGTGTGCAACAGAAACAGGCTGATTTTACGCCAAGGACAGTGATCGATACAACTTTGCCAACTGGCGTGACGCCCCAGGCCCTTGATTCCGGGGCTCGCGCCCGCGAACATNCTAACCCGGCGTAGCCGGAACCAAGAAGCCAGTTGGCGAACAAGTCTTCGTCATTTTGTCGAAGACTTCACGCGTAAGAAACTAAAGGTCTCGGACCGGTGGGTTCAGGGAGCGGTTGGCGAACTTGCCGGTCAGGATCTGACTCGATGTCAGCGTCGTGGCCTCCTTGCCGTCGACGATCGCCGGCCGATGACCGATCCGCGGTTGCGGTTCGGCGGCCAGTATCTCGATCTTCGATTCGGCGAAGAGGATCTGGCTGAGACGACCGAAGCTGATCTTCCTGGCGCCGGTGGCTTCAAGCCGGCGGTGCAATTCCGGCGCGGCCGCCGGTTGCAGGAACCGCGTCTCGGTGCGGGGGTGGACCAGCAGGTCGATGTCCCGGCTCTCCCGATGCCGCCAGCGCGCGGCCAGAATGGTCCCGCCGCTGATTTATCCAGCCGCTCCGGTCCGGTGTTCGCGCGTGACGTACGTGTCGAGGATTGCGCGTGTCCGGCTGAGGATGGTCCGCGCGGGCTCCGGCAGCGTCAGGTCTTCCGCCCGGGGTCCGTTGGTCATCGCCGCGCGAGCCGGTTCAACTCTTTCGCGACCTGCGGGTGGTCGGCCCTTGCCCTGTGGATGGCGGCGATCAACTCGCGCAACGTGTACACCTCTTCGGCCCACGCCATGACGATCTCGTTGGGTCGTGCCTCCTTCGTCCACATGCGGATCAGGGCGCGCTGTCGCCTTGTCGGCATCTCGGCGTGGATTGCGTCGTAGAACTCGGCGCTGGTCGGCTGGGTCACCCACCCGCAGCAACTGCTGTTGATACGGCTGTCCACTGTACTGCTGCGCGCGCGGAGGGCGGACGGATCGTGTCCCGGCAGGTAATCGTCGCGGAGCGTCTCGTCAGCGTGGCGATCGCTGAATGCCTCAGGCGGCGCCAGAACGTCAGGTTCCTCGTCCCGGTTCGTGATCTTCGCCTGCCGGCGCAGGGCGCGCCACTCTTCCAGTGTCATCATCGTTTCGGACGCAACACTCCTCCCCCGCATTCCAGCCTCATGGCTGAAGTGGTTCGTCCGGCAGTTTTTCCGTCCCACCGCTCATCGCCACAACTCAACCGGCGAACGCCGCGCAGCGACGAGCATGAAGAGCCCGCCATCCACGCCTTGGCGAACAGCAGGGGCGAGTACGCGGTGTCTGGACGTCGATGCCGACCGTGCCGAGCGCGCCGCCAATCGGCGCCGCGACTGGGCTGGGGTAGGAACGGGCCTCCGAGTGCCGGTCGCCTATCGCCACATCCCCAGGACCACCGACATGATCGCGATGGACGCGATCTGGTAGCTGGCGTCGATCAGCCACACGCTGAGCGGCTTGTTCGAGAAGCGGTTGCCGGTCAGCCCCACGGTGGCCGAGAACCCGAGCCACATGTGCAGGCCGACGCCGAAAATCGTGCCGGGGCTGTCCCCGAAGTGCGAGGCGATCATCGCCAGCATGGCGGCCATCACGAACCAGCAGACGAACGAGATGGCGTAGTTCGGGCCGATGCTGGCCTGCAGCGTCTCGATGTCGGCCTGCGTGTAGCCGTGGCCGGCCATCCAGGCTTTGGCGAACAGCAGCGGTGAGTACCACAGGGCGCCGAGGCCGAAGGTGAGAACCGTCGCCAGGCCCACCGCCAGGAAGTTCACGTCCGAGAGGTTCATGGGGTCATTCCTCGCTGTCCTTCTGGTTCATCGACCGTCACCATCGACACCCTGCGCCAGCGGGTCTCGACTCTCGGATCATGTCGTACTGCATGCTGTGCCGCACGGAGGGAGACGATTCCGAGGCTGGCGATGTTCGGCGGCGCGCCGGCGGCAGACCCTTCGGTCCTACGGCCCTGTGATCGGGTTCCCGGGTCGTTCCGGACCACCATCGGCAACGCCGGCGGATCAGCTTCACCCTGCTGGCCGCCGCCGCGCCAGGACCGGCGCCGACGCGGCCAGGACGGCAAGGAGCAGCAGCGTCGCCGAGAGCGGACGGGTGACGAAGACGGTCGGGTCGCCGCCGGCAATCGCCATCGCCCGCCGGAATTCCTGCTCCAGAAGCGGGCCGAGCACCACGGCCAGCACGGTCGGAGCGAGAGGCAGGCCGTAGCGCCGCATTACGCACGCCAGGAGGCCGAGCACGTAGACCACGCCGACATCGAAGATGTTGTTGTTCAGCGTGTAGACGCCGAGGGTGGCGAAGGCGAGCACCGCGGCGAAGAGCAGCGGCGTCGGCACGCGCAGGAGCTGCACCCAGATCCGGATGAGGGGCAGGTTGAGGATCAGCAGCAGGGCGTTGGAGACGTAGAGGCTGGCGATCAGGCCCCAGACGAGCGTCGTGTCCTGCGTGAACAGCAGCGGTCCCGGCTGCAGGCCGTACATCTGGAAGGCGGCGAGCATCACGGCCGTGGTGCCGGAGCCGGGGATGCCCAGGGCCAGCAGCGGCACCAGGCTGCCCCCGGCGCTGGCGTTGTTGGCGGCCTCCGGACCGGCCACTCCTTCGATGGCGCCGTCGCCGAACTCGCCGGGCGTCTTCGACGCACGCCGCTCGGCGTCGTAGGCGAGGAAGCTCGCCACCGTGGCGCCCGCGCCGGGCAGCACGCCGCAGAAGAAGCCGATCACCGTGCCGCGGATCCACGCCGGCCACGACCGGCGCCAATCCGCGCGGGTCAGGCGCACCGGACCCCCGACCGAGCCCCGCGCCTCGCCGGAACGGGAGCCCGCGGAGCGCGCACGCGTTGCGGCGTACCAGAACACCTCCCCGACCGCGAACAGGCCGACGGTGACCACCACGACGTTCACGCCGCCGAGCAGGCCGGCCATGCCGAACGTGAAGCGCGCCTGCCCGGTCTGCACGTCGATGCCGATCGTCCCGATGGCCAGGCCGATCAGCGCCGCCGCCAACCCTCTGGCCAGCGAGCCCTGCGACAGGCCGGCCAGCGCCGTCAGCGCGAACACCATGAGGGCGAAGTACTCGGCCGGTCCGAAGGTCAGCGCGACCTCGACCAGCACCGGCGCCATGGTCATCAGCATCAGCGTGGCGAACGTGCCGGCGATGAACGAGCCGATCGCCGCCGTTGCCAGCGCCGCGCCGCCGCGTCCCTTGCACGTCATCCGGAACCCGTCGAGGGCGGTCATCACGCTCGACGCCTCGCCGGGCATCTTCACCAGAATCGACGTGGTCGACCCGCCGTACATCGCGCCGTAGTAGAGGCCGCCGAACAGGATGAACGCGCCGACCGGGTCGATGCCGAAGGTCAGCGGCAGCAGCATCGAGATGGCCAGCGCCGGGCCGACGCCGGGCAGGACGCCGACTGCGGTGCCCAGCGTTACGCCGACGATCCCGAGCAGCAGGTTCACCGGCGCGAGCGCGGCGCCGAAGCCGACCGCGAGGTTGTCGCCGAGTTGTCCCAGGGCGCCCATGTCACGATCCGCCGAGGAGGCCGGCGGGCAGGCGGAGTCCGAGCAGCAGGCTGAACAGGGCGTAGACGGAGACCGAGACGACGAGGGCCGCGAGCAGGTCCCGGCGCCAGCGCCGGCTGCCCAGCAGGCGCGCTTCGAGCGCGATGAACGCGGCGGTCGCCAACAGGTAGCCGAGTGGTTCCAGCAGCAGGATGTAGGCGAGGAAGAGGAGCGCGCTCGGCGCGGCCGCACGCCAGTCGGCGGCAGGCGGAACCGCGTCCGAAGCCGGGGCCGGTGCGGTCTGCGCTTCCGCCGTGCCGGAGGATGGCGCGCCGGTGCCTCCGCGCGTCCGGAACGCCGTCCAGAGGGCGACTGCCACGAGCGCGATGCCTATGGCGACGGGAAACACGCGCGGCCCGACCGCGGCGTAGCCTCCCTCGGGTTCGGATATCAGGAACGCCGCGGCGAGGTAGCCTCCGCCGATGGCGAGGAGACCCGCGCCGAGTCCGCGATCTCCGAGCCCGGCGTGTCGCCCGGGCCGCGCGCCGGATGCCGCCTCCTGCCGGGCCATGGGCCTGTTCTCCATCCGGCGCTGCGCGTCGTCCGCCTCCGTATTCCGCCGCGCGGGCTCCTGCGTCAGCGGATCAGGCCGATGGCGCGCAGGGTCTCGTCGACCGTGGCGACCTCGTTCTGCAGGAACGCCTCGAACGCCGCGCCCGGCAGGAAGCTGTCCTCCCACTCGTTGGCGCGCAGGATCCGTTGCCACGCTTCCGACTCGCGCATGCCCTCCAGCGCCCGGATCAGCCACTCGCGGGTCTCGTCGTCGGTTCCGGGCGGCGCGGAGATGCCCCGCCAGTTCGACAGGACCACGTCCAGGCCGCTCTCGCGCAGCGTCGGCGTGACGCCGTCGCCGGTTCTCTCGGGCGACGAGACGGCGATCGGCCGCATGCGGCCCGACGCGATGTACGCCTTCCACTCCCCGACGCCGGACAGTCCCAGGGTGACGTGGCCGCCCATCACCGCCGCCGCCGCCTCGCCCCCGCCCGAATAGGCGATGTAGTTCACCCGGCGCGGATCGACGCCTGCCGCCTGGGCGATGAGACCGGCGAGGATGTGGTCGATGCCCCCCGCCGAGCCGCCGGCCCAGCTCACCGCCGCGGGGTCGCGCCGGAAGTCCTCGAGCAGCTCCTCGATTGTGCGATAGGGGGAGTCGGCGGGTACGGTGACCACCTCGTACTCGTTCAGCAGGCGCGCGAGCGGCACGGTCTGGTCGATGGAGACCGGGCTCGCGTTGGTGCGGATGGAGCCGAGCATCACCTGTCCGAACACCATCAGGTTGCGCGGGTCGCCGTCGTAGCGGGTGACCAGATCGGCCAGTCCGATGGTGCCGCCGGCGCCGCCCCGGTTGACCACCTCCACCGGGACCCCGAGGATGCCGGTCTCGGTCCACACCTGCTGGATCTGGCGCGCCGTCTGGTCCCAGCCGCCGCCGGGGTTGGCGGGCGCGATCAGCGTGACGGCGCCCTGCGGGTAGCCCGCGGCGGTCGGCGGCAGCGCCGTCTCCGGCCGTTCGCCCTGCGGACCGCCGGCGCACCCCGTCGCGGCGATTGCGATTGCCAGGCACGCCGCGCGCAGGTTGGGTGAGATCATCGGTTCCTTCCCTTGTTCCGGGATCAGGGTACCGCGAGGGGGCAGGCCGCGTCATCCGCGGAGGCGCCCGGGACGTTGACGGGGCACGGCGGCGGCCATAGCATGGCGGGCGTGGCGACCCGAGGCCGCGTCATCGAATTCTCGCCGGCACTGCCGGCGCCTCCGGCGGCGTCTGCGGCTCGCGCGGTCATCCGCGCCGCCCGGGGCGTCGTCGGGGATTCATTGCAAGCAGGGGGCATCATGCGTCTTTCCAGGTTCACGGCATTCACTGCGGCGTTTCTCCTGATCGCCGTCTCGGTCTCGGCGCAGGACCGGATTCCGGCCGAGGGCGGCGACGTCGTCATCACGCCGATTCTCCATTCGAGCGTGCAGATCGAGCACGGCGGGACGGTCGTGCACATCGATCCGTGGACCGCCGGCGATCTGTCCTCGGCGAAGCCGGCCGACCTGATCCTGGTGACCGACGATCCGGGCCATCACCTCGATCCGGCGGCCATCGAGCAGCTCCGCAAGCCGGGCGCGCCGGTCGTGCTGACCGCGACCGCCCATGCGGCGTTCGGTGACGGCGAGGTGCTCGCGAACGGCGAGCAGGGCGTCTTCGCCGGCGTGCCGGTGGCGGCGGTTCCGGCCTACGACATGACCCCCGGCCAGCCCTGGCACCCGATGGGGGAGGCGAACGGCTACGTCGTCACGCTCGGGGGCAAGCGGCTCTTCTTCTCCGGGGTGGGCGAGTGCGTGCCCGAGATCCAGGCCCTTGAGGACATCGACGTCGCGTTCATGCCCATGAACCTGCCGGTCGACCGCATGCGCCCGATCCCGGTCGCCGAGTGCGTCAAGACCTTCGGCCCGGACCTGGTCTACCTGATTCACTACGACAACGCCACCGCGCGCTGGTTCGGCAACCGCGAGCTGCCGCGCCCGGACAACGCCGAGCAGATCGCCGGCACGATTCAGGCGTTGCGGGACGCCCTCGAGGGCGAGCCGATCGAGGTGCGCGACGGCGACTGGTATCCGCGGTAGAGCCGCGGGCGCCGGGGTGCGTTCCGGATGTGTCGCTCGCGGGCGGGAGAGAGCAAGATCCGGCGCTGATTCGTGAGCGCCGGATCGGCCGCGCATTGCGCACCCGCGGGTAGGATCGAATTCATGCGGCGTCTGTACCGTGCGGATTCTGCCGAACGCGCGCGCGTCGTGCGGGCGCTGACCGTGGCCCTCGAGGCCGAGCCGGATCTGGACTTCGCCTGGCTCCACGGGTCGTTTCTTTCCGGCGGTGGTTTTCACGACGTCGACGTCGGCGTCCATCTGAACGCGGCGCCGGACGCGCGCTACCGGCGGACGCTGGATCTGGCGGTGCGACTGGATCGCGAGGCCGGGTTCCCGGTCGACGTGCGCGTGCTCGACGACGCCCCGGTCACTTTCCTGTTCCATGTCTTCCGGGAGGGGCGCCTGCTGCTCAGCCGGAACGACGAGCGTCTGGCCGATCTGATGGAGCGGACCGTCCGCGAGTACCTGGACATGGAGCCGTTGCTGCGCCGGGCCACCATCGAGGCGTACGGCGCGTGACGCTCAACCCCGACATGGTCCGCGCGCGGTGCGCCGAGATCGAGGAATCGGTGCAGCGGCTGGAGGCGCTGGCTGCAACCTCGCTGGCCGACTTCCTGGTTGATCGGGACGCGCTGGACATCGCGTCTTATCGCCTACTGGTCGCCATCGAGGCCGCGCTCGCCCTCTGCTATCACGTGTCGTCGCGGCGGCTGCGCACCACGCCGGCCGACTATGCCGGCTGCTTCGGGCTCCTTGGCGAGGCGGGCATCCTCGCACCCGATCTCACGAAGCGGCTGCAACGCATGGCGAAGTTCCGCAACCTGCTGGTGCATGTCTACTGGGAGGTCGACTACCGGCGGGTGCATGCCGCGATGCGGGAGAACCTGGGCGACCTCCGGGAGTTCGCGTCGGCTGTCGTGGCGCTGCTCGACGGTTGAAGGGTTCAAGTCACTCCTGCCGGTCGAGCCAACCGCGCAGGCGCGCGGCCTCCTCGGCGCGCGACGGGTCGAGCTCGGCCTGGTAGAGCCGGCTGCGGACCACGAAAACGTCCATCTCGTCCGGCGGCGCGTCCTGTTCGAGGATCTCCCGCACCTTGCGCCGGAAGCGTCCGTCGAGGTCGGTGAAGTCGTACTCCTTCGCCAGCCCCCAGCTCGAGAACAGCCCGCCGCTCTTCCGCGCTACATGGGGATCGGCGGCCAGCGCGGCGATGGCCCGGCCGACGAAGCAGGGCGTCTCGGATTCCGCGAAGTAGGGGTCCTTGTCGATTGCGTCTCGCCAGTTCGCCTCGCTGACGCCGAAGCTGTCGAGCACGGCCTCGGAGCGGAGGAAACCCGGCGTGATCGCGAGGGCGGTCACCCGGTGGGCGTGCAGGTCGCCGGCCATGCCGTAGGCGAGCCGGATGACGGCGTTCTTGGCCAGGTCGTAGAGGAGGTTGCCGCGGTACCCGAACGTGTCGCCGTCGGTGACCTCGACGATGAGCCCGGCGTTGCGCTCGATCATCAGCGGCGCGCCGTGCCGGCTGGTGATGATGTGGCTGTGGACGGCGCGCTCGAGCAGCTCCTGTCCCTGCGAGATGGAGAGCGTCCAGAAGGGTGATCCCCACTCGGTCAGCGCATCGCCTCCCCAGATGTCGTTGACCAGGATGTCGAGTCGGCCCTGCTCGTCGCTGACGCGGGCGAACAGCCGCGCGACCTCGGATTCGATGGTGTGGTCCGTGCGGACGGCGATGCCGCGGCCGCCCTCCGCGGCGACCATCTGCGCCGTCTCCTCGATCGTCTCCGGGCGCCCTTCGGTGGCGGGGCGGCCCCGCACGCTGCGGCCGGTGCAGTAGACGGTGGCCCCTGCGGCGCCCAGCATGCGGGCGATGCCGCGGCCGGCGCCCCGCGTGGCCCCGGCGACGACGGCCACCCGGCCATGAAGTGGCTGGTCCGACATGCTGCGAGCCCTGGCGGATTCCTCGTCGGTGAAGACCCGGCTGGATCCGACCGTCAGACCCAGCCCTCGCGCTCGATGAGCCGCTCGATGTGCGCCAGATGATGCCGGCCGTGCCAGGCGTAGGAGCCGACCGTGACCGCCAGCGTGGCCGGGCCCGACTCGGGATGCACGAACTCGCGCTGCAGTTGCGCCCGGCTCAGGCCGCGCAGCAGCGCCACCCAGCGGCGGTGCAGCGCGTCGAGCAGGTCGAGCGAACCGGCGACCGGTTCCCGACAGTCGGGCAACACCGCCCAGCCCTTTTCGTCGTAGGCCTTGATCACCGGACGGTCCTCGGTCAGCGCCAACTTGAAACGGATGAAGCTGTTCAGGTGGCTGTCGGGCAGGTGATGGACGACCTGCCGGACGGTCCAGCCGTCCGGGCGATAGGGGGTGTCGAGCTGCGCGTCCGTCAGGGGCGCGACGGTGCGACGCAGGTCGGCCGACAGCCCCGCGATGTCGTCGATCCAGGTGTCGATCAGCTCCTGTGTGACCGGGTTCGGGGGAGAGCACTCGCCGATGGGATAGCGGAAGTCGGGTTTCTGTAGACTCATGGACTCCATTCCGGCGCAAGACGGAGAAACAGGAAGCGTAACGGATTCGCCCCGCCGGCGTCCTGATCGACAGAGGGTGGCGACCCGCGGGCGCGTCCCGTGGACCGGCAATCGCGACCGCCGGAGAGTCGCCGGGAGGCCGGCGAGGTCGCGGGGCGGCCGCGCGGCGCGGCAGGCAGCGTCGCGCTCGCGCTCCAGGAGACGACGAGCAATGCGCGTTCCACATCGAGATCGAGCGGCGATTGCGGCGGTGGTCCTCTTGCTGGCGTTCGGGTGCGTAACGCCCGCCGGAGCCCAGTCCTCGGACGCCGAGCGCTACTGGGGCCAGTGGCGCGGCCCCGAGGCCAACGGGGTTGCCCGGCACGCCGACCCGCCGCTGGCCTGGAGCGAGGCGGAGAACCTCGCCTGGAAGGTGCAGGTTCCCGGCCGCGGGACCGCGTCGCCGATCGTGTGGGGCGACAAGGTGTTCCTGTTGACCGCCGTCCCGGTCGGGGCTCCGGTGACCCTGGCCGCGCCGGAGGTCCGGCGCCCGGAGCGGCCCGAGGCTGCGCGCGGTCAGGCTCCCCGGGACCGGCGGGGAGGTCGCGGCGCCCGCAGCGGTCGGGGCGGCCGGGGCGGCCCCCGGGGTGCGCGCGAAGTGCAGGCGCAGCGGTTCACGGTCCTGGCGTTCGACCGTGAGACGGGCGACGTCGTGTGGGAGCGGGTAGCGCGCGAGGCGCTGCCGCACGAGGGGTACCAGCAGCCGAACGGCAGCTATGCCTCCGGGTCGGCGGTGACCGACGGCGAGCGGCTATACGCGTTCTTCGGCTCGTGGGGGTTGTACGCCTACGACCTCAACGGGGAGCTGCTCTGGGAGGTTGATCTCGGCGATCGATTCATGCGCAACGCGTTCGGCGAAGGAACGACCCCGGCGCTGCACGGCGACACGCTGGTGGTGACCTGGGACCACATCGGCGGCCAGTCGTTCGTGGCGGGGCTGGACGCCCGCACCGGAGAGGAGCGGTGGAGATCGAATCGCGACGAGATCGACACGTGGGCCACGCCGCTCGTCGTCGAGCACGCCGGACGCGCGCAGGTGATCACCCCGGCGATGAACCAGGTCTACAGCTACGACCTGGAGACCGGAGAGACCGTCTGGCGCAGCCGCGGCACCACCATGAACGCCATCCCGTCGCCCGTGCACGCCGGCGGCCTGGTGTACGTCACGAGCGGCTACCGCGGCAACAACCTGCAGGCCATCCGGCTGGCCGACGCGCGGGGGGACATCGCTGGCACGGGCGCCATCGCCTGGCAGCTCGACCGCGACACGCCCTACGTGCCGTCGCCGCTGCTCTACGACGACACGCTCTACCTGCTCAAGAGCAACGACGGCATCCTGTCCGCCTTCGACCCGGCGACCGGCGAGCCGCACTACGCGCTGCAGCGCCTACCGGGGGTACCGAACGTCTTCGCCTCCCCGGTCGGCGCGGCGGGGCGGGTGTACATCGCCGGCCGCGACGGGGCGACGTTGGTCATCCGCCAGGGACCGCGCTACGAGGTGCTGGCGGTGAACCGGCTCGACGACGGTTTCGACGCCTCGCCCGCGCTGGTCGACGATGAGCTGTATCTGCGCGGCTACCGCTACCTGTACAAGATCGCCGACGAGTGAGGCGCCGCGCGGCACGTCGCGTCGTGGGCGGCCGAAGCCGCCAGCGGTGCGGCCGCCACGGAACGCCCTCGGACTCGATACCCGCGCGGGTCAGAACGTGCCCGGCAGGCGCGCGTCGAGCACCATCTCCTCGGTGAGCGTGCTCCCGAAACCGGCCGCGGTCGGTGCGACGTAGTCGCCGTTGTCGAAGCGGGCCGACATCGCGTCCAGGATGGGCGATCCGGCCGGGAAGCTCTCGGCCATGGTGCAGGTGCGTGCGGTGAACGCGATCGGCAGCCCCCAGACGCTCCCGCCGCGGTGCGGGATCAGCTCCAGCCCGGCGCCCTCGACCAGATCCCGGATGCGCTTGCCGGCCGTCAGGCCGCCGCACCACGTGATGTCGGGCTGCAGCACCTCCGCCGCCCGGGTGCGCACCAGCACGTTGAAGCCGTGCTCTGTGTACTCGTGCTCGCCGCAGGCGACGCGGGTCCAGCCCGGGCCGCCGCCGCCGATCCGCTGCACCAGCTCGGCGTAGCCGTAGACGTCGTCGGGCGACAGCAGCTCCTCCATGAAGTAGAGGTTGGCCGGCCGCAACTGCTGCGCGTAGCCGACCGCCCAGTCGGCCGTGCCGTTGCGCGAGACGCAGTCGATCATCAGGTTGGCGTCGGGCCCGATCGTGTCGCGGGCGGCCAGGACCCGCTCGACGATGCGCCGCTGCTGGTCCGGTGGGGTGTGCGGTCCGACCGGCGTGCCGATCTTGAAGTTGCGGACGCCGCGGGCCAGCGCCGCCGGGATGTCGCCCCCGGTCTGGTAGATCGCCAGGCGCTCGCGCGGCCAGCCGCCGATCATGCGGGAGACCGGCAGGTCCGCGTACTTGCCGGCGATGTCCCACAGCGCGTTGTCGACCGCGCTGAGCGCCATCGGGAAGAGCCCTCGCCGGCCGTAGAGGACGCCGGCGCTGTACATCTGGTCCCAGCGCTGCTCGACGTCGAGCGGGCTCGTGCCGATCAGCAGGTGGCGGAGGTGGCCGCGGATGATCTCCACCGCCGCGGTGCCGCCCGCGCCCATGCCGAAGCCGACGATCCCCTGGTCGGTCTTGATGACGGCGATGATGGCCGACGGAAGCTGCTCGAACGGGCCGCCCCAGCGCCAGCGGCGCGGGTCGTCGTCGCCGTCGAAGATCGGCGGGTCGAGCAGGCCCTCGGACCGCTGGTTGATGTAGATGGGGTAGGCCTCGACCTCGCGGACCGTGATGCGCGGGCCCTGCATCTCGAGCGCCGTGCCGCCCGGCGCCGGGCGCGCACCCCCGCGTGGACTCGCGGCCGCGCCCCGGCCCGCGCCGAACGACGCCGCGAGCGCCGCGAATCCGCCGATTCCCTGAAGAAACCGCCGGCGCGAAGGCCGGCCGCCGCCGTCGTTGGTTGGCTGGGACATGCGCGAGTCTACACTGGCCGCGCCGGGTCCCTCACCGGCACTCGAGCGATTCTCTGCGGTGGAGACGAGGGTGACAGAAAGCGGACCGGAGAGGCGATAATGGCCCGGACGACTTGCATGCTTCAGACGAGGTGGCCATGAACCGCTCACTGGACGGACGCGCTCGAACAATGTGGACACCGGCGCTTGCGGCGGCGGTGACCATGATGATGATGCTGGCGACCGGCTCGGGCGCGGCAGTCGCCGGTCAGCCGCCCGGAGGCGGCGGCTACACGACGGCCCAGGCCGAGTCCGGCCGCGCGGTCTACGAGCGCGAGTGCGCCGTCTGCCACCAGTCCAACCTGCAGGGCACCTTCGAGGCGCCGCAGCTCGCCGGCGAGAGCTTCCTGCAGTTCTGGGGGGATCTGAGTCCGGGCGATCTCTTCGTCCGCATCAGCGGCTCGATGCCGCCGGGGCAGGCGGGTTCCCTCACCGACGAGGCGTACCTGGACGTCGTGGCGTACCTGCTGCAGGCCAACGGCGCTCCGGCAGGCGGCGCGGCGTTGACCGAGGCCGCGACCGTTTCCATTGGGGCGGCCGTCAACCCGGCGTCCCCGGCCGTCGCGCCGGCGGGCGGCGGCGCGCCCGCGCCGGCGGAAGCGGCGACGTCCTCGTCCGCGCCGGAGCCGGGCGGCGTCACCGTCGCCGGTACGGTCGACGACTACCGCCCGGTCACCGACGCGATGCTGCGCAATCCGGACGACGGCGACTGGTTGATGATCCGCCGCAACTACCAGGCGTGGAACTACAGCCCGCTGGCGGACGTCGACCGGTCCAACGCCGGCGAGCTCGAGCTGGCCTGGGTGTGGGCGATGAACGAGGGGGGCTGGAACGCCCCGTCGCCGATCGTCCACGACGGGGTCATGTATCTCGCGAGCATCGGTCCGGTGGTGCAGGCGCTCGACGCGGCCACCGGCGACCTCATCTGGGAGCACGAGGTGGAGGTGTCGACCACCGGCTACTCCGGCATGAGCCGCAACCTCGCCATCTACGAGGACAAGCTGTTCATGGCCACTCCCGACGCGCGGCTGATCGCGCTGGACGCCCGCACCGGCGAGCGGGTGTGGGACACGGTCATCGCCGACCATGCCGAGGGCTTCCGCAACACGAGCGGGCCGGTCGTGATCGGCGGGACCCTGGTGCAGGGCCTCAGCGGGTGCGACCGCTACACGCTGGAGAGCTGCTTCATCAGCGGCTACGACGCGGACACGGGCGAGCGGCTCTGGCGCTTCAACACCGTCGCCCGCTCCGACGAGCCGGGCGGCAACACCTGGGCCAACGTGCCGGACTACCTCCGCGGGGGCGGCGACACGTGGATCACCGGCAGCTACGATCCCGGCCTCGACCTGGTCTACTTCGGCGTGGCGCAGGCCAAGCCGTGGGTGGCGCGCAGCCGCGGCATGACGGTGGACGACCCCGCGCTCTACACCAACTCTA
>JAGWAH010000081.1:23051-25337 GCA_021296515.1 Acidobacteriota bacterium | reverse complement strand
AGCTCGATGCGGTCGGCGCCGGAGCCCAGCGTCAGGTTGTCCGTGTAGGTCGTGTCCGGCATCCCGTGAGCAGTTGCGCCCTCGAACATGCCGAGCCGGCCCATGTTCGCTTCCGTGTTCTCGTGCACGACGATCTGCACCGACTCGGGGAAGAACGCGTTGCTCCCGACGTGGTCGCCGTGGGTGTGGGTGTTGATGATCGTCGTTACCGGCTTGTCGCTGACCGTGCGGATGCGATCCATCAGCGCCTGCCCCCAGCCCGGCAGCTTGGTGTCGACCAGCGTGATGCCCTCCTCGCCGATGTAGACGCCCGTGTTGCCCCCGCGGGCTCGAGCCGGTGATGACGTACAGGTTGTCCCTGACCTGCTCGATGACCGTGGCGTCGAGCGCCGCCTGCGACAACTGCTGCTCGGAGCTGACCACCGCCGACAGCCCGCCGACCAGGATGACCGTGCCGAGAACCAGAACGCGTTTCATGACATCCCTCCATGCATGAATCGATCGAACGTGTGAAACCATGCGTGACGCGGCGACGACCCCCTCACTCACCGGGAGCACGTCCCGACGCGACGCTCGATGACCGCTGCATGGCGGCAGCCACGCGTCGGCACGCTCATTGTACGGTGTACGACGTGTGTCTTCGCAGGATTGCAGAGAGCGTCTTCGCGAGCGGATCGATGCCGCGGAGATCGCGTGGCCCCGCCTCTATCCGGCCGCCCGGCGGATGCGCCGCCGGAAATCCGCAGCGTCGGAGCACGTCAATGCAACGGCCATCGCAATGTCGACGGAGCACCCGCACAGCAGGTCCGGATCGGCCGCCACGTCCGCGGGAACGTCGATGCCGCGAGCCCGCAACGCCGCGACTACGGCGTCCGCACTCGCCCTTGCCTGCAGAGACCGGGTCAGCGGGTCGTCCTCGGGCGTCGTACCGCCGCGCTCCCCCAGCATCCGCCCCACGCGCTCCAGGGCCTGCCAGGATGCCGCCGACAACGGTTCCTCCGTCAACGCGCGGTAGACCTCGTCCGCGGTCCAGCCCGGAAACGCCGTGCTCTCCGGCGCCTGCCGGTATCCGCCGGCGGAGTCACGGACGTGGATCGCCAGCCCGGGCACGCGGCGCGAGCGCTTCGACGGCACCAACACCCAGATCTCCGGAAACCCCCACGCCTGGTACATCCCCAACTTCCAGCGGCGAACGTCGGTCGTGTGGTCCACCTCCAGCACCACGTCCGGCAGCAGCCCCGCGCCCACGTCCACCCGCCCGCGTTTCTTCCAGCGCGACGGGTGCAGATACAGCACGTTGTCCGCCTGCAGGATCTGCCACGGGCGTCCTCCCGCGTCCAGGCGCGCCAGGCTCGACGATCCGAAGCACTCGATCGGCGCGCCCCGCACCGACGCGACACGCGCCGCCAGCATCGCCAGCCGCTGCCCCGGCTGCTCGTGCCAAGTGGACGCGTCGCGGACCCGCCAGGCGGTCTCCGTGTGCCGGTCCCAGAACTCGAGGCGTTCCTCGTCGCGTTCGAGCTCGTCCAACGTCATCGGGAACGACTCGCAGCCGGGCAGGTCCGGCGGAGCCTCCGCAGGCGTGGAACGCAGCGGATCAGGATGCTGCTCACCGGCATCGGCGAACGGCGATGGATGTGGATGGGCCACCCGTCATTGTTGCACGGAACGTGCTCCACTTCTGCGACGTGTCTCGACGCGGAACGAGACCGGGCGCGGGTCACGCAGGAGGGGAACACGCAGAGGCACCCGGTTGACACCGCAGCACCACCGCACCAAGATCGCGGCATGCGACTGACGGTGAACCTCGAGCCGGACCTCTACGCGGTCGCCGTCTCGCTCGCGAAGGCGGAGGACTGCAGCATCAGCGCCGCCGTCAACCGGCTCATGCGCCGGGGGCTGCCGGGGACACCCCCTCGATCGGACGGACGAAGAGGCGCAACGGCATCCTCGTCTCCATGGGAGGTCCCCCGATCACGGCGGAGACGATTCGCCGGATGGAGGAAGAGGACGACGCGTCGTGACGTGGCTCCTGGACGGCAACGTGCTCGTGGCGCTCGCGATGGGTTCGCATCTGCACCACGACCGCGTCCACGCGTGGTTCGCCCGGCTGGGTGGGAACCGCTTCGCCACCTGCCCCCTCACCCAGGGCACCCTGCTCCGCGTCCACATGAAGTCGCACCTCGACCACAGCGCGGCCGCGGCTTGGCGCGCCCTGGGCGCGGTGTCCGCGCATCCGAAGCACGAGTGGTGGGACGACGCAGTGAGTTTCCTGGACGTGCCGCA
>JAGWAH010000081.1:15348-22994 GCA_021296515.1 Acidobacteriota bacterium | reverse complement strand
CGCGTCGCTACGCTGGATGCCGGCTTCGCGCTTCTGCACGACGACGTCGCCACGCTGCTTCCACCCGGGGACTCGTAACGCTGCCGTAGAATCGCGTGTGCCCGAAAGGCCCGAAAGTCATCTGCACGCACTGCCGGCGGGTCATCGTATCGAGGAGTGCTCGATGTTGAGGGGTGTTTTCCCGATCCGCCCCGCAGCCAACGGTTCGGGCAGCTTGACGGACAGGGTCTTCATGCCGCCCATCGTATTACCAGTCCGTCAGAGGAGCGTGTCCGTGCCCACACTACCCTCTACGGATGGCGGCGCTCGTCTATTCGTACCAATCGCGACGAGGGAAGCCGGCGCCGGCGATCCGGCGCCCCCGGGCTCCCTACTCGAATGCCACGCGCTCGAAGGTCGGCGGATCCTCGTCCGCGAAATGCGGATGGACCACGTAGACGTCGTCGCCGACGACCGCGGCCGTCGTTGCCTGTCCTTCGTAGGACGCCACGCCGGCGACACTGGCGGTGGCCCAGTCGTCGTCGCTCGTCAACGCCACCACGCGGTTCGCCGAATTGCTGACGATGGCGAGGCGGCCCGCCGTCCACACCATGCCGTCCTGGCCCGGCACCTCCTCGGGCAGGGTCACTTCCGCCGCGGCGCCCGGATCATCGAGCGGCACCTTCCACAGCGTGGCGCCGCGCGCGACGAGCAGATACCCGCCGGGGTGGTGGACGATGCCGTTGGGACCTGCCCCGCCGTCGTCGAAGCGGTGGAACACGCCGGCGGCATGGCCGGCGTCGACGCTGTAGATGACGTTCATCCGCGTATCGGTGACGTAGGCCGTGCCGTTGTCGGTGACCGCGACGTCGTTCGCGAAGTGCATGGCGTCATCGCCGGCATCGACGGTCGCGGCCAGGTCGATCATCGCGATCCGCTCGCCGGTGGTGAGGTTGTAGATCCCCAGCTTGGCTTGGCCGACACCCCCGCTCTGGAAGACGGAGCGGTCGGCGTTGGCCACCAGCAGCCGGTCCCGCGGCTCGTCCGCCTCGATGCCGACCGAGGAGACCAGCTCGTCGTCCTCCACGAGCGCCTCCACGCCGCCGTCGGCGTGAATCCGGAAGACGGATCCCTCGGTGAGGGATCCGGTCAGCAGACGCCCGTTCGTCATGTCGTACTCGACGCCCTCCGGAATGAACCCGCCGCGCTCGGCGACGATCACGTCCGGCAGCATCTCCGCCGCGGCCGGCGCCGCCGGGGGCTCGACCTCCGGAATCGCGGCCGCCGGCTCCAGCTCCGGCTCGGCACCACATCCGGCGACGAGGGCACACGCAACGGCAATCACGAGGAACTGAGTGCGCATTGGATACTCCACGCTGAATCGTTGTTCGCCACGTCCAGGCTCTCGCTAGTATAGGATGGCGCGACCGGCCGCCGATTCCGGCACCCGCGAGAGACCGACTCATGCGCGACTTCCTGGCCCAGACTCTAGCCGAGAGCCCGACCCGCGAGTGGATGGTGTACCTGCTCGGCAACGTGCCCGGCCTGCCGCCGATCGCGCAGTCGTTCCACATCATGGGGATTGCGGCGGTGGTCGGTTCCATCGTGATGGTGGACCTGAAGTTCCTGGGCGTCGCGCTGCCGAACCAGAACGTCAGCGAGATGATCCGGCGGTTGCTGCCGTGGACCTGGTACGCCCTGGCGGTCAACGCGGCCACCGGGCTGATCTTCATCCTGGCGCGGCCGATCCGCTACTTCTACAACCCGGTCGCCACCTTCAAGTTCTCGTGCCTGCTGCTGGCCGTGGGGCTGGCGTTCGCCATCTACCGGATGAACCGGAAGGAGCACGGCTACTGGGAGCAGTCGGCCGAGCGGCTGATCGCGGCCCGGATCATCGCGGGCGCGTCGCTCCTGCTCTGGATCGGCGTCCTGCTCGGCGGCCGCTGGATCGCGTACTCGGAGTACATCACCGATCCCTTCCACGTGCCGTTCGTCTGGGAGGACCTGGCGGCCTACCCGTCGATCTGGCAGTGGATGCAGGACCACCCGATCTCACAGCACATCGGCTTCACGTGGTGGTTCCCGCTGCTGGAATCGATCCACGTGATCGGCATCGGCCTCGTGGTCGGGTCGATCATGACGGTCGACCTGCGGCTGCTCGGCATCGCCGGGCTCCGTTACCCGGTGAGCCAGATAGCGGGCAAGCTGCTTCCCTGGACCTGGGCGGCGTTCGTGGTGGCGGCGGTCACCGGCTTCGGCATGTTCGTCACGCGTGCGCCGGCCTACGTCGAGAACCCGGCGTTCCAGATCAAGTTCCTGCTGCTGCCGCTGGCCTTCGTGAACATGGCCGTCTTCCACTACTGGACTTGGCGCGGCATCGCCGCGTGGGACACCGCGCAGGAGCTGCCCCCGGCCGCGCGGGTGGCCGGCGGGGCGTCGCTCGCGCTCTGGGCCGGTGTGATCATCGCCGGCCGCTGGACCGGCCACATCATCTGAGGCGCAGCAGGACCCGTCTCTCACGCGGCCCACGCCGAAGCGAGGACGGGCCCTCTTCGGTGGCATGGGTTCGCCCGTCGTCGCGGGTCTATTGCCCGAGGCGGTTGCTGTACGGGTAGCGCTCGGCGAGCACTTCCTGGAAACTCCGAAACGCCGGCACGTTCTCGAGCGGACTGTAGTCGGAGATGTACTCGGCCACGCTGACGCGGCGTCTGGCGATGGAACGCCTGAAGATCCTGCCGCGGCGCCCTACAGGTGCTACGACGGGCACGACATCCTGCCGTTCGAGGGTCTCGAACTCCCTCCGCCGTTCGTCGAGCCGGAGATTCTCGGCATCGCGGTGGGCGAATATCAGCATCGCCCCCGTTCGGTACGTCGCAAGAAACTCCGCGACGCTCCCCTTTCGCTTCCGGAATTCGGGCTCGAGAATCTCCACCGCGGGGTCGAGCCGGTGCACGGCCCACTGGATGAGCGGGACGAGCAGCAGGTCCGTTCCGCCATCGGCCACGACGGACCACGCCAACTGCCGGGTCACGTGGCCGACCCGAACTGGAGCTTCAACTGGTCGAACTCAGAGTTGACCGGCGAGCCTCCAATGAAGTCGACGACGGCCTGCCGGTCAATCGGGCGTCCGCCCGACTGCATGCCATCCGCCAAGTTGGCTCGCCACGTGGCGGAGATCGGTCGGAACACGCTGATCGGCCCGTCCGTACTCGTGAGCGCCCGCTCGACGAAGAGAAGATCATCGCAGGAAAACTGCCGTGCCACCTCGGGCGAATGCGTATTGAGAACGACCTGCCGCAGGGGATTGTCGGTGTCCACCGCGTCACCGACATCGACCGCGTAGTCCCGCAACAGCTCCACCAGGTTGGGAATGCGCGAAGGGTGAATGCCGTTCTCGGGCTCCTCGATGCACAGGACGGCGCGGTTCTGGACGTCCACCAGCATCAGGACCAGAGCGATGTACCGCAGCATTCCATCCGAGAGAGAGCGGCCGTACAGCCAGTTGTCCACGCCCCGGACGCGGGCGCGCAGGGCCAGTTGGTCTCGAACGTCATCGGCGTAGACACCCAACTCGGCGATGTCCGAATTGAGCTGGCGGAGTCTGTAGAGGATTTCGGCGCTGGCGTCGGGAACTCTCGTTACGAGCGCATGGAGCGTGGCCGGTATGTGGCCGCCCGAGGCCGAGACGTGGGGCGAGGCCGAACGCGTATCCGGGGTCCGCATCGCACTCGGTTCGAGGTGCAGTACGCGCCATGACGACATTTCGCGCTTGGCGGCGAGCACCGTCGGATAGTCCGAGGTGTTCGTGCCCCCGACCACTGTCAGTGGGGATCTGCCGACCGGCGCGGGACGCCCCCGGCTCCCGCCATCGCCGTGGAGTTGAATCCGGTCCTCTTTGGTGGAGATGAGGGGCCCGCCCCGGCGCCCGCCCAACGCGACGGACTTCTTGAACTCCCTGGAGGACTCGAAACCGACAAAGCCCCTGGAGTCCTTCAGTTTCGCGTGGGTCAGGCTTTCATACTCCACCAGCAGCCGATCGGATTCCGGCGCGTATCGCAGCCTCAAGGTGTAGGTCAGGAGCGTGGTGCTCGGTTTCGCCGACTCGCCGAAGTCGTCCGCGACCAGCGGCGGCACCACCATGTCGGCCGACAGCTCTATCGTGCGACCGGGATCTCGGCCGAACACCAGGTCGAGCGGCGAGTAGCCGCCGTCGCTCGTGCGCCGAACCTCGGTGGCTGCATCGGAGATGTCCCGATCGGTCAACGCGCTCAGGAAGTGGATCGCGTCGAAAAGGTTGCTCTTGCCGACGCCGTTGTGGCCGATGAAGCAGGTGAACGGACCGAAGCGAACGTGCGCTTCCCTGATGCTCTTGAAGTTCTTGATGGACAGGCTGACGAGCATCGGCGGACGCATTCCATTATCCCACACGTCTGTTCCGCTCGAACTGACACGCTCGTGCGCGCCCACGGCAAGCTCGGCGACCCACCCGCACAACCCGGTCAGCGCGAAGCCATGCTGTTTCTCCGGCGTCTACGCGAGGGCCGCGCATACAATCCTCCGGAGACGGAACACCCTTCGCACCTCGGGAGGACGCCATGTCACGAAGCTTCAGCCTCGTCGCACTCATCGTCAGCCTTGCGCTCGTCCCGGCCGGTGTCGCGGCGCAGGACGCACGTGACGACTTCCATCACCTCGGGCAGATCAACAAGGCGTCGATCGTGATGCTGACCGAAGCCGGGCTGGTGCCCGAGGCGCTCGGGGCGGCGATCGCCGCGGGCATCGCGCAGGTCGTCGCCGAACAGGACGAGCCGGGGTCGCGCCGGTCGTCCGACTACCTGGTCTTCGAGGAGCGCCTTGTCGAGGTGGCCGGCCGCAACGCGTCGCGGCTGCACACCGGCCGCAGCCGGCAGGACATCGGCTCGACGTTCCGGCGGCTCGCGCTCCGCGAGGCCCTGCTCGCGACCTATGAATCCGTGCTGGCGCCGCGCGACGCGCTGCTGGAACTGGCCGAGCGGCACACCGGCACGATCATTCCCGGCTACACGCACGGCGTGCAGGCCCAGCCGACCTCCCTCGCCCACTACCTGCTGGCGTTCGCCGCGGCTCTCGAACGTGACGCGAGCCGCCTCGAAGAGGCTTACGCGCGCCTCAACCGCAGCCCCCTCGGCGCGGCGGCACTCGGCACGTCCGGCTTCCCCATCGACCGCAACCGTCTGGCGGAGCTGCTCGGCTTCGACGGCGTGCTCGAGAACTCGTACGACGCCAACCACGTGTCGTCCGTGGACTCGAAGACCGAGCTCGCCTCGACCCTGGCCGTCTCCGCCATCGCCGTCGGCCAGTTCAGCGAGGACGTGCAGGTCCAGTACCACGATCCGGCGCCGTGGCTCCTGCTGGACCGTGCGCTGACCGGCATCAGCAGCATCATGCCGCAGAAGCGCAACCCGATCGCACTGGAGCGCCTCCGGCAGATCGCCAGCACCGTCGTCGGCGACGCCCAGACCGTGTTCCTCACCGCGCACAACACCTCGACCGGCATGATCGACTACCGGGGCGCGGATCAGATCCTCGAGACGGCCGCGAAGGCGCGCGAGATGTACGGCCTCTACGCGGCCGTGGTCGCCGGCCTCGAGGTGGACCCGGAGCGGTCGCTGGCCGAGGTGGACGCCGACTACGCCACCATGACGGAGGTAGCCGACACCCTGCTCCGCCACGCCGACATCCCCTTCCGCGAGGGCCACCACTACGCGTCCGAGCTGACCGAGTACGGCCGGGCGCACGGCAAGCGCCCCAAGGAGCTGACCGCCGAGGAGCTGCTGCACGTCTACGAGGAGACGTACGGCGAGCCGCTGCCGGTCACCGTCGACCGGATTCGCGAGGCGCTCGATCCCGAGCAGATGGTCGCGAGCCGCAGGGGTCTCGGCGGCCCGCAGCCGGCCGAAACGCGGCGCATGCTGCGGGAGGGCCGCGCGCGGCTCGACGCGAGCCGCGGCTGGCTCGAAACAGCGCGCGGGGCCCTGGCGGAAGCCGAATCCGCGCTTGAGACCTCGTTCACCGCGCTGGCGGCCGGCGCCGGGAAATAGTCACCGGACTTCGAGGCACGATCGGATTCGAGAGGTCACGGCTTGACGAAACGAGAACCTGACCGACCTGTCGACGAGTCATGCCCCACTCGCCACAACGAAGCGGAGTATCCGCAGGCGGAGTTGAAGGGAACCGTCACGGTGACCAGTGACATCATTCGGCCGGCGGTGCCGGAAGATCACTGGGAGAGTCTGCGACAGCCCCACCACGCGCACCGATGAATACACAAGTCGGTCGGCACAGAGCCGTCCGTCGTGTATCGTGACAGTCTCTCGACCCACCAGCGGTGTTTGTCACCCGGAGGAGGTTTCCCAGATGGCGACCGCTCGACTTCCACTGTCAGCCGCGACCGTCCTGCTGCTCCTGTTCTGCTGGACCTCCCCCGGAGTCTCGGTCGCGCAAGACCCGCAATCGCCGCCGGAGCCGGAACCGGCCGAGACGGCTGAAACCGATGCAGCCGAGACCGACGGCGAGAGTCCTGCTCGCCGCGGGCGCCGCAACGGCAACGGGATCAAGCCGTACGACACGGTGATCACCGACGAGGCCGAGAGCGACGCGGGCGTGTTCACCGTCCACCGTCTCGACGACAAGGTCTTCTACGAGATCCCGGAGGCCGAGCTCGGCCGGGAGTTCCTCTGGGTCAGCCAGATCGCCCGGACGACCGAAGGAGTCGGCCACGGCGGCCAGGCGCTCGGAAACCGCGTCGTGAAGTGGGAGCGGCACGGCGATCGGATTCTGCTGAAGAGCGTCTCCTACGCGCTCGTGGCGGACGCGGAGCGCCCCATCGCCCGCGCCGTCGAGGCGGCGAACAACGACACGATCATCAGGGCGTTCGACATCGAGGCGCTCTCCGAGGCCGGCGCGCCGGTCATCGACGTGACGACGCTGTTCAGCCGGGAGGTGCCGGAGTTCAGCGCGCGGTCCCGGTTGCAGGCGCGGGGGTTCGCGCGGGATCGGTCCTTCGTCGAGAGCGTGACCGCCTTCCCCGAGAACATCGAGGTGAAGACGACGCACACCTACACGGTCCCGCCGCCGTCGTCCAGCCAGAACCGGTCGCGGACACCGTCCCGGCGGCGCGGCATGCGACCCGGCAGCGCCACCGTGCTGCTCCACTACAGCATGGTCAAGCTGCCCGAGAACCCGATGCAGCCGCGCCTGTTCGACGAACGGGTCGGCTACTTCTCGGTCCGCCAGATCGACTACGGCCGCGACGAGCACCGCTCGCCGCGCCGCCGCTACATCACGCGCTGGCGCCTGGAGAAGCAGGACCCGGACGCCGCGGTCTCCGATCCGGTCAAGCCGATCACCTACTGGATCGATCCGGCCACGCCCACCAGGTGGGTGCCCTACATCAAGCAGGGTGTCGAGGCTTGGCGGCCCGCGTTCGAGGCGGCCGGGTTCAGCAACGCCATCGTCGCCCGCGAGGCGCCGACCCCGGACGAGGACCCGGACTGGAGCCCCGAGGACGCGCGCTACTCGGTCATTCGCTGGCTGCCGTCGACGGTCCAGAACGCCTCCGGACCGCACGTCCACGACCCGCGCACCGGCGAGATCCTGGAGACCGACATCCAGTTCCACCACAACGT
>JAGWAH010000081.1:8641-15103 GCA_021296515.1 Acidobacteriota bacterium | reverse complement strand
TCGCGGTCGAGGACCTGATCCCGAAGATCGGTCCGTACGACGTCTGGGCCACGAAGTGGGGCTACGCGCCGATCCCGGACGCGACAAGCCCGGACGACGAGAAGCCGACGCTGGATGCGTGGGCGCGCGAGCAGGACGACACGCCGTGGTACCGCTTCTCCACCCCGGGGGCGCAGAACGCCGACCCGGGCCAACTGACCGAGGCGGTGGGCGACGCCGATGCGGTGGAGTCCACCGCGCTGGGCCTGAAGAACCTGGAGCGGGTGGCGGCCATGCTGCTGGATGCGACCGCCACGGAAGCGGCGGCCGGCGACCCCTACGACGACCTCGACGGGCTGTACGGCCGACTCGTCGGGCAGTGGGCCCTGGAGATGAACCACGTTGCGGCGGTCGTCGGCGGCGTCCGTTCACAGCAGAAGCACATCGGGCAGGACGGCGTCCGCTTCACGACCATCCCGCGCGAGACGCAGGCCGAAGCGCTCGCGTTCCTCAACGACCACGCGTTCGCGACGCCGATGTTCCTGATCGACCCGGCGATCCTGCGGCGCATCGAGCCCGCGGGCGCCCTCGCACGGATCCGGGCCGGCCAGGCCCGCGTGCTTCGCTCGCTGCTGAGCGCCGGCCGTATCCGCAGGCTCGTCGAGCAGGAGGCGATCGACGGTGACGCCGCCTACTCCGCCACCGACTTCCTGGCCGACCTGCGGGCCGGACTGTGGGCCGAGCTGGACGCCCCCGACGTCCGCATCGACGCGTGGCGGCGCAACGTGCAGCGGGTCTATCTCGATCTGATCGACGGCCAGCTCAACGGGCGCCAGCCGGCCGGCGGCGACGCGCGGCCGTTTCTGCGGGGCGAGCTGCGGGCGCTCGACCGTACCGTCGAAGCGGCCGTCGCGCGGGTTTCGGATCGCGCGACGCGGCTGCACCTGGAGGATGTTCGGGACAGCATCGCCCGCACGCTGGATCCACCGGCGGCGGCGCCAGCGGCGGCGGCCGGCGGCAGCCGGGCTCTCGGGGGATTCGACGAGGAGTTGACGCACGACCCCTTCGCCGAGTGGACCATGGACGCTTCGTACCACGCGGAAGCCTGCTGGCCCGACTACGCCGTGCGCCTCGTACCCTCTCGCTCGGATTGGTGAGCGCTTGACGCGTCAGTGTGTAAAACATAGTTTTACAACATGACGAAGACGATTACCCGGATCGGCAACTCGCAGGGCATCATCTTCGACACGGCCCTGATGGACCTGGCTCGCCTGAAGGTCGGAGATCAGGTGACGGTCAGTCTCCACGAAGGCGGCTCGATCGTGTTGACACCGGTGCGCCCCGTGATCGGCCCCGAGAGAGCAGCCTCGACGGCAGAGCGCCTCATCGAGAAGAACGGGGAACTGTTCCGGCGGCTGTCTTGAAACCGCCGCTGCTGCATCCGACGGTAGCGGCCGTAAGGGCGATTCACGATCGCGTTCTCGCTGCCCACGGAGGGGCCGCGGGAACGCGGGACGACGGGTTGCTGGAATCCGCGGTGGCGGCGACCCAGGCCACGATGATGGGCGAACCCCTGCTTTCGGACCCGGTGGAGGTCGCGGCGGCGTATCTCTTCTACCTGTGCCGGAATCATCCGTTCGTCGACGGGAACAAGCGGGTGGCGCTCGCTTCCTGCCTGGTGTTCCTCAGGGAGAACGATCTGCTGCCGAACGAACGGCTCGATGTGGACGTCTGGGAAGCACTGACGCTGGACGTGGCCGCCAGTCGCCTGGACAGAGCCGGGACCACGGCACGCCTGCGGCGGATTCTCGGCAGCTCCGGATGAACGGGACTCGCGGTGGTCCTCGCCGCGAGGCTGTGCCGCGACGTCGAGGCTATCGACATGAACGGTGCGCTGGTACCAGCTTCGACGGCGCCGGAGTTCGCTACGGGCGCGGCGCCTGCGCGTCCGGGGCGAAGCGTGCCCGCAGATGGTCGGCGAACGCTGCATCGAACGCGGCCGGCGCCAGCCCCAGCACCTCCTGATAGGGATTCCCCGCCGGGCTGAACGCCCGCAGGAAGGCGCTGACCGCCGCCCGCCCCCACGCGGCTTCGACGAAGTCGAAGACGGCGTGCCCGAGCGCGTATACGGCGCGCGGGTTCTCGAAGCCGGCGCGGCCCTCCACGGTGGACATCGCCGGGATGTCGCCGGACTCCACGAGTCCCCGGAGAATGCCCTCGTCGGCTGTCGACCATGTCCCCACCCCGTAGTCGGCCAAGCCCTCGTCGACCCAGAGGGGCACGCCGACTCCGGGATCGGCACGCGGGACCGCTTCGAAGGCGAAGACGTGGGTCAGTTCGTGGGCGATGCGATCCACGAGACCGTCTCCCCACTCCTCGACAAGCACCACGATCCGGTTCGCGGTCGGCTCGGAGAACGAGCTGATCCCGGTCAGGTTCGCGCCCGGCGCGACGTCCTGCCGCTCGAACCCCTCGCGCGTGCCGAAGACGATCAACGGCACCTTGAACGACAGCTCATCGGCGAGGCGTTCGCCCACCCGCCGGTGCGCCCGCTCGGCCGCCACCTCGACGCGGTCGATGTCGTCCGCCAGCGCCGCCCCGTAACGAATCTCGAAGTGCTCCGTCTCCGACTCCCGCCAGTCGGCCGCAGCCGCCGGACCGGCCGCCTGGGCGCCCTGCGCCGAGCCTGTACCGGCAGCCGGAGCAACGCCGCTTGCACTACCGTGCGGCCACACTGCAGCGCCGGCGCCGGCGCAGAGCGCCAGCGCCGCGGCCCATGCCGCGAACCGCCTGCCGAAGCGCGGCCGGGCGTCGGACGGCCGGCCCAGAATCCGCCGCACGCGCCCGCCGAGCGGGCCGTCGGCTGCGCCGAGGGCCGGCGCTGCCTCGCCTCCGCGCCACTCCTCCAAGGCAGCCAGGGCCGACGCATAGCCGACGCGGTCGCCGCTCACCAGGAGCGCGACGTCGTCGCAGCAATGTTCCCGCTCCGCCCGAATCCGGCCCGACACCCACCAGACGGCCGGGTGGAAGAAGAGGACGGTCTCCCCGAACGATTGCAGCAGGTTGACGAGGTAGTCGTGCCGGCGGACGTGGGCCAGCTCGTGCGCGAGGATGGCCTCGACCTGCGCCGGCGTCAGATTGGCGAGGGCGGCGACGGGCAGCAGGACGATCGGCCGCATCCAGCCGACGACTGTCGGCGTGCCGACCAGACGCGACTCCACGACCCGGACCGCGTCCACGAGGCCAAGGCGCGCCGCCAGCCGCGCCGCCGTCGCCTGCCAGCGCGAGGCCGGAGCCGCGAGGCCGGCCTCGTGGAGCCGGTGCACCCGCCACAGTCCGCCGCCCATCCGCACCAGCAACAGGGAGACCCCGGCGAGCCACACGGCCACGATGCCCGGCAGCGCGGCGGCGAGGCGCGCGTGGACGGCGCCCAGCGAGTCGCGGGCGACGAGCGCGTGCCCTCCCGGCGAGCGAGTGCCCGGCTCGCGGGCTGCCGCCCGGTCCGCTGGCCGAAGCGGCTCGACCGTCCGCGCCGCCTGCCACAGGACGGCCGCGGTCACCACGGGAGCAGCGAGCAGCGTCAGCAGGCCGCCGGAGGCGACCGCATAGCGTGCATTCGCCGACCGTCGCCGGCAGAGCCACACGACGCCCGCGATGGTCAGGCCGAGGAGGGCTCCCTGCCACGCGAAGTGCAGCAGCGTCCAACCGGTGATCTCGATCCAGTCTCTCATCGCGCTCCCTCCCGTTTCCCTTCCTGCTCCGCCAGCCACTCGCGGATCTCGGCGAGCTCCTCGGGCGACGCCTCCTTCGCGGCCAGCGCCTGCAGCACCAGCCGGGCCGCCGAGCCCCCGAAGGCCCGGTCGGCCAGATCCCGCACGAGCTGCCGCTGCGTCGCGCGCTCGGAGCGCGCCGCCCGGTATACATGCGTGCGCGCGGACTCGTCGCGGCGCACCAAGCCCTTTTCGGCCATGATCTGCAGCAGCTTCAGCACGGTCGTGTAGGCGCTCTCACGCCCCATCTCCTCCGCGACCTCGCGCACCGTGCTCGGTCCCCGCACCCATAGGACGCGCAGGATGGCGAGCTCGGCATCGGTCGGTCGGCGGCGGGCGGGCATGGACGCAATTTCTACGAAGTAGTTCGTAGAGACGAGTATACGAAGAAGTTCGTAGTCGCGTCAATACGAAGACCGTCGTACATCGAGGTGGCCGAGCGCCCGCGCGTTGGCAGCATTGACAACATACCGGGCGCCCGGCGCGTGCACGTCGACTTCGCGATTGAGCCCGAGGCAGCGTGACGCGTTTCAGGCCGGGCGCTTCGGCGACCGAACGCGGCGCCTCGCGACCGGCCGAGCGCGGCGGAGGCTCACTTGCCGGCCGACTGCAGGGCCTGCCGGGCGATCCGCTCGAGCCGCGGTTGGATGGACGACATCACGGCCGCGAACACCACCAGCGCCCAACCCACGGCCAGGATTGCCTGGACACCCACGAGCAACCACGCGGCGGCCGAGACGGGGGCGATACCGGGATAGTTCTGAGCCAGCGCCCGGAAGAACGTGAAAGCGATCCACTCGCCGATGCCGGCGTTCTCGGCGCCCGCGAACGCACCGGGGCGGAAGCGGGCCAGCATGCCGGCGAAACCGGCGAACACGACGATGATCGCCAGGTATCCGATGGCGAAGCCGCCGATCGGAATCCACATGACGCGCAGATACTCGGCGAGCTGCCGGTAGACCTGGAGGCGGGGCTGCGCCCATGCCGCGGCGGCGCGGGCGGCCCGGAACGCGCCGATCGGTACGGCGACCATCGCCGCCGGCACGGTCACCGCCGCGTGTGCAAGCGCTTCGCTGCGCAGCAGGCCGCCGCGAAGGCCTTCGTGCATGACGCCGTCGACTGCGTATGCCAGGACCCCGAGCGACCCGAGCGCCAGCAGCAAGGGCGGCCGCGCAGAGTCCCGCTCTGCCCGCCCGGCGGCGAAGGCGCCGGCGATGAGCGCGGTCGGCGGCGTCACCAGGAGGCACGACAGAAGACCGCCGAGGCCCAGCGCGGGCAGCAGGCCGGCGCCGATCAGGGTGGACATCGCCAGCGTCTCGACGGCGGCGTCCCGGTATCCCCGCAGGCGGGACGTCCCGAGCCCGTCGACGAGCCCGACGGCGAGCGCCACGAGCGGCGGCACGATCCACATGACGCCGTTCCCCGGAACGAGACCGGCAAGCAGGGCTGCGGCCACCCCTGCGACCGCACCGACCAGGATTCCCGCGGAACGCCCGATACGCTCGCGCATGCGCAGGCTGAGCCCGACACCGACCGCAAGGCCGCAGCCGGCCGCCAGCAGCACGTCGTTGTGCACGGCGGTGACCGCGTACGCGAACGGGACGACGACGACGACGAGGGGGACGGCGACCTGTAGAGCGCGCCACGCCGCGCCGAGCAGCTTGCCGGCGGACGTGCCGACGCGCTGCCGTGCTATTTGCAACATGCAGTCGGCGGATGGTAGCACGGACGCGGGACTCGCACGGGCGACGCCGAAGACGCGACGAGAGCCGGCGCTCCCGGCGTTCTCGAACGCGACACGCGTCGTCAATCGGCTTCCCGTCGTGCGCTACGGCGTGCGATGCGGTCGAGCTGCGGCTGGATCGGATGAACGACGGACACGACAGTTGCAGCCGGGCGGCCGCAAGGATGACCATGTAGCCGAGATGACCACCCTCCGACACGCCACCGCCGCGGACCTCCCCTTCATCGCCGGGGTCATGAATCACTACATCGCGACCTCTACCTGCACGTTCCATCTCGAACCGCGGTCGCCGGAGGACTACGCCGCGTGGTTCAGCGACCGGACCGACGCCCATCCGGTGACCGTGGCGGAGCTCGACGGCGACCCCGCCGGATTCGCGTACCTGTCGCCGTGGCGACCGCGCGAGGCGTACCGGCGATCGGTCGAGGGTTCGGTTTACGTCCACCCGGAGCGGCATCGCCGGGGCGTCGGGCGGGCGCTGCTGGCGGACCTGATCGAACGGGCGCGTGCGCTGGGCCATCGCACCCTGATCGGCGGAGCCTGCACCGAGGCCGAGGCCAGCCTGGCCCTGCAGCGCGTGCTCGGATTCCGAACGGTGGGCGTGTTGAACGACGTCGGCTACAAGTTCGGCCGCTGGCTCGACGTCGAGCACACCCAGTTGCTGCTGTGAAAGGCCGCCCGGGGCGTCGCGGTCAACGGCCGGAAGCGGGCGCTGCCTGCTGCATCACCGTCCTGCTTCGCGTCGCGGCGGGCGGTGGACCGTGAGATCGTGGAGTACTCGCTGGGCCGCGAGTCGCAGGCTCGTGGATCTGTCACCCATTGCGGCGCGCTGCTACCGCGGGGGCTCGGGAGCCGTGGGAGAGGTGGCGCCGAGACCGAGCAGCAGCGCTTCCATGTCCGGCCAGCGCCGCCCGAGGTTGGCGTAGAAGATGCCCTGGGCGATGGTCAGCGGCGTCCAGCCGCGCTGGT
>JAGWAH010000081.1:0-8532 GCA_021296515.1 Acidobacteriota bacterium | reverse complement strand
CCATCAGCTTCACGGCCTCCAGCGCTTCCTCGGCGCTGCCCGGGCTTTCGCTCGACGACCAGATGCCGACGCCGGCCGCGACCAGCAGCGCGGTGGTGCCGTCCTCGTTCGCCAGCAGCGGGTCGGCGCCCAGCTCCAGCAGCAGGCGCATCATGTCGAGGTCGACCGCCTTGGCGGCGAGGAGAAACGGTGTGGCGCCGCTGCGGTTGAGCATGTTGCGGTAACCGTCGCGCGGCTCCGCCGTCTGGCGGGCATTGACGTCGGCGCCGTGGGCGACGAGCGCGCGGGCCAGCTCCAGATCCGTCACCGTCCCGGTCGGGAACGCGGCCGGGTTGTTGTAGTGCCGGTTCGGCCGGCGGGTCCAGACGAGCTGGTGCAGCGGCGTCCAGCCCGGCTCGGCCGCGGCCGGGTCGGCGCCGTGCTCCAGGAGCTGCAGCGCCACGTCGTAGTGCGCGTTGATGACCGCCAGGTGCAGCGGGCTGGTGCCGTCCGGCAGCGCGAGGTCGACGTCAGCCCCGGCCTTCACGAGCGCCTCGACGGTGTCGCCGTGACCCGCCCGGACCGCGAACGCGAGCGGCGTGAACCCTGCGTCGGAGCGGGCGTCGACGTCAGCCCCCGCCGAAGCCAGCGGTGCGACTACCGTTGCATGTCCTTCCGCCGCCGCCCACATCAAGGCCGTCTGGCCCCGCCACTCCTCCCGCGCGTCGACCATGCCCTCGGCGCCGTGCCGGAGCAGCGCGGTCACGCTGTCGACCACGCCGGTGCGGGCGGCCACCATCAGCGGAGTCTCGCCGTGCGGCGAGGCGCGGTTCGGGTCCGCTCCTGCGTCCAGCAGGGTCTCCACCACCGCCGCATGCCCGCGAGCGGACGCGAGGGCCAACGGTGTAACCCCGTGGCGGGTTGCGACGTCCACATCCCCGCCGGCTTCCAGGAGACGCCCGACCGTTGCCGCGTCGCCCTCGTGGGCCGCCCGGTGCAGCGGGGTGGCGTCGTCAGCGGCCTGCCCCGCTGCAACAGCCGGCAGACAGACGGCCACGAACAGGGCGATTGCCGCGACACTACCCTTCGAGGAACCCATGTCGATGTGTATCCACCACTATCGCGATACACCCGCCGGCCTACACGTCGGCGAGCCGGGCCAGCTCCTTCAGGCGCCCCGTGCTGTCGCCGAGCCCCTCGTCGAGCCGGACTCCCGCCTTGTCGAGCTGGCTGACGAGCAGGTTCGTCATCGGCGTGTCCCGCGGGTACTGCAGGTGCCGCCCGCCCTTCAGGTGCCCGCCGCCGCCGCCGACCAGCATCAGCGGCAGGTCGTAGTGCAGGTGCTTGTTGCTGTCGCTGAGCGATGCCCCGTAGAGCAGCAGCGAGTTGTCCAGCAGCGAGCCGTCGCCGTCCGGCGTGGAGGCCAGCGTCTCCAGGAAGTCCCGGAACAGCGTGACGTGGTAGGTGTTGATCTTCGCGAGCTGGGCCAGCTTCAGCGGGTCGTAGCGGTGATGCGAGATCCCGTGGTGCGACTCGGGGATACCGATCTCCGGATAGGCGCGGCCGTTCAGCTCGCGGCCCAGCATGAAGGTGAACACCCGCGTGATGTCCGCCTGCCAGGCGAGCGCCGTCAGGTCGAACATCAACCCCACGTGCTCGGGGTACGACTCGGGAATGCCGACCGGCCGCGCGAGTTCGGGCAACTCCGTGTCGCTCTTCTCCGAAAGCTGAATGCGCCGCTCGATGGCGCGCACCGCGTCGAGGTACTGCGTCACCCGCGCCCGATCCCCTGCGCCCACCTCCCGCTGCAGCCGCGCGAGGTCGTCGGCGATGGCGTCCAGAATGCTGCGATCCTTGCGGAACTGCGCCCGCCGCTCGGCCGTCGAGCCGCCCTCGCCGAAGAGGCGTTCGAACACCACGCGGGGGTTGTTCTCCATCGGCAGCGGCGTGGTCGGGTCGCGCCACGCGATGGTGTTCATGTAGATGCAGCTATAGCCGTTCTCGCAGTTGCCCACCAGGAAGTCGCGGTCGATGGCCAGCTCCAGGGACGGCAGCGGCGTCGTCCGGCCGAGCTGCGCGGCCGCGATCTGGTCGGCGGTCATCCCCGCCCGCACGTCCGCCCCCTCGGTCTCCTTCGGGTGGACGCCGTTCAGCCAGGTCGCGGTGGCCCGCGTGTGCTCGCCGTTCCCGTCGCCGAGCGCCTCGGCCTGCCCCTGGGCCAGCCCGCTGAGCACCACCATCCGGTCGCGGTACGCGCCGAGCGGACTGAGCGTGGGCGACAGTTCCAGCGCGGCCTTCCCCGCCGGCGTCCAGGACTCCATCGCCATGCCGTTGGGCAGGTAGACCCACCCGAGGCGGCGCACCGGCTCGGCCGCGCGGAGGGCGCCGAACCCGGACAGCGCCGGAGTCATCGCGTCCAGCAACGGAAGCGCCAGCGCGGCGCCTGCGCCGCGGAGGAACGTGCGCCGCGGCAGCGTCTTCCTGGTGATGATCATGATTCCGCTCTCCTCATCCTGAATGGCATGCTCTCGACGATCCCGACGACGAGTGACGAGAACCGGTAGTCGTTGGCGGCGGCGTTCCGCACGATGGCGCGGAGCGCCGGGGCGTCGTAGTGCTCCAGGCCGCGCCCGAGGGCATAGGTCATCAGCTTCTCGGCCAACGTGCCGACGAACCGCTCCGGCTTGCTCACCAGCGCCTCGCGCAACCCCGCCGCGCCGTCGAAGCGCGTGCCGTCGGGCAGCTCGCCGGAGGCGTCGATCGGCGTATTCGCGGCGGTGCGTGTGCGGAAGCGCCCGACCGCGTCGAACTGCTCCAGCGCGAAGCCCGGCGGGTCCATCAGCCGGTGGCAGCTCGCGCACACCGGGTTGGCGCGGTGGCGCTCGGTCGCCTCGCGCATGGAGAGCGCTTCCCCGCCGGCGGTCGTCTCCTCCAGCGCCGGCACGTCGGGCGGCGGCAGCGCGGGCGGCGTGCCGAGCAGATTCTCCAGCACCCACTTGCCCCGTAGCACCGGCGACGTGCGGTTCGGATACGACGTCACCGCGAGGATGCTCGCGTGGCCCAGCAGGCCCCGCCGCGCCTCGTTCGCCACCGGCACCCGCCGGAAGTGGCTGCCGTAGATGCGCGGCATGCCGTAGTGGCGCGCCAGCCGTTCGTTGACGAAGGTGTAGTCCGCTGCGGTCCTCGCGGAAGACGCTCTCGACGAACAGCTCCGTCTCGCGCCGCATCGCCTGCCGCAGCCCCTCGCCGACATCGGGAAAGCGGTCCTCGTCCGGCACGACCGCCGGCACGTTGCGCAGGTAGAGCCACTGGCTCGCGAAGCTCGTGACCAGCGCCCGCGCGCGCTCGTCGGCCAGCATCCGCCGGGTCTGCTGCTCCAGGACCGCCGGATCGCGCAGGCGGCGGGCCGCGGCGAGGTCGAGCAGCTCGTCGTCGGGAACGCTGCTCCAGAGGAAGAACGACAGCCGCGAGGCGAGCTCCAGGTCGCTGATCGCGTAGTTGGCGCCCGGCGCGACGCCGATGGGGTCGCGCTCGACCCGCAACACGAACTCCGGGCTGGCGAGAAGCCAGCGCAGCGCCATCTCGATGCCGGCGTCGAAACCGCCTTCCTCCCGGCGTCCTTCGTCGAAGAACCCGAGCAACACGTCCAGATCGGCCTCCGTAACCGGTCGGCGGTAGGCGCGGCGCGCCAGACTCGACAGGATCCGGCCCGCGCATTCGGTCTGATCGGCGCCCGTCATCCCGGCCGGCCGGCAGACGAAGATGCGGCGGCGGCTCGGGGTCTCCTCCACCGGAGGCCCCCCGCTCGCGGCGAACGGTCCGGTGACGGTGACGCTTCCCAGATACGGCTGCACCCGTGTGTCGCCGCCGGTGATGCTGGTGTACGGCCGCAGGTAGGGCTGGCGCAGCGTCTCCGGGTAGGCCGCGGTCCGCCGCACGAACGTCACGCGCAACTCGTGCGGCCCGGCCGTGACCGGCAGGCGGAACTCCCAGTCGTCGTCGATGGTCCGCTGCCGGTCCCGCCAGGCGCGGTACTCGTCGCCATCGCGCGGCGCGTCGGCGGGCGGCGGGCGGCCGGCGGTGAACGTCCGGACCAGCGCGCCGTCCAGGCTCACCTCCAGCGTGTGCGGCGCCTCGAAGACGGCCAGGTTGTCGCCGGCGTTGCGGGCGAGGCGGATGCGAATCGCGTAGTCGGCGTCCTCCGGAAACACGTGGCGGAACGCGCCGCCGCCGCGCGTGCCGAACGGCATCCCCGCCACCCAGTCGTCCTGCGGCAGATCGCTGGCGAGGCGGAAGACCTCGGCCGTGGCCGACGGCGCGGGACGTCCCACCGCAACGCGGCTGATCTTGCGCGCGGCGGCCAGGTAGCGCTCCAGCAGCGTCGGCGAGACGCCGAGCACGCCGGCGATGTTGTCGAACCCGTAGCTGGCCCCGTCGGCTGGCAGCAACTCCGCGACGTCGATCTCCAGGTCGAGGAGGTCGCGCACGGCATGGTGGTACTCGGTCCGGTTCAGCCTGTGGAACGCCTCGGTGCGCCCGGGATTCGGATCGGCGGCCGCCGCCCGATCGAGCTCGGTCTCCAGCCAGCCGATGAAGCGGTCGTAGGTCGCCGCGTCCGGCCGCGGGCGCGGCAGCGGCGGCATCGCGCCGGCGCGCAGCTTGCGGACCACGGTCTCCCAGACGTCAGGCGCATCGGCGATCCGGCTCACGTCGTGCGCGTCGAGCGTCAGGCCCGCCGTGCGCAGCCGCTCGTTGTGGCAGGCGACGCAGTAGCGGTCGAGGAGCGCGCGCTGCCAACTGCCGGCCGGCTCATGCTGCCCGCGGGCGGGACGCGCCGGCTCCGTCGCCGTGGGCTCGGTCGCGCGAGCCGGCACTTCGGCCATCCAGAGAGCGGCCAGCGTGCCGCACAGCAGCAGCGCGAGACGTCCGCGAAGCGGGACCGGCGTGCGTGTTCCGGGCATGCTGTGATGGAACCTGCGTAGTATCCGGGCAACGTCCGAGAGGTGTCAATCGACGCGAGCGGAGTGGACTACCTCCTCCGCATGCGTCGTCTGCTCGGCCTGAAGCCGAGAGACAAGGTCACCTTCGATCGCGGAGGGTGAAGTGCGCCTCAAGCCGGTCGCCTACAGCCTGGAGTCGGCCTACGGGTCGGTCAAGCCCTCCCGCAGACCGGAAGACTTCGACGCGCTGTCGCGGGTCGCCCGCGACGCCAGGGCCGAGCAGACCCTCCAGAAGATGAGTGAAGGGTGAGCTCGACCCGACGGCCTGCCCGCCGGCGGGAAGCTCCGGCTGTTCAGCGGGCGGGCAACAGGTCGATGCCCGCCGTGATCGCCCGGTGCCACGGCGGGTGGTCGCGCCGCAACTGCTCGAGCTCCTCCACCGTGTAGGGAAAGAGATCCAGTCCCACGGGGAACCCCAGCGGCAGGTAGTCGGCGGCCCGCTCCCGGAACGGCTTGTCGGAGCGCGCAAGCACGAGACAGACGTCGACGTCGCTGCCAGGGGACGGAACGCCGTTGACGCGCGAACCGAACCACACCATGCGCCGCACCTCCGACCGTTGAGCGCCAACCCGTTCCGCCCATCGGCGAACCGCCCGCTGAACGGCCGCTTCGTTGTTCGACTTGACGACGAGCGAAGCCGATGAGTCGCACGCCCCGTCGTGCGCCGCGCCGTCGCGCGCATGCCCGGCAAGCCGCAAATCGGCGCCGGCCTGACGGAGCCAGTCGAAATGTCTGGAGGCCACCAGCGCATTCTACCGAAGAGCATCCAGCGCACGGACCGCTCTGGTACCATGGGCGCCCTGACCGGATACAAGGGGAGGGAACAGCATGAAACGCATCATCGTACTGGCTGCCGTGATTGGCGCCGGCGTCCTGTCGCTCGGGATCGTCGCCGCGCAGGACGCGATGGTCATCGAGGTCGAGCAGCTCGAGGACAACCTCTACGTCCTGCGCGGACAGGGGGGCGGCGGCAACACGGCGGTCTTCGTGACCAGCGACGGGAGAACCCGGGCTGGGGCCAGTCGATCCTGGACGCGATCGGCGAGCTCACCAGCAACCCGGTGACCACGCTCATCAACACGCACAGCCACCACGACCACGTGAGCGGCAACGTCGCGTTCCCCGCCAGCGTCGACATCGTGACGCACGAGGTCACGGCGGCGAACATGCAGGTCATGCGGGCCTACAGTGGGCGCACCGAGCCGCCGGCCAACGTCTTTGCCGATTCGATGGGCCGCGGGCTGCCGACGCAGACCTTCTCGGAGCGCATGTCGCTCGGGACCGGCGACGACCGGGTCGACCTGTACCATTTCGGGCGGGGACACACCGGCGGCGACACCTGGATCGTCTTCCGGGCGCACGGGACGCTGCATTCCGGCGACATCTTCCCGGGCAAGAACCTGCCCTTCCTCGACGCCAACAATGGCGGCAGCGGCGTCGACATCGCGGACAGCCTGCAGAAGGCGCACGACAACATCCAGGGCGTCGATACGATCATTACCGGGCACAGCACCCAGATGACGTGGGCCGACCTGCACGAGTACGCGGCGTTCAACCGCGACTTCCTGGCCGCGGTGCGGGCCGGGCACGCCGCGGGCCAGAGCGTTCAGGAGATCGTGGCGGGATGGACGATGCCGGAGGGCTACGAGGGGTACCGGGCCCCGGCGCCGGCCGGTCTAACGAACAGCGTCCAGGTAATCGTCGACGAGCTCGAAGGGAACTGAGTCCGGTCGAGCACGGCGAGCGGGGCTGTCCGGCACGCGCCGGGCGGCCCCGTGCCGTCCACCTCGTCATCGGAACGCCCATCCGGGCCGCTCCGCGGGCGGAGGCCGTTCCTACTCCTCTGCCAGCGCGTCCAGGAACTCCCTCACGCGGCGCGCGTTGACCCCGAGGTCGCCGACCCCGACGCGCGACAGCGAGCGCACGTCGACCCGGCTGCCGCTCTCGCCGTCCGCCGCTATCCGGATCACGACGTCGTCCTCGAACCCGAACCAGAAGGAACGATCCGTCGCCTCGATCCGCAAGCTGTCCGGATCGGTTGCCAGGAGCTCCCAGCCCATCCGCTGCACGACCGCCAGCGCCCGGCGGAACGCGTCGGCCGGCGCAACCGACAGCTCCGCCGGTCCCAGGTCGGGATAGGCGGCACGCTGCCGCTCGGCGAGACCCGGGCCCTCGTAGTCGGTACGACCCGGCGTGTTCAGCGCGACGGCCGCCACGAACGCCGGCGGGTTCTCGGTATCCGTCGTGACGTCGTGAATCGGCGGTGCCCCCAGCGACGAGACCAGCGTCGCCAACGGAACGGCGCCGACCGCAACCGCCGCGACCAGGGCCGCCCAGCTTGTCCGATCCCTCGGCCCCGTCCCGCGCGCCATCCGTGCGCCGAGGACTCCCGCGCTGACGGCGATGAGCAGCACGCCGCCGGCCAGCAGCAGAAACGCCGGCCCGAGCGGCACGATGCCGCCAATGCGGTATCCGAGCGGGGCGGCAAGGACGGCGACGGTGCCCGCCGCCGCACCCCGCGTCGCCCAGCGTGTCACCCTCATCGGGTCGACGCCATGCCGGTGAACGTGAACTTCTGCGCGCGGCGCCCGCGTTGCGCCTCGGCCGTGTAGAGGTTCCCGTCGCTGTCACTCGCCAGATGATGCAGCGCCTGGAACTCGCCCGGCGCCGCGCCGTTGTCCCCGAACGTGTCCAGCACCTCCAGCGTCGCCCGGTCGATCACGTGGATGTGCGAGTTGCCCTGGTCCGCCGAGTACATGAACCGCTGCTCGGCGTCGGGCGAGAACGCCAGACCGGCCACCGTCGAGGAGCTCTCGTCGCCGCGGTTGACGAAGGCCTGCGTCCGGTAGGCGCCGTCGAGGTCGAAGACCTGCACGCGGCTGTTGCCCCGGTCCGCCACGTACACGAGGCCGTCGCTTGAGACCTCGATGCCGTGCACGATGCCGAACTGCGGCGGCCCCCCGCGGCCGTCCGGTTCCCCGCTCGCCTCCGACGGAGCGACCGGCGTGTTGGCGAAGGCGCCCCACATCCGCTTGTACTCTCCCGTGTCGGCGTCGAAGACGATCACGCGCCGGTTGCCGTAGCCGTCGGCGACGAAGACCTCGTTGGTGGCCGCGTGCACGAAGGACTCCGCCGGCCGCATCGGGTTCACCGTGTCGTCGTTGCCGCTGCTCCGCGCGCGCCCGCCTATCTGCAGCAGCAGCTCGCCCTCCGGCGTGAACTTCAGCAGCATGTCGTCCGATTCCGGCGCCGCGCTGTTACCGCCGATCCAGACGTTGCCGTCCGAAGCGACATGGATCCCGTGCTCGTTCGCGGGCCAGTCGTAGCCGTCGCCCGGACCGCCCCAAGCCCGCACGAACGTGCCGTCCTGCTCGAACGCCAGCACCGGCGGGGCCGCCGTCCCCTGGTCCTCGGCCACCGTACGGGGCCGATGCAGCACCCAGATCGTGTCGTCCGGGCCTACGGTCACCGACGACGTCTGCCCCAGCACCCAGTCGTTCGGGATGCTCGGCCACGACGGATCGACCTCGAACCGCGGCACGCCGCCGTCCTG
>JAGWAH010000080.1:10305-11176 GCA_021296515.1 Acidobacteriota bacterium | reverse complement strand
TGCTGGCCGCGTGTGCAGGGTAGGTATGGCGGGCGTGGTCCTGCCGCAGGCGAACCGACAGGACGTCAACGAGAGCCTCGGCGGCGCGCTGCCGCCCGGACTCGATGTGCACTACGCCGTGACCATGGACGACGTGCTGAAGGTGGCGCTGCCCGTACGTGCTGGGATAGCACGGGTGTGCCGGCCGCTACGGGTCGCGCAGACTCGGTGCCTGCGGACGGCACGTCAAGCTCTCCCGTGCATGTCGCGGCAGATCCCGCGCAGTGTCCATTCAGGCTGGAAGGCCGCCCGAGGCTTCAAGAGAGTCTGCGCACGGCGCCACCCTCTCGCTGCTCCCCTTGAGCTTGCGGACCGTCTGCCGACAGACCTCGCGTTTCTGGAGCGGTGAGTCGAACGATGTACTTCTTCTGCGGCATGAGAACTCTCTCGGCTCGAGAACGAGTTCCCCGACAGTCCCAAAGTTTTACGCGTGGCACAGCACTAGGCCCATCAGGATCTTCGGCGCGTGGGGGACCTTCGCCGCGCGTGCCTTCCCGGACGGCTGCCCGCGCCTTCGGGGCCTTGGCTGCACGGCGCGCCGGCACCCGGTCGCTATGTTTTCTGTGAGCCGCGTTCCTTGGCTCGGAAGGAGACGACCCATGGCGACACGACGCCTGTTGCGATTGCCCGCGGTGCTGGAGAAGACGGGGCTCCGCCGGTCAGTCCTGTATGCCTTGATGACACCTGGCGAATTTCCACGGCCCCTGCGGATCGGTGCCCGCGCGGTCGCCTGGCTTGAGGACGAAGTCGACGAGTGGATCAGGAAGCGCCCGCGCGGCGGCTCCGAGCGGCCGGAGCGGTGAGCACCATGAGCAAGGGCAACCGGCCCGAC
>JAGWAH010000080.1:0-10199 GCA_021296515.1 Acidobacteriota bacterium | reverse complement strand
GACCGTCGCACGGCCCATCGCTCACCAAAGCCGGTAGCGCAACTGCTCGACGCTGACGTTGATGTGGTGCGTCCGCGAAGGCGACTCCCGGTTGTGGAGGTGGCCGTGGACGTTGACGTATCCGTCCGGCACGTTCCGCAGCAGCATGTGGGTCAGCAGCTGCCCGGCAGGGCGTCCGCGACGGCGATCTGCCCGAGACCCGGCTCCGCCGAAAGACGGCGGATCAGTTTAATGCGGGGCACCGAGCCCCTGCCATGGCGTTAACTGCTCATTTTTCAGTGGGTTACGAGGATGGTGTGGCGGATTCGAACCCACGGTAGGAGGATTACCCCTACACACGCTTTCCAAGCGTGCTCCTTCAACCCCTCGGACATCTCTCCGCGTGCACCGGCGCCCGATGCTGTTGACAGTCTACCAGTCCGGCGGATGACTCAGGCAGCGTACCGGCGCGACCGCGGCCCGCGTCCGTCAAAATTCCCGGAGGCGCGACGATACGATGACGTCCATCGCGCGGATGTCCTTCCTCTGCATGAGGAGAGTCCTGTACGCGTGGTTGTACGCCTGCAGCATATAGCCCGCCCGGGTGGTCCGGACCAGCCGGATCAATCGTCCACCGGAAGCGAGTTGCACATAGACCTCGTCGCCGTCCTGCACGCGGCGGCCCGGCGACGCGATCGCGACCGTGTTCGGCCGGTGCGCCGGAATCATCGAGTCGCCACGGACCTGAATCCCGTAGGCGTTCGGATCGTGCAGGTCTCCCGGCGGGCGCACCCAGCGCACCGCGCCGGTCCGCTCCGCCGTCCGGTCGCGCCTGGTGCCGCTCGCCGGCGAGGCCTCCCCCTCCGCCACCACCGGGATGCCGGCGGGAGCCCCCGCCCGGGAATCGAGACGCAGGGGCTTGGCGCCGGCCGTCCCGCCCGCCTCCCGAATCCGGTCGTAGGCCGGATCGACCCCCACGAGCAACTCGTCGACGGAACAGCGGAGCCCCTTCGCGATCTTCACGAGGGTCAGCGTTTCCAGAACGGCGTAGCGATCGTTCTCCCAGTCGGATACCTGCGGTTGCGGGACGCCCAGCAGATCGGCCAACGCCTTCTGGGTGTGAAGACCTGACTCCCGACGCAGCCGCCTGATGTTCTGGCCGAGCGACACGACGACAGATTATCGCACCGACGGGCCCCACGTGAAAACACGTACACAAGCACAATCAGTCAGTTAACGCAGAAAACACATCGCGCCCCGTCAGAAGTCCCGCCGACGCGAGTACAGAATCACGTCCATCGCATGAATCTCCTTCGGCCTGACGAAGCGCGCCGGGTAGGCGGGATTGTACGTCTGCAGCATGTAGCCCCCGTGGGTGCCGTACACCAGCCGGACCACGCACCCGCCGGACGCAAACCTGACGTACACCTCGTCACCGTCCTGCACCCGGCGGTCGGGAGACACGATTGCGATGGAGCCGGGCCGGTGCGCCGGGACCATCGAGTCGCCATGGATCTGAACACCGTAGGCGTTCGGATCGCGCAGGTCCCCAGGGCGGAGTATCCACTGCGCGATGCCGGGCCGTTCTCCGCCACGGTCGGCCCGCGTGACACCCTCCGGCACCCTCTCGCCTTCCGCCACCACGGGTACGTCAGCCAGAGCCTCGATCGGAAAATCGACGTTGGCGAGCTCATGACCGGCCGCAACGGCGGCCTCCCGGACCCGGTCGTAGTCCGCATCGATACCCGCGAGCAACTGGTCCACGGAGCAGCGGAGGCCCTTCGCGATCTTGACGAGAGTCAGAGTCTCCAGGACCGCGTAGCGATCGTTTTCCCAGTCGGAAACCTGGGGTTGCGGCACTCCCAGCAGGTCTGCCAGCGCCTTCTGGGTCTGGAGACCCGCCTCCCAACGGAGCCGCTTGATGTTCTGACCGAGCGACACGACCACAGGTTACCGCATAGAGGGTTAACGTTCAAAAACTTACCTTAAGTTGTTCAGTGCTTTACCCGTCAAGAAAAATCGTCTTTACACGTTACGCCCGAACACATATAGTCAAAGAAGCGATGCTCAGCAAGCAGCAACTCGCGATCCTCCGTTCCGAGCCCGGCACCAACCGCGTGGCGAAGGCCATCGCCCTGGCGGGGGTCACGCAGGTGACCGTCGCCGAGGCGCTCGGCTTGCCGCAGCCCTACGTCAGCGACGTGGCGCGACAACGGTACAAGACTATTACCGTCGAGAACGCTAGAAAGTTCGCAGTTTTTTTTGGCTGCTCCATCGAGGATCTGTTTCCTCCGGGCGACGGGGGCAAATCGTGACGCCGCACGCCGCCCGGCGGCCGCCACCGAGGCGTCAGTGACGAAGCCGGCTCGACGAGAACGCGAGTTCACCTTCGGAAGCACGCACTGCTACGTCGCCGTCCGGACGACCACCCCGTCAGCGCCGGGCGCGACGGCGATCGCCGACGTATTCATCGTCGAAGAGGGGGGACAGGCTCTCCGGCGGATCGCGAACACCCGAGGCGTGCCGAGAACATTCGACGCCGATGACGCCGACGAGGCGTTCGCCCTCGCCGCCCTGTACCTGGAGCGCCAGTTCGGCCCCCTTCGAGACGCCACGATACCCGTCCCGGAACACCGTCCCGCCCGTCCCGTCCGCGATCCGCCTTTGCGCGGAGCCGACTGAGGACGCAAGCGGACGACCGTCCACGGTCATGCCCGGAGCGGCCACAGCCGCCGGGCGCCCCAATGTGAAGGGATTCGTGAAGAGATTCGTGCCCGAAGCGGCGCCAGCCGCGGAGCGCCTGAATCCCACCCTCTCCACCAAACTGGAGCGAATGCGGAAGTTTATTCGAACCCACGTGCCGGTTTCCCGACAAGACGCTTTCGAGGCGCCCCCGTTACGACCACTTCGGTACCTCTCCGCAAGGTCGTCTTCCATTGTACGCCGGCCGGCGCCCCGGCGTCAGCCGGCCGGCTCGCCCGCCGCGTGCCGCCTCGCACCGAAGAACGCCCGCATCCTGCCGCGGCACTCCTCCCCCAGCACGCCGGCTACCACCTCCACGCGATGATTCAGCGCCGGATGTTCGAGCGCCCGCATCACGGAACGCACGGCGCCCGCCTTCGGCTCCGGGGCGCCGTACACGAGCGTGCCGATACGCGCGTGCACCAGAGCCCCGGCGCACATCAGACACGGCTCGACGGTCACGTACAGCGTCGCGCCGGTGAGCCGGTAGTTGCCCGTGCGCCGGGCCGCGTCGCGGAGGGCCGCGACCTCGGCGTGCGCGGTCGGATCGGACGCCCCGATCGGGTGGTTGCAGCCGCGGCCGATGATGCGCCCCGTGTCGCGCGCGACCACCACGGCGCCCACCGGTACCTCGCCGCCGGCCATGGCGCGGGAAGCCTCCGCCAGCGCCTCTCGCATGTACGCCTCGTGCTCGAGCATCGCAACCGCCGGGCCGGTGGTTCGCAGGCGCGGCCCGCTATGATTATCCTCCACGATGAAAGGGCTGATCCTCAGCGGCGGCAAGGGGACGCGCCTCAGGCCGCTCACGTTCACCAGCGCCAAGCAGCTCGTCCCGGTGGCCAACAAGCCGGTGCTGTTCTACGGCATCGAGACGCTCGCCGCGGCCGGGATCCGCGAGATCGGAATCGTCGTGGGCGACACGCGGGCAGAGATCGAGGCCGCGGTGCGCGACGGGTCGCAGTGGGGAGTCACGGTCACCTACATTGCACAGGATGCGCCGCGCGGGCTCGCGCATGCCGTCCTGATCGCCGAACCGTTCATCGGAAACGATCCCTTCGTGATGTACCTGGGCGACAACCTGCTCGCGAAGGGCATCGTCCCGTTCGTCGAGGAATTCGCGGCGACAAGACCGGCAGCCCAGATTCTGCTCACGCCCGTGCCGCACCCGGAGCAGTACGGCGTGGCCGAAACGGACGGCGACCGGGTGGTCCGGCTGGTCGAGAAGCCGAAGCTCCCCAGAAGCAACCTGGCCCTGGTGGGCGTCTACATGTTCGGACCCGCGATCTTCGACTCGGTCCGGCGGATCCGGCCCAGCTTCCGGAACGAGCTGGAGATCACCGATGCGATACAGGACCTGATCGACCGCGGGCTGGAGGTCCGCCGGCACGTCGTCGACGGGTGGTGGAAGGACACCGGGCGCCTGGAGGACATGCTCGAGGCCAATCGGCTCATCCTCGACACCCTGACCCCGCGGATCGACGGGGCCGTGGACGGGGAATCGCGCATCGAGGGCAAGGTGGTGGTCGAGCCGGGCGCCGTCATTTCCGGGTCGGTAGTCCGTGGCCCGGTCATCATCGGACACGACGCGCAGATCCGCGATGCGTACATCGGACCGTTCACCGCGATCATGCGCGACGTGGAGATCAACGGATCCGAGATCGAACACAGCATCGTCATGGAAGGCAGCCGCATCACGGGCCTGACCGACCGCGTCACCGACAGCCTGATCGGACGCGGCGTCACCATCGTCCGGCGCTCCGGCAAACCCGCTGCGCTACGGTTCATGCTGGGCGACCGGTCGGAAGTGGGCCTTCGTTGATGCAAGCGCGCCCGGAAAGGAACGACTCGTGCCCGATCCCGTGAAGCACGCGGCCGCCGTCAAGCCGGGGCCCATAGACGGCGTCCGGACGAAGGCGCTGCGTCTGATCCCGGACGAGCGCGGCTGGTTGATGGAGATCCTGCGGGCCGACGACCCGTTCTTCGAGAAGTTCGGACAGGTGTACGTGTCGGGCACGTACCCGGGCGTGGTCAAGGCGTGGCACTACCACCGGCGCCAGGTCGACCACTTCGCCTGCGTCGCCGGCATGATCAAGCTGGTGCTGGTGGATACGCGGGAGAACTCGCCGACCCGGGGCCAGGTCGACGAGTTCTTCATCGGCACCCGGAACCCGACGCTGGTACGGATACCGAACCTCGTCTACCACGGCTGGAAGTGCATCAGCCAGGAGCCGTCGCTCGTCATGAACGTGCCGAGCGAGCCGTACCGCTACGACGATCCCGACGAGTATCGCCTGGAGCCGCACGGCACGCTGCCGTACGACTGGACGCGCAAGGATGGTTGAGGTTCTCGTCACCGGCGGGGCCGGCTTCATCGGCAGCAACTTCGTCCACCACGCCCTCGACGCGCACCCGGACTGGCGCGTGACGACGCTGGACAAGCTGACCTACGCAGGCCGGCGGGAGAACCTGCAGGACCTCGACGCGAATTCACGGCACCGCTTCGTCCACGGCGACATCGCGGACCCCGCCGTCGCCGCCCCCCTCGTGCGCGCAGCGGAGATCGTGGTGCATTTCGCCGCCGAGACGCACGTCGACCGCTCCCTGCTGAGCGCCGGGGAGTTCATCCGGACCGACGTGCACGGCACGTTCGTGCTGCTCGACGCGGCCCGCGAAGCCCCCCGCCTGCGCTGCTTCGTACAGATCTCGACCGACGAGGTCTACGGCAGCGTCCCGGAAGGGGCCAGCCGGGAGACCGACGAGCTACGGCCCCGTAACCCCTACGCGGCCAGCAAGGCGGGCGCGGACCGGCTCGCGTACAGCTACTGGGCCAGCTACCGGGTGCCGGTGGTGATCACCCGCGCCTCGAACAACTACGGCCCCCGGCAGTATCCGGAGAAGATCGTTCCGCTGTTCATCACGAATGCCATCGACGACCAGCCGCTGCCGCTCTACGGCGACGGCCTCAACGTCCGCGACTGGCTGCACGTCGACGACCACTGCCGGGCCCTGGATCTGCTGATCGCGCGGGGCCGGCCCGGCGAAACCTACAACATCGGCGGCGGAAACGCGGTGACGAACCTCGAACTGACGCGGCGCATCCTGGATCGTCTCGACCGGCCGGCCTCCCTGATTCGGCCGGTGGCGGACCGGCCGGGCCACGACCGGCGCTACAGCCTCGACACGGCGAAGCTGCGCGCGCTGGGCTGGGAACCGCGGACCGACTTCGAGACCGGCCTGAGCGCCACCGTCGCGTGGTATGCGAACAACGAATCGTGGTGGCGGCCCATCCGGAAGGACAGCGAGGCCTACCGCGCCTACTACGCGCGGCAGTACACCCGTCCCGGATGATCCGTCCGGCGGTCGGCGGCGCGTCCGTCAGCGTTCTCCGGACGGCTGCAGGTCGAGGACGTCGGCGCGCTCGGATTCCCCCTCCGCGATCGGTTCCGGACTGCCGACCAGCGGCGGACGCCGTATGAACGGCCGGGCGGATTCGGATCCCGCGGCCGGGGTCCTGGCCGCCAGGTCCTTCCCGCGCATCACCAGCATGCCCTGCCGGCCGGCCACCTCCTCGACCACCGCGCGGACCCCGGCGTCGACCTGTGCGATTCGCCGGGACATGGCGGCGGCGGCGGCCACTCCGCAGCCGAGGAACAGCATCGCGGCGGAACCGATGTCGAGCAGCAGGCTGGCCGCCAGCCCCGCACCGGTCAGCATCCCCACCATGGCCCCGAAGGGAGCCAGCCGGTGGCGCGCGCTGACGCGGAACAGGCAGCGCCCCTCCTCGTGCTCCTCGAGCAGCGTCCGCAGGTCGAGCCAACCCCAGCGGCCCGTCGCGACCGCCAAGTCGCGCTCCTGCTGCCATGTGTCGTGGGCGTCGATCGCGCGCCCGACGGCCCGGGTCTGCAGACCGCGCGTGATGCGCGTCAGCAGGTCGGCCCGATCGACCCAGCGCTCGCTCCAGAGCGCCATCCTGTCCTGCCCGCGGCACAGCAGTCGGATCGCCCTGCCGATCTCGATCCGCTCGCCGGCGGCGCGGCGGCGGGTGGCGGCCGCGGCCCGGCGGGTACCGATGTCCGGCGGCCAGAGCTTGCCGCGCAGGCGGCCCCAGCCGCGCGCGATCGGTTGCAGCAGGTGCAGCCAGGCGATCGTCGCCCGGTAGAGGATGCGACTCGCCGGACGACCGAGCGGCCCGATGGCGGGCAGGCCTCGGACGTCCGTGCGCCGGCCGTAGCCCACGCACTTGAGAAGCGTGGCGGCCAGACCCGCGAACGCGGCCAGGCCCGCCACGACGGCAAGCGCCGGCTGCCCGAGCCAGGCGCTCGCGGCGGCGGCGCTCGCCAGCAGGACGGACGCGATCTGCCACTCCATCAGGTGCGGCGCGTAGGTCATCGACGGGATGTGGGCGCTGTATACCGACGGGAACGCCGCCGTGCCCCATACCCCGGCGTTGACGCGAACGCGGGAGATGGCGCGGACGAAAGGCAGCGAGCTGTAGATGCGCCCCTTCCAGACGGCGTGACCGTTCAGGAAGCGTTCCGGGTGGTTGTCCATCAGTTGGGTCTCGGCTTCGCCGTAGCCCACCTGCTGGCGCCAGTAACCCAGCATCGTGGAGCGATGACGGTGCCAGACGAGCGCCGACGGCGCGAACCCGATCTGCTGCCCGCGCGCCTGCAGCCGCCAGCACACGTCGACGTCGTCGCCCGCGGCATGATAGGCGGGATCGAACCCGCCGATAGCCAGCAACGCATCGCGGCGGTAGGCCATGTTGCAACCCGGCACGTGCTCCGCCGAGCGGTCGTCGAGCAGCACGTGGGTCGGCGCCCCGGGCGACCGGGCGACGCACTGCGCCATCCACGGGTCGTCCTGCGGAACCACGTTGGGACCGCCGGCGCCCACCACGTCGGAGCGCAGGAACGGCTGCACGAGGTAGATCAGCCAGGCCGGATCGACACACACGTCCGCGTCGGTATAGGCGACGACGGACCCGCCGGCGCGAAGCAGCGCCGCGTTGCGGGCTGCGCTCAATCCGCCGTGCGGCACGTCGACGACCGTGACGCCCGCGTGCCGGCGGGCGATCTCGCCGGTCGCGTCGGTCGAGCCGTCGTTGACGACTATCACCTCGTAGTCGGGGTAGTCCAGCGCCGCCACCGAGCGCAGGCACTCGTCGAGGGTCCCGGCCGCGTTGCGGGCGCAGATCAGCACCGAGACCCGCGGCCAGTCGCCGCGGCGGTCCGGCGGGAATCCGGCCGCGGCGAACTCGAGCGCCACGTCGGCCAGGGCCGGCTTGGGCCGGCGCCGTTCGTCGGTCAGCCCGAAGCGCCAGTCGTCTACGGCGTGGCCGCCGCGCCACCAGTCGTCGGTCCACGAGAACGCCACCGCTCCGCAGGCGCCCTCCTCGAACGCGATGCGGATCTGCGCCGCGGTGAGCGCAGCCTGCCCCTCCTCGCCCTCGCGGAGGCTGTCGGCGCCCCCCTCGGCCAGCAGCAGGGGCCGGTTGCCCGCGACGACCTGCAGGTGCGCGAGGTACTCCCGCAGATCGTCGCCGCGATGCAGGTAGACGTTGAACGCGCAGACGTCGAAGAACGGCAGATCGAGGTAGTCCGTCGGCGGGTAGTTCACGTAGGTCAGCAACGCGTCGGGCGCGGCCTGCTTGGCGTCGTAGTACATGTCCCGCAGGAAGCGCTCTATGCGCGACGCGCCGTGCCAGCGGACGACACCCGCCGGGATCTCGTTGCCGATGGCGACGAGCAGGGTCGCCGGATGCGCGGCGAGGCGGCAGACGTCCCGGACGATGTCCCTCCGCACCGCGCGGGCGAGCTTGCGATCGTCGAGGAAGGCGACATGCTGCGCCCACGGAACACCGACCGCCACGCGCAGCTCCCGGTCGGCCGCCGCATCCAGCAACTCTTCGCGCGGCACGGTATAGGTCCGCACCGTGTTGATGCCGGACCGGGCCATCAGGGCGAAGTCCTCGGCGGCCCGCGCCAACGACGGAAACTGGTAGCCATCGCCGTCGGGAGCGAACGTGCCGTAGGCCACGCCCTTGATCAGGAAGCGATCCGAGCCGACCTGGAGGAACTTGCCGACCACACGAGGACACGACGCGGCGGCGGGGTTCTTGAGCGGCATGATGGCGTCTGTAATGGTACCAGCACCGGGCGAACGCTGCCGTGCGGCGGGCACACGGCGGCGCGACCGGTGCGCGGCGGCGTATAATCCGGCCGCCCATGCCCCGCCCGCCACAACGCACTCCACTGGCGGCCTGCCTGTGCCTTACGCTGGCGTGCCTCGCGCCGGCGGCGCCCGCGGCGGCGCAGCAGCAGGCGACGCTGCTGGCCGACGTCACCCTCTATGGCGACAACACCGAGTTCTTCAACCGCTTCCGGGACGGCGAGACACTGCTGGGAGCGGCCGGGACGGTAGGCGTCGAGCTGGAGCTGACCGATCAGGCGACCTTGCGCGGAGGATTGTTTCTGAACCACCGGTACGGCTCCGCCCGGTTCGCCGAGCAGTGGCGGCCGGTGATCAGCCTGACGGTCGAGAGCGGACCGTCGCGTTTCGTGTTCGGCACCCTCGACACCGTCCCGCACGACTTCGTGGCGGCGCCGGACCTCGGCGGGCCGCACGGCCTGCTGCCTCCGCTGCAGGTCGAGACGCTGGCGTTCACGCGTCCGTACGAGGGGGGACTCCAGTGGCAGGTGGCGGCGGAGCGGTTCACGCAGGACGCCTGGATCGACTGGCAACGCCTGAACACCGCCGAGCATCGCGAGCGCTTCGACGCCGGCGTGCGCGGGCAGGTGACCTTCGGCTCCGATTCGCCGGTCGCCCTCGGATACCAACTGCACATCGTGCATGAGGGGGGGCAGCTCTTCGACCAGGGGTCGGTGAACGACAGCGTTGCGGGCGGACCGGGCCTCGTGATCGAGCCGCGCATCGACTTCTTCGACGCCACGTCGATCGAGGCCTACATGATGTGGTCGAAGCACGTTCCGGACCGGGCCGCCCCGGACAGCACCGACCACGGCCACGGCCTCTTCCTGCGCGCCGCCGCGTCGAAGCACGGCTGGCGCGGGCACGCCATCTTCTGGCAAGCCTGCCTGTGGCTGAAGGAAGAAGGCGATCTGAACTACGGCTCGCGCCTCCAGGACGGCACCGTGTTCCGGCCGACCCGCCACTACGGCGAGGTGGGGCTGTCGAAAGCGTTCTACGAAGCGGACGGCGTCATGCTCGCCGGCGCGCTGCGCTTCCATCGCATCGAGCAGGCCTACAACTACTCGTTCCGGATCCTCGCGCATGTCGGCATGGCCGTGCCGATCTTCACGCGGTAGTGGGGGCCGTGACGCGGCCCTCGACCAGCCCGGACGCGGGACGGAAGCCGCCGAGGCGCTGAGGATGAAATCGCCGGGGCGTTCAAGTCGCGGAAGAACGAGCGGCCGGAGCGTGGAAACGCGGGAGGTGGCGCGCCCTGCAGGATTCGA
>JAGWAH010000079.1:12220-13743 GCA_021296515.1 Acidobacteriota bacterium | reverse complement strand
CGTTTTCTCCCGAGCGCCAACACGGTACCGTCGCACACGTGAAAGGAGGCCATGGATTGACGCCGACGAGTTGTGAAGACAGCGACGACATCAGGACCGCAGCTCCGATCTTCGCAATGACGATTCGACGCCAGCGAACGCGAAGGCTTGCCGAACGAAGCGCGCGCAGGCTTCGGTCGGCGTGTCGATACGGACGCTTGGCCATCGAACGCGGCGGGCAGGACTGGAAGCAGAGCGCAGCGGCGTCCAATCGGTCGTCGGCGCGGGTCGACGGTCCGGCGTCGTCGGAGGACGCGCGACGGATTCGCCCCCGGGATCCGGTTACGATGGTGCCGAGAGCGACGATGTCCGCGAGCACGCATGGCGCGGCCTGCTCCATGGCAGGCCAGGCGAGCGTCGGACGTCCGGACAAGAGCGCGCGGCCGGGGGCAGAGCTGGCGATACGGGCCGCCTGTTGGCGGTCCAGATAGGTAAGTGGCACGATGCAGCATGGGCACGGGCGCGGGAAACGTGCGGTTGCCGGCGGGGCGACGCGGGACCGGAACGCCCACCGCCTGCTGGTGGTGCGGCTGCGGATCGAGATTGCCAGGCGTGAGGCGACCGAGCCTGCGGACCCGCGGATACGGCAGGCCCGGCAAGAGCTTCGCGCCCTGACTCGAGCACAGGCTCCGGCGCCTGCAAAGCCGAGCCGGTGATGCAGGGTGATGAGCCGGACACCACCATGGGGGCTGAACGACACTCTGCCCTCTGTCGAGACGACGATGCTGTTCCTCACCCTGTGCGAGCGGTACGGTTCGGAAGAGTCGGCGGTGGCGGCGGTCGTGCGGGGCCGGCGCGCGGGCGTACCGGGGTTGCCCCACCGCGACGAGTGGCCCGCGTGGAACGCGGCCGAGATGCGGGCGGCGGTCGACTATCTCAAGCGGGCCGGCGCCGCAGCGACCGAATCCGGCGCGTTGGCTTGATAGCAGCGCCGGTCTCCAAGGCGGCCGGCCACGGACGTCCGTGCGTTTCGGCGCCCGGCGCGACACGGCGGGTCGCCCTGAAGGGAGCAGGTCACGATGTCGAGGAGCGGAATCCTGGACGCGTTGCGCAACGAGGAGCGATCGCTCAAGAGTCAGCTCGTCGCTATTCAGCGCGCCATCGAGGCCATCGAGGTAAACGCCACGCCGGAGGAAGAAGGCGGCCAAGACGGTGGGGAGGCGCAAGCGCACGATGACCGAGGAGCAGCGCCGGGCAGTCGCTGAGCGGATGCGGAAGTACTGGGCCTCGCGTCGGGCGGAAAAGGCCGCGGGGAACCAACCGTAGAAGTGACGCGAACTGCCCGCCCCCCGCACTTCCACGCTGGGGTCGTCGCCCGACTCAGCGGGGAGCCGTGGAGAACTGCGATTCGGCCGGCCGGTACGTGCTGCTGCCACTACGCGGCGTGCTGCTTGCGCTGCGGCTCGACCCGTGCGAACAGATCGCGATGGGCTGGCGCTGGGCGCATGTTGCGGGGGTCGCAGGTCGTCGCTGCGGCGGCCCCC
>JAGWAH010000079.1:0-12088 GCA_021296515.1 Acidobacteriota bacterium | reverse complement strand
GCTTGTCGAACAGGTCCGACCGGGCGTACGACCGCTCGACGGCGCTGCCTACCTGGTGCGCCAGCGCCGCCTCGGCCACGGCATGCGGTACGCTGGTCTGCTCGCTCGCCCAGTCGCGGAACGACGAGCGGAACCCGTGCACCGTGCAGCGGTTCCCATAGATCCCCCTCACAACCTTCGCCAGCGCCGTCGCGTGCAGCTGTCTGCTGGCGCGCGTCGGGGCCGGGAAGCACAAGCCCGCCGGGCTGTGCAGGTTCCTGGCACGCTCCAGCGTGGCAATCGCGGCCGGCGACAACGGCACTCTATGCTCGCACCCGCCCTTCATGCGCTCCTCCGGTATGCGCCACTCTGCCGTTTCCAGGCTTGTCTCGCTCCACGCGGCGCCCCGTGCCTCACCCGAACGAACGGCGGTCAGGATGATGAACCGAAGACACAGTCTCAGCGCGTCGCTCGCCGTGCAAGCCGAGATCGCTTCCAATGCCGCCCCCACCTCCGAGTAGGGCAGCGCCGCGTGATGCTCCTTCGCCTTGCGAGTCGAGGGCAGCGCCGCGCCGATGCCGTCGGCGACGTTGAACTCCAGGTGCTCGCGGGCCACGCCCCACGCCAGCGCCCCGCGGATCCAACCGTGCAGCTTCGACCCCATGGCCCGCTTCTCTGTCATGACCGGGGCCAGGATGGCGATCACGTCGGTCCGGCGGATCTGGTCGAGGCGCCGGTCCAGGATCGAGCCGCAGTAACGGTCCAACGCCCGCCGCCTGTCCTCGGGACCACGGCCCTTCCACGTCGCCGCCGCACCGACGCGCTCGCACGCCATGCGGAACGTCGGGACCCTCGAAGGTCGAAGGGCCGCCGTCGGGTCCCCGCCGCGGCGCGCCAACTGACGGTTGCTGAATGCAGCGGCCCGCGCCTCGGCGAGACCGACATACGGATACCCGCCGAGCCCGAGGTCGCGGCGCTTGCCGTCGACGGTCAGTCGCTGCACCCAGTGACGGCTTCGGCCGCCGGGCTCGACCACGAGGTAGAGCGTGCCGCCGTCGCCGTGGCGCCCCGGTCGCAACGCTCCGATCTGCTTGGCTCTGAGCCGTCCTGCCACCTGGATCTCCCCCGTCACAGGATACCACGAATATCCCACGATAGGACCTGGAACACGGGGAGCGCACGCGGAACGCCTCGGAACGCAACACTAGAGAATTCGCCAACAATATAGGGACATTCCGGTGCTCCGTAGACTTCTACAGATTCCCGCGGAATGCTATTATTGCTCTGGCAGCGCGAACACGAAGAGGACGCTCCCGACGCTCGGACGCAGCTCCGGCGTCAGCCGCCGGTTGGTGCCCCCTCCGGCGCCGGTGTTGACGGCCACGTACTGGCGCCCGCCGACCGCGTAGGCGATCGGAAAGCCGACCACCGGAGAGCCCAGGTTGATCTCCCACAACACCTCGCCCGTCTCCTGGTCGAGCGCCTTGAACCGTCCGTTGACGTCGCCCGCGAAGATCAACCCGCCGCCGGTGGCCATCAGCGGCATCGTGGCGGCCCGCTGCTCGTGCATCCACGCCGTCTCGCCCGTCTCCGCCGAGACCGCGTGGATGGTGCCCAGGTAGTCGGTGCCGGGGGTCAACTGGTGCCGCGCGGCCAGCGCGTAGATCTCCAGGCCGCCCTGCCCGCCCGCGGTCAGCGCGCGCGCCCGCTCGCTGCGCACGTCGTCGGTCGCGAGCATCCGCGCACAGGTGTTGCGCAGCGGCATGTACATCGTGTTCGTCAGCGGGCTGTAGGCGCCCGCCTCCCAGTCCTTGCCGCCCGCCCAGGTGGGGCAGGCCAGCACTTCCTGCCCGAGCGCGGTGAAAGTGACCTCCGCGTTCTCGGTTACCGCGCCTGTGGCGCCGTCGATGTCGCTGATCACGTTCTGCGCAACGGTGGGAGTCGCCCAGAGGAACTCGCCCGTCTCGCGGTCGAGCGTGTAGACGAGGCCGGTCTTGCCCGGCACCCCGGTGACGACCTTGCGAACCTCGCCGGATTGGATGCGCGGGTTGATCCAGCTCACCGCATCGGGGTTCGGCGCGACGGCGGTATCGACGAGGAGGCGCTCGAACGGGTGGTCCAGATCCCAATGGTCGTTCAGGTGCTGGTAGAACCAGCGGATCTCGCCGGTCTCGACGTCGAGAGCCAGCGTGGAGTTGTGGTACAGATGCTTGTTCTCCACCCCGCCGAGCAGGAACTTGGGCGCCGGCGAGGTGACCGAGGTGCCCTGGTAGATCAGGCGCAGCTCCGGATCGTAGCTGGCCGGAATCCACGAGCCGACGTGCACCCGCTCCTCGTAGGGCACGCCGCCCCACGTCTCGTCCCCCGGCTCGCCGGGCGCGGGTACCGTGCGCCGCCGCCACAGCTCCTCACCGGTGAGCGCGTCGTGGGCCAGGACCACGCACGACTCCGGCCCGCCCCGCGGCCGGCAGCTTCGCCCGGAGATGACCCGGCCGTCGGCGATGATCGGACCCGAGCTGTGACCGGCCGGCGTTTCCCGGTAGTCGAAAATCTGCGTCTCCCACGCGATCTCGCCGGTCGTCGCGTCGAGCGCGTAGGCGTAGTCGTCGTCGCTGACGTTGATGATGAAGCGGTCGTAGATGGCGATGTTCCGCATGCTGCGGGCGTTCCCGCCGACGTACTCGTAGACGTCCTCCGGCAGGTCGCGGCGGTACTCCCAGAGGAGGTCGCCGGTCGCCGCGTCGATGGCCTGGATGACGTCGCTGCCGTTGGGCATGTAGAGCACGCCGTCGTAGGCCAACGGCGTCACCTCCTGCGTGCCGGCCATCAGGGCGCGCGACCAGGCGAGCCGGATCTCGCCGACGCTCTCGCGCGTCACCTGATCCAGCGGGCTGTATCCCCACCCGTCGAGGGTGCGGCGCCACATCGGCCAGTCCGCCGGATTGGGATCCTGCAGCATGGCGTCCGTGACCGGCACGAAGTCGCCGGCGGACTGTGCGGCGGCCGTTACCGAAACCACGACGAGCGACGCTGCCGCGATGACGGCCACCAGCACAGACGATGCGACGAATCGAAGTCGAAGCATTCCAAGACTCCCGGATCGGAGGCTGAGAATCAGCCAGCCGCGTCGAAGACGGCGGCGACGTCGGCCGTCAGTCCGTCCAGCAGGACCGAATCCGCCTGCGTGCCGCGAGTGGAGACGCCGTGCTCGACGTAGACCGCGCCCTGGAGCGCGAGGACGGTGACCGCGTCTCGGTTGCCGCAGTCTCATCCGAGATCGCTTCGGGAGCGCCTGCCACGGCTGCGGTCGTGTCGGTCACGGTGGTTTCCTCGGCTGTCCGGCTGAACACTGCAGCCCGACTCCCGAATTGTAGCGTGAGAGCGGTTACAGGCCGCGCTGCAGGTAGGGCAGGAACGCCGTCGCCAGCCCGAGGAAGGCGAAGAACCCGAACACGTCGGTCATGGTGGTGATGAACACCGCCGACGCCAGCGCCGGATCGATCTTCAGCGCCCGCAGCGCGATCGGGATCAACGTCGCCGCGATGGCCGCAACGAGCAGGTTGATCACCATCGCCAGGGCCAGGATGGCGCCCAGATAGGGGTTTCCGAACAGTCCCCAGGCGACGCCGGCCGCGGCCCCGCCGAGCACGATGCCGTTGGCGACGCCGACCAGCGCCTCCTTGCCGAGCACCCGCCGCGAGTTGCTCCAGGTCAGCTCGCCAAGGGCGATGCCGCGCACGATCACGGTCAGGGTCTGGGTCGCCGCATTGCCGCCCATGCTCGCCACCACCCCCATGAGCGCGGCCAGCACGACGAACTGATCCACCGTCGCCTGGAACTCGCGCACGACGAGCGCGGCCAGCGTGGCCGCTCCCAGGTTCACGCCGAGCCACGGCAGCCGCTTGCGCCACGCCTCCCAGGGCGAAGTGAAGACGTGCTCGTCGGCGGGCACGCCGGCCAGGCGCAGGATGTCCTCGGTCGCCTCGTCCTTGATGACGTCGATGACGTCGTCCACGGTGATGATGCCGACCAGCCTGTTCTCGTCGTCGACAACCGGGATCGCGAGCAGGTTGTAGTTGGCCACCTCCTGGGCGACCTCCTCCTGATCGGTGTCAACGCGGGCCTTGACGAGCTCCGAGGTCATGATCCGCTTGAGCGGCGTCTCCGGCGAGACCAGCAGCAGGCGGCGCAGCGACACCACCCCGACCAGGTGGCGCCGCTCGTCGACGACGTAGAGATAGAAGACCATCTCCACCTCGCGCGAGCGCTGCAGCGCCTCGATGGCCTCGCCAGCGGTCAGGTCCTCCGCGAGGGCGAAGACCTCCGGGTTCATGATGCGGCCCGCGGTCCGGTCGCCGTACGCCAGCAGGTGCTGCACGTCCCCGGCGTCCTTGTGGCGCATCCGCGCGAGGACCTCGGCCGACACATCGTCCGGGAGCCGGTCGACCAGCGCCGCCGCATCGTCGGTCGGCAGCTCCAGGAACAGCTTCGCCAGCTCGTCGGGAGGCCGCTTCGCCAGGAGCGCGTCGCCGATCTCGGCGTCGAGCTCGCTCAGCGCCTCCATCGCGAGACGGCTGTTCTGCGCAACGAGGGTGTCGAACGTAGAGAGTCGCCCGGCGTCCGAGAGCCCGCTCAGGACCTCGGCGAGGTCGGCCGGATGCTGCTTCTGAGCGGTCGCACCAATCCGCTGCAGTCGCTTGACTGAATCGAGCACGACGTCGATTCGGCGGAGAGGCGGCATGGTTCCGAACCGCGAGGTCGCTGGGCCTCGCGCGATGCAGTCCGGTGTTGGGTCGTTGTCCCACTGGTCCAGACACTGAGCACATCATTGTACCACGTGCGGTCCGGCGGCCGGCCGCCGGCAAACAGTCAGCGTTCGAGGCCCATCTCCCGCAGCATGCGGTCGTTCTCCCGCCAGCCCGGCCGCACCCGCACGTGCAGATCCAAGTACACGCGCGCCCCGAACGCGCGCTCCAGCTCCTCACGCGCCTCGATGCCGATGCGCTTGATGCGCGCCCCGCCGCGACCGAGCACGATCGGCTTGTGCGTGTCTCGGTCGACCACGATCGAGCAATAAAGACGCATGACGCCCCGAGGGTCGGCCGCCTCGAACCGGTCCACGACGACCCCGCTCGCGAACGGCAGCTCGGCCCGGGTCTCGTGCAGGAGCTTTTCGCGCACCGTCTCGGCCACCAGCACGCGCTCCGGCTGATCGGTCACGAAGTCGTCCGGGAACAGCGGCTCCCCTTGCGGCAGGCGGTCCCAGATCTCCCCTTCCAGCTCGGACACGCCGTCGCCGGTCAATGCCGAGATCGGCACCAGACAGGCGAAGTCCCGCTGCTGCCGGTACCAGTCCATCAGCGGCAGCAGCCGGCGCTTCGCCATCAGGTCGATCTTGTTCAGAGCCAGAATGACCGGCGCAGTCGCCCGGTCGAGCAGATCCAGCACGAAGCGATCGCCCCTGCCCGTCCGAAGGGTCGCGTCCAGCACGACGACCAACACGTCCACCTGCGTGATGGTCTCGACCGCATGGTCCACCATCCGGACGTTCATCCGGTGCATCGGACGGTGGATGCCCGGCGTGTCGACGAAGACGATCTGGCCGGGGCGCTCCGCCGTACCCTGCTTCACGCCGAGGATGCGGGTGCGGGTCGTCTGCGGCTTGTCGGAGACGATCGCCACCTTCGTCCCGACGATCCGGTTGAGGAGGGTGGACTTGCCGGCGTTGGGCCGGCCGATGAGCGAGGCGTAGCCCGCCCTCACGCAGGGCTCTCCATCGCCGCCGCGGAGGTGCGCCGGAGCCGGACGCGATGCAGGCGGCGGCGCTCCGCCTCGAGCACGTCGACGCTCAGCCCGTCCACCTCGAACGACTCGCCCTCCTGGGGCACCCGGCCGAGGCGGGCCAGCAGGTAGCCGGCCACCGTCTCGAAGCCCTGCGGTTCGATTGTCACGTCGAGACGTTTGCTCAGGTCGTCGACGCTGACCCGGCCGGTGAAGACGTAGCTGCCCGAGCCCTCGTCCACGATCGGATCGGCCTCGACGTCGTACTCGTCACGGATCTCGCCGACGATCTCCTCGATCACATCTTCGATCGTAACCAGCCCGGCGGTGCCCCCGTACTCATCGTGCACGATCGCGCTCTGGACCCGCGCCTGCTGCAGCTCCTTGAGCAGGTCGGCCACCCGCTTGGTCTCCGGTACGGTGTGCGCCGGACGCAGCAGGCGGGCCACTACCCGCTCATCGCCCGGCGTGTCGGACAGGGAGACGAGGTCCTTGACGAAGACGAACCCGAACACCGTGTCCAGGCTGTGCTCGAAGACCGGCAGCCGGGAGTACTGCTCCTCGGTGAACAGCACGCGCAGCTCGTCGAGCGTCGCATCCGCCTTGACGGCCACGATGTCCGGCCGCGGCGTCATCACCTCGCGCACCAGGGTTTCGCCGAACTCGACGACCGATTGCAGCAGCCGGCGTTCCTCCTGCTCCTCCCGCTCGGCCCGGCCGTCCGCACTCGCGCGGTCGTCCCGCCCCTCGGCCGGGCCGCCCCCGACCACCGGCGCCGCGCCGACCCGACGGCTCGCCCGTCTCAGCAGCCGTATCAGCGGACGAGTCAACGGCTGCAGCACGGCCACCGGTACCTGGAGCGACGGCAACAGCGCCTCGAGCACGCGTTCCGGATCGCGGCGGACGATGACCACCGGCAGCAAGTAGCCGCATACGAGCACGAACGCGACGAGTCCCGCGGCCATGAGGGCCACCGTGGTCGGGTCCCGCGCGTCGAGCGCGGCTATCGACAGCACGGTCACCGCGACGACCAGCACGCTCTGCAGCACACGCACCGGCACGAACAGACGCAGCGGATCGTCGAGGTACCCGAGCCGCTCGAGCCGGCCTCGCCGCTCCGCTCCGAGGCGCAGCGACAGGCGCATCAGCGTCGTGAAGGCGGCCTCGACCGTCCCGACGTAGACCGTCGCGCAGGCGAGCAGGAACAGCGCCAGCGGGATCACGCGAGCCCTCCCGCGCGGCGCAGGCGCCGCTCCAGCCGTTCCATCTGTCCCGTGTCGCGCTCGTGGTCGTAGCCGAGGAGATGGAGAAGGCCGTGCAGGGCCAGGCAGCGCAGTTCGGCGCCGAACCGGTGTCCCGCGGCGCGCGCCTGCCGGCGGGCCACGCCGGTCGCGATGACGATGTCGCCGAGATGCCGCGCACCGCCCGACGCTCCCGGGGCCGTCGAGATCCAACTGCGCGGGCCGTCGGGATCCGCCGCCGCGTACGCGCCCGAGTCGCATACTGCGTCCGGCGGAACTGCCACCGGCTCGATTCCGACATCCGGCGCCACCTCGTCGGTCGCCGGAAACGACAGCACGTCGGTCGCGCGATCGATGCCGCGGTAGTCGCGGTTGAGATCCCTCATCTTGCGGTCGCACACCAGCGCGACCACGACCTCGCCGCCGCCGGCCGAGTCGGGCGCAACGTCGGTCAGCCACCGGCGCAGGCGGTCCGCACGCCGCACGCGACCGCGCCCATCGGTCACCACCACGCGCAGACGACGACGGCGCGGGGACCGGGCAGGGTCGGGTTCGGAATCCGGATCGTCGATGCTCATGGAGATTCGGGGGAATCGCCGGCCGGGGCCGGAACGTACCGCTCGTAGGCCTTCACGATGCGCTGCACGAGCGGATGCCTCACGACGTCGCGATCCGTGAAGTGCACGATCGACACCCCCTCGACGCCGTGCAGAACTCTCAACGCCTGCACCACGCCCGACGTCTGTCCGGCAGGCAGGTCGATCTGCGTGATGTCGCCCGTGACGACCGCCTTCGATCCGAAGCCGAGGCGGGTCAGGAACATCTTCATCTGCTCGGTCGTGGTGTTCTGCGCCTCGTCCAGGACCACGAACGCGTCGTTCAGGGTCCGCCCGCGCATGAAGGCGATAGGCGCGATCTCGATGACGCCGCGATCGATCAGGCGCCCCACCTTGTCGCTGTCGAGCATGTCGTACAGGGCATCGTACAGCGGACGCAGATAGGGGTTGACCTTCTCCTGCACGTCCCCGGGCAGGAATCCGAGCTTCTCGCCCGCCTCGACGGCAGGCCGGGCCAGGATGATGCGGCTGACCCGCTTGGACGTCAGGTAGGCCACCGCCTGCGCCATCGCCAGATAGGTCTTCCCCGTGCCGGCCGGGCCGATGCCGAAGACCACGTCGTGGCGCTCGATGGCGTCGAGATAGCGGCGCTGGCCGAGCGTCTTCGGCGTCACCTGCCGGGTGCTCGAGGCCCGCAGAGGCGCCTTGAGGAAGAAGTCGCGCAGGTCGATCTGCGCGTCCTCGCTCACCATCTCGGAGGCCCGCCGCACGTCCTCGCGCGAGAAGCGGTAGCCCTCGCGCAGCAGTCCCGTCAACTGGCCGATGACATGCTCGGTCTTCGCCATTCCGGCGGCATCGCCGGTGACCAGCAGCTCGTTGCCGCCCGTCCGGATCTGCACGTCGAACTGCTGCTCGAGCTGCTTGAGGTTCTCGTCGCGCGAGCCGAACAGGGTCTCGATCCCCTCGTCGGGAACGGTGATCTTCACGAGAGAAGGTGTAACGATCGGAGTTCCCCTAGTCCGCGGCGGAACTCCGCGTGACACCGTGACGGGTGAGAAAGCTGTGCGGCAAGGCTGTTCAATCGATACCACGGCCCGCGACCGGCGGTCAAGGTTTCCACGCACGATCCCGGCGCCTCTCACTCCAGATGCAGCTCGCGCAACTGGCGGCGGTCGACGCTCGACGGGGACCCCGCCATCAGGTCCACCGCGGCAGACGTCTTCGGAAACGCCATCACGTCGCGGATCGACGGCTCGCCGGCCACCAGGGCCACGATGCGATCGAGCCCGAGGGCGATGCCGCCGTGCGGCGGGGTGCCGTACTGCAGCGCGTCGAGGAAGAAGCCGAAGCGGGCCTGCGCCTCCTCGTCGCTGATCTTCAGCAACCGGAAGATGCGGGCCTGGAGCTCGGCCCGGTGGATTCGGATGCTGCCGCCGCCGATCTCGTTGCCGTTCAGCACGAGGTCGTAGGCGCGGGCGCGTACGGCGGCCGGATCGTCCTCCAGGCGGTCCAGATCCTCGGGCCTCGGGGAAGTGAAGGGATGGTGCATCGACACGAGCCGCTGCTCCGTCTCGCTCCAATCCATCAACGGGAAATCGACCACCCAGCTCAACGACGTGCGGTTCTCGTCGATCAGACCCTCCCGCTCCGCCAGCCGCAGGCGGAACTGACCGAGCAGGACCGACGCCTCGTAGCCCTGGCCGGCGGCGATCAACGTCAGGTCGTCGCGCCCCGCCCCGACGGTCTCGACGACCTGAGCCAGGGCCTCCTCCCCCGCCGCCTTCAGGATGGAGCTCTGGATGGCCCCTTCCGGCGACTGCCGCACCCAGACCATCCCCTTCGCGCCCAGCGCCAGCGCCTCGTCGACGAGGTTGTCGATCTGCGCGCGCGACTGCCGGCCGGCGCCCGGCACCACCAGCGCCCGCACCGATCCGCCCCGCGCCACGAGCTCGCGGAAGACCTTGAAGCGGCCCTCGCGGAACACACCGGACACGTCCTGGATCGGCATCGCGAAGCGCAGGTCCGGCTTGTCGCTGCCGTAGCGCGTCATCGCCTCGTCGTAGGTCAGGCGCGGGAAGGGGGCCGGCACCTCCTTGCCCAACACATGGAAGACCGCCTGCATGAGGCGCTCCACCGCGGCGAAGACGGCCTCTTCGTCGACGAACGACATCTCGACGTCGATCTGGGTGAACTCCGGCTGCCGGTCGGCGCGCAGATCCTCGTCACGGAAGCACTTGACGATCTGGAAGTAGCGGTCCATGCCGGAGACCATCAGGATCTGCTTGAAGATCTGCGGCGACTGCGGCAGGGCGTAGAACTCCCCGGCGTGCAGCCGGCTCGGCACCAGGTAGTCGCGCGCCCCTTCCGGCGTCGACTTGGTGAGCAGCGGCGTCTCGATCTCCCAGAACCCGTCGGCGTCCAGGCTGTTGCGGACCGCCATCGTGATGCGGTGGCGCAGTCCGATGTTCTCGCGCATTCGCGCCCGCCGCAGGTCCAGGTAGCGGTAGCGCAGGCGGACCTCCTCGGAGACGGGGGTCTCCTCGTCGATCTGGAACGGCGGCGTCCGCGCCTCGCTGAGCACGACGAGGGCACGCGCCTCCACCTCGACCTCGCCGGTGGCGATCTTCGGGTTCAGGGTCTCCTCGGAGCGACGCTCCACCGGCCCCGCCACCCCGATCACGTACTCGGGCCGCACCTGCTTTATGCGCGCCAGCACCGCGCTGCCGTCGCGGGCCACCACCTGGGTGAGTCCGTGCCGGTCCCGCACGTCGAGGAAAGTCAGCCCGCCGAGGTCGCGGATCCTGTGGACCCAGCCCATCAGCACCACGTCGGCGCCGACGTCGCTGGGGCGGAGCTCGCCGCAGTTGTGAGTGCGGGTGCGCGGAACGGAATGTGTCTCTTCAGTCACAGTCTTCTCTTGCCCGATGCGCCGTCCCGCTGCCGAACGACGGGATGCATCTGTCTCGTTCTTCGTCTCACATCGCGGCGCCAACGGCAGGCAGCCGCCGATCACGCTCTCCAGCGGATGTTATCGGCCGGCCGCAGCGGCGCATCACCCGGACATGCGCTGCACCACCTCGGCGCGCGCCACGGCCGCCTGCTCGCCCGACTCCATGTCCTTGACGGTGACCTCGCCGCGCGCGAGCTCGTCGTCGCCCAGGATGAGCACCCGACGCGCCCCGGACCGGTCGGCCCGCTTCATCTGCGCGCGCAGCGAGCGCGCGTCGTAGTCGACCAGCGTGGTCACGCCGGCGTGGCGCAGGTCGCGGGCCAGCACGTGGGCGGCCGGCCGCGCGGTCTCGCCCAGCGCCACCACAAAGGCGTCCGGTACAGGCGCTCCCGCCCCCTCCGGCATCGCCAGAACCAAGCGTTCCATGCCGGCGGCGAACCCGATGCCGGCCCGATCCGGCCCGCCGAGCTGGCGCACCAGCCCGTCGTAGCGCCCGCCGCCCAGCAATGCGTTCTGGGCGCCGAGGGCGGAGCCGAGCACCTCGAACGTGGTCCGCGCGTAGTAGTCCAGCCCCCGCACCAGCCGGTGCGAGACGCGGTAGTCCAGCTCCAGTGCCGTCAACTGCGCCGTGGTCGCCGCGAAGTGCGCCGCGCACGCTTCGCACAGGTAGTCCGTCGAATGCGGCAGCGCGTCGACGATCGGCTGGCAGGCGGGCACCTTGCAGTCGAAGATCCGCAACGGGTTCGTCTCGGAGCGCCGCCGGCAGTCGGCGCACAGATCGGCCCTCCGCTCCCCGAGCGCCTCCAGCAGCGCGCGGCTGAATCCCGGCCGGCATTCCCGGCAGCCGACCGAGTTGACGACCAGCTCCGCCTCCTCGATGCCGAGCCCGTGGACCAGAGCCGCCGCCATCTCGATCACCTCGGCGTCGAGGGTGGCGTCCGAGACCCCGAACACCTCCACGTCGAGCTGGTGAAACTGCCGGTAGCGCCCCTTCTGCGGCCGCTCGTAGCGGAACATCGGCCCGAAACCGAACAGCTTGACGGTGGGCAGCGCCTGCTCGAGCGCATGTTCCACGTAGGCCCGCACCATGCTCGGCGTCGCCTCCGGGCGCAGCGTGACCCGCTCGCCCCCCTTGTCCTTGAAGGCGTACATCTCCTTCTGGACGATGTCGGTGGTCTCCCCCGTTCCCTTCGCGAACAGCTCCTCGCGCTCGATGACCGGGGTGCGAATCTCGCGGTAGCCGTAGCGCGCGCACACGTCGCGGATCACCTGCTCGGCGTGCTGCCAGCGCTCGATCTCGCCCGGCAGGATGTCGTGCGTGCCTCGGATGGCCGGAATCATGGGATCTGAACCGCTGCAAACACAGGATGCGGACGGGGCACGCGCGAAGCTCTTGATGCCACGCGCGGTACTTTCGGAGCCACGCGCGGCGCCGGAGGATGGCCGCCTCGTGACGATTATAGCTTGCACCGTGCACCCGACAGAGCCCCTACGCGAGCCCGCGTGATGCGATAATGGAGAGCCGATGGCCGCCCGCGACCGTTTCGATCGTCCCTTGCGCAGCCTGCGGATCTCGGTCA
>JAGWAH010000078.1:34792-36510 GCA_021296515.1 Acidobacteriota bacterium | reverse complement strand
CCGGACGCGATCTGCGCGACGAGGTTGCTGGCGCCGCGGATCTTGAACGCCCCGGCCACCTGCAGGTTCTCGCACTTGAGCCGGAGCGGGCACCCCGCGACGTCCGAGACGTCGACGAGCGGCGTACGGCGCACGACGCCCCGGATCCGGCCGGCCGCCGCCTCGATCGCCGCCGATTCCACCAGGGCACTCACAGGCCCGCCGCTCCGTCGATTGAGCCGTATACTGAGCCGCGTGATTCGGCCGTCCTCACCCGTCGCGACAGGCTGGCTGCTCCTGCTGTGCGTGCTCTCATCGCTGCCTGCGACCTCCGTCCCGGTCCGCGCACAACCGCCGGAGGAACCGATCGGCGGCTACGTGTTCGACGTGCGCGGCACCTTCATTCCGTTCCCCCGCAACGTGGAGCTCGCCACGGCTCGCGACCTGCCGCCACTCGACACGCCCGGCCGCGGGCTCGGCTACGACGTCGGCGGACACGTGTACGTGTTCCGACTGGGCGGAATCACCTTCGGCCTGGGCGCGAGCTTCCACCGGTCCAGCGCCGATCAGCGGCCCGGCGAGCTGTCGGTCGATCCCGACGGCCCGACGCTCCGCAAGCGCTTCTCCGCCCTGTCGTCCCAGCTCTCGTTCAACTTCGGCAGCCGCAACGGCTGGAGCTACCTGAGCGGCGGGCTCGGAACGTCGCGCCTCTCGCTCTTTCCCCTCGACGTGGAGGAACCAGCCCAACGGTCCTCCAACACGCTCAACTACGGCGGTGGTGTCCGCTGGTTCCTCAACGACCGCTTCGCCTTCAGCGTCGACCTGCGCTTCTACGCCATCAGCCCCTTGCCGCCGACCAACGAGGCCCCCGGCTCGCCGCGCATGACCCAGATGACCGTCAACGCCGGCGCCTCGTTCCGTTAGTTGGCGCCCCGAAACGCCTCGCAGGCTCGGAGTATCGGCCCATCCCGTCCTCGCCGCGACCCAGCGCCTCGGAACTCCGCTTCGCTGCGTTCGGCGGCGCAAGCTCCCAGCCACCATAATCTCCGCATGCACCGGGAGACGTTACTCGATTTCTTCGACGACCGCATCCGGTCCGACCGGCCGTTTCTCGTCTACGACGGCGGCTATCGCACCTACACCTGGTCCTACGCCGAGATCCGCCGCGCCGCCCGGCGGTTCGCGGAACAGCTTCGCGACCACGGTCTGGCGCCCGGCGACCGGGTGGTGCTGTGGGGCGAGAACCGCGCCGAGTGGATCGTCGCCTTCTGGGGCTGCCTGGCCGCCCGGGCGGTGGCCGTGCCGATCGACCTGCGCGCGTCGCCCGATCTGGTCGGGCGCGTCGTGCGGATCGTTTCGGCCCGGCTGGTCGTGGCGGGCGAGGGTCTTCGGCCTCCGCCGCTCCCCGGCGTCGAAACCTGGGCGCTCGACGAGTTGCTCGGGGGCAGCGCCGCGCACGATCCTCCGGCGCCCGACGCGCCCGTGCCCGACCTCTTCGATGACGCCGCGGAGGGGGACGCCGCGGACGGCCCGAGCCGCGAAGACCTGGCCGAGATCATCTTCACGTCGGGGGCCACGGCCGATCCCAAGGGAGTCCGGATCACGCACGCCAACATCCTGGCCAACATCGTGCCGGTCGAGCGCGAAATCCGGAAGTACGCCCGGTACGGGCGCCCCTTCTTTCCGCTCCGCTTCCTGAATCTGCTGCCCCTGAGCCACATGTTCGGCCAGGCCATGGC
>JAGWAH010000078.1:34125-34747 GCA_021296515.1 Acidobacteriota bacterium | reverse complement strand
TCGTTCGCCAGATCCGGAGCCGCCGGGTGTCGGTGCTCGTCTGCGTACCGAAGATCCTCGAAGTGCTGCGCGACTACGTCGTGCGCCTCGCGCCCGAGGTCACCGCCCCGCTCGAGCGGCCCGAGCACGTCGCGCGGCGCTGGTGGCGCTACCGCCGGGTGCACAGGCTGTTCGGCTACAAGTTCTGGTCTTTCGTCGTCGGAGCGGCGCCCCTCGATCCGGAGGTGGAGGCGTTCTGGTCACGGCTGGGGTTCCTGGTCATCCAGGGCTACGGCCTGACCGAGACGGCGCCCATCGTCACCCTGAACCATCCGTTCCGGACCCGGCGCGGATCCGTGGGCCGACCGATAGCCGGCATCGAGGTCCGGATTGCCGACGACGGAGAGATCCTCGTACGCGGCGACAACGTGACCGGCGGGTACTACAACGCGCCGGAAGCCACCGCGGCCGCGTTCCGGGACGGCTGGTTCCATACCGGCGACGTCGGCGCCCTCGATGCCGACGGCCGGCTGACCGTCCAGGGGCGCAAGAAGGAGATGATCGTCACGCCGGACGGCCTGAACGTGTTCCCGGATGACGTGGAGCGGGCCGTGCGCGAGAGCGTCGGCGTGCAAGACGCCGC
>JAGWAH010000078.1:32335-33896 GCA_021296515.1 Acidobacteriota bacterium | reverse complement strand
GTGCAGCGGCCGGCGATACCGTCGAGGACGTGGTGGGCCGCTTCGCTCACGGACGACAGATCACCGGCGCCACCACCTTCGAGGAGCTGGGCCTCGGCTCGCTGGAGCGCATCGAGCTGGCCCTGGCCCTCGAGCGCGCATTCGACTGCACGATCGACGAGGACGCCCTGGCGCGGCTCGCCGACGTGGACGACCTGCGCGGGCTGCTGGCCGGCGAGCCGCGGGGACGGGCGGCCACGGTCGCAGCGCGAACATCGTCACCGGACGCGGGTTCCGAGACTTCGATGGCGTTTCCCACCTGGAGCCAGCATGCGGCGTCGCGCGGCATCCGCCGACTCGCCCAGGCTGCGTTCCTGCTGCCGCTCACCCGGGTCTTTGCCTGGATCCGGGTCGAGGGCCTCGATCGACTCGCCCACGCGCACGATCCAGTGCTGTACGCCGCCAACCACCAGAGCGTGATGGACGGGCCCGTGATTCTGGCCGCGCTGCCGCCGGAGCGCCGCCGCCGGGTCGCCACGGTCGCCGCCCGCGAGTGGTTCGCGCCGCACTTCCACCCGGAGCGCCACACGCGGCTGCAGCGGATCGCCACCGGCCTCGCGTACTATCTCGGCGTGCTGTGCTTCAACGTGGCTCCTCTCCCGCAGCGCGAGGCGGGCGCGCGCGAGGCGATGCGGCATCTCGGCAGCCTGCTCGGACAGGGGTCGTCGGTCCTGATATTCCCCGAGGGGCGGCGCCGGGAGACGGGCCGGATCGACGCGTTCCAGCCGGGGGTGGGCATGCTCGCCTCGCGGATGCGGGCGCCCGTGGTGCCGGTGCGTATCGACGGGGTCGATCGCGTTCTGCCGGTGGGCGCGCGCTGGGCCAGGCCCGGCCGGGTGCGGGTCGCGTTCGGCGATCCGATCCGCGCCGAGGGCGACGACTTCGCGGCGATCGCGCGGCGGATCGAGGACGCCGTCAGGGCGCTCTGATCCCGCGGCCCGCGGATGGGGCCGGCCACTCCTATATAATCTTCCCCGCTCCAGGAACCAACGTGGCAAAAGACGACCTCATCGACGTACAGGGCACGATCGTCGCAGTGCACAGCGGCGGTCTCTACCGCGTGCAGTGCGATTCCGGCCACGAGGTGCTGGCCCAGTTGAGCGGCCGGATGCGCCGGTTCCGCATCAAGGTCGTCCCCGGCGACCGGGTCACCGTCGGCGTCTCCCCGTACGACCCGGCCCGCGGGATCATCACGTTCCGCGCGCGCTGAGCCCGGCTTTCCCTGGCGGCGCTTGATGGACTGACGAACCAGGCGATGTTCGACGATTCAGGGGCGGAGCCGTCCGCGGCCGGGGCACCGGCGCCCGCATCGGACGATCCCGCGATCCAGCGGTTCCGGGCCTGCCGCTGGCACGACGAGGTGGACGGCGGAACGGAGTTCTGCAAGCACGGCGAGGTCCTGCCGTACGCCGGCCGGAACGGCTTCAACCCACGCGCCTGGTGCCCGGAGTGCACCTTCTACAAGGCGCGGCGCAAGACCCGGAAGCGTGACGACGCGGACCTGGACGACTTCGACGTCTAG
>JAGWAH010000078.1:26159-32276 GCA_021296515.1 Acidobacteriota bacterium | reverse complement strand
GGGCTCTACTCGCTGAACTCCCGCGCGAGCTCGCTCCATTCCCCGTCGGGGGCCAGCGTGCGGTAGGTGCGCCAGTGCGGTTTGGCTACCGCCGAGCGGCCCATCTTCTCCAGCGTGACGGCCAGATAGAAGTGCGCGTCGGCGTACCCCCCATGCACCCGCAGAGCGTCGTGGTAGCAGGCCACCGCGTCGCCGTAGCGTCCGAGGTCGTGGTGGATGTTCCCGAGGTTGAACGCCGCTTCGAAGCAGTCGCCGTCCAGGGCGAGCGCGCGTTCGTACAGCGCCTGCGCCTCGACCAGATTGTCTCGCGCATAGTGGATGTTGGCGAGGTTGACGAGCGCCGGCACCAGCATGGGATCGAGCAGCAGCGCCTTGCGGTACGCCGTGCGCGCCCGCTCCTGCCCCTCGCCCGGCCGTTCGTCGAGATCGGATCCCTCGCGAAAGAACTGCACCGCGAGGGCCGCCCGCTTCGCGACGTCCGGCGACAGGTCGCCCGCGCCTCCCGCACCACGGCCCCGCCGCGGCAGCGCCACCACCTTGGCCGGCTGCGCCTCGCCGTGCAGCTCGCGGAAGTCGAGCGCCAACTGCCCCTCGCGCTCGGCCAGCAGCATGCGCACCGCGCCGCGAAACGATCCGCCGCGGGCAATCTCCTCCTGGATCCCCTTGACCACCCCGACATCCTGGAAGCCGTAGTAGGTATCGGCCCTGGTGCGCACCACCGGCCGAACCAGGCCCCATTTCTCCAGGTGGCGCAGGCGAACCTCCCGGACGTCGGGGTAACGCTCGCGCATCTGCCGCAGTCCGTGATAGAGCTGGCGCAGCGTTTCGTCCGACTGCAGGCCGCCGAGACGGTAGAACTCCCCCTCGTCTACGACGTCCACCTGCCCCGGCGTCCGGGCGTTGATCTCCTCGGCCCGTCGCAGCTTGCCGCTCTTGCCTGCTCCCGCCTCCGCCGCGACGACGAGCATCGTGGTGCGCGCCGTGACCTCCTGCGCGGTCCGGCCGCCGAGCCGCTCGACGACGCGAATCGCCTCCCGCCGGCCGACGGAAGCGAGCCGTCCGCTGAACACCACGACGTGGCCGGCGAAGGGCCCGCCGGCCGGGGACTGAACATCCGGGGGAGCGTGCGTCATGGCAATGGAGCGGTTCCATCATAATGTCAAGCTGTACCCGGCCCCGGCGCTGAACGCATGGGAACGCTGCTCGCAGCCGACGTCGGCGGAACCAAGACGGTGTGCGGCCTGTACGCCATGGGCGAACGCCGGCCGGACCCGATTGCCGTGGAACGCTTCGGGACCCTCGACTACGACAGCCTGGAGGCTCTCCTGGCCGCGTTCATCGAGCGCCGGGCCGCGGGCGCGACCGTCGATGCCGCCGTCCTCGGGGTGGCCGGCCCGGTGCGCGACGGCGTGTCGGATCTCACCAACGTGCCGTGGCGCGTCGAAGCGGCGGCGATCATCGAGCGCTTCGCGATCTCCGCGGTGCGCCTCCTGAACGACCTCGAGGCGATGGGCCACGTCGTGTCCGTGCTGGCGGACGACGAGGTGACGACGCTGCAGCCGGGGCAGCCGGCGGCGGACGGCAACGCGGCGCTCATCGCACCCGGCACGGGCCTCGGCGAGACGCTGCTGCACCGCGTGAACGGGCGCCTCGTGCCCGTGGCCGGCGAGCCGGGCCACACGGACTTCGCCGCCCGCACCCCGCAGGAGATCGACCTGCTGCGCGCGTTGACCGCACGCTTGGGGCGGGTCTCCTGGGAGCACGTGCTGTCCGGTCCGGGCCTCACCCACATCCATTCCTGGCTGCACGGCGGCGATCCCTGCCCGGCCGCCGGCGACGATACGGCTGCCGGGGACCTTCCGCGGCGGGTCACCGCGGCCGGACTCGAACGCCGCTGCCCGCGCTGCGTGGCCACGCTCGACCTGTTCACCGGCGCGTTCGGCGCCGAGGCCGGCAATCTCGGCCTGCGCGCCCTGGCCACGGCCGGCGTCTACATCGGCGGCGGTATCGCCCCCCACATCCTCCCCGCCCTGGCGTCTCCGAAGTTCCTGAACGCGTTCCGGGGCAAGGGACCCATGCAGGGACTGATGAAGTCCCTGCCCGTACGCGTCATCCGGGTCGCGAATCCAGCCCTGCTCGGGGCCGCCGTCGCGGCGCGCGACCTCGCGGCGTCCGCGGCGGCGTGAGGCCGCCCGGCGCGGCGACCGGCCCATCGGAGCGGGCGCCGGGCCCGCGCGGAGTGACGTGGAGTTCCCTGCGCCGGCCGCATCACGACGAGCCGCCGGTGGTAGAGTGAAATGCTCGAAAGGAGATCCGGATGCCAGCAGCAGGCCCAAGCCCGCGGTCGTTCGCGTCCCTGATTCTGGCCGCAGTGCTGCTGCCGGCGGCACCGGGTCCGGCGTCCGCCCAGACGCTCGAGCCCATCTCGTACACGGTCCGCTTCCCCGCGCCGGCCACCCACTACGCGGAGATCGTGGCGGAGGTGCCGGCCGACGGACGGACGCACGTAGAGCTGATGATGGCGACGTGGACGCCCGGCTCCTATCTGATCCGCGAGTACGCCCGGCACGTCGAGGCAGTGCGCGCCGTCACGCCGGCGGGAGAACCTCTCGCGGTCGCCAAGTCGAGCAAGAACCGCTGGCGCATCGAGACGGGCGGCGCGGACCGGGTCACGGTGGCCTACCGGGTCTACTGCCGCGAGATGAGCGTCCGCACGAACTGGATCGAGGCGGACTTCGCGATGCTCAACGGCGCCCCGACGTTCCTGACCCCCGTCGGGCCCGCGCCGCGGCCTCACGACGTCCGCATCGAGCTGCCGCCGGAGTGGAGCGAGAGCGTGACGGCGCTGCCGCCGGCGCCGGGCGGCCGCCCGCACAGCTATCGGGCAGCGGACTTCGACACGCTGGTCGATGCACCGATCCTCGCCGGCAACCCGACCACCTATCCCTTTACCGTGGAGGGCACGCCCCATGCCCTGGTCAACATCGGCGAGGGCGGGGTCTGGGACGGTCCGACCTCGGCCGCCGATGTCGAGCGCATCGTGCGCGAGCAGCGCCGGACCTGGGGTTTCTTCCCTTACGAGCGATACCTCTTCCTGAACATGCTGGTCGAGGCGGGCGGCGGGCTCGAGCACAGGGATTCGACCCTGCTGATGACCAGCCGCTGGACCACCCGCGACCGCCGCCGGTACCTGCGCTGGCTGGGGACGGTCAGCCACGAGCTGTTCCACGCCTGGAACGTCAAGCGGCTGCGGCCGGCCGCCCTCGGCCCCTTCGACTACGAGCGCGAAGCGTTCACTCCTAGCCTCTGGATGGTGGAGGGCCTGACCTCGTACTACGGCCCGCTCGCCGTCCACCGGGCGGGAATCTCCACCCGGGAGGAGCTCCTCGAGGCCCTGTCCGGGCAGATCGAGGCGTTGCAGACGACGCCCGGCCGGCTGGTGCAGCCGGTCGCCGAGGCCTCGTACGACGCCTGGATCAAGTACTACCGGCGCAACGAGAACAGTCCGAACACCACGATCAGCTACTACACGAAGGGGGCCGTCATCGGCTTCCTGCTCGAGGCGACCGGCGGCCGCCGGAGCCTGGACGACGTGCTGAAGGCCGCCTACGGCCGTTACTCCGGAGAGCGCGGGTTCCGGCCCGGCGAGTTCGAGGCAGTGGCGTCCGTGGTTGCCGGCATCGATCTGGGCGGCTGGTTCGACCGGGCGATCCGCTCGACGGACGAGCTCGACTACGAGCCGGCCCTCGCCTGGTACGGCCTCGAGTTCGCTCCCGACGCCCGCGCCGACGACGATGCGCCGGCGCCGGCCTGGCTGGGCCTGGACACGCGCACCGACCGCGGGCGGCTGCTCGTCGCCGGCGTGCGCCGCGGCACACCGGGTTACGAGGCGGGATTCAACGTCGGCGACGAGATCCTCGCGATCGGCGACTACCGGGTCGGACCGGAGGCGTGGAGGCAGCGCCTCGGCCTCTATCGGGCGGGAGACACTGTCACGGTCCTGGTCGCCCGGCGGGAGCGCCTGGTCCGACTCGACGCCCGCTTCGGCGAAGCCCCGCCGGAGGGCTGGCGGCTGCGGCCGGTGGAGTCGCCGTCGGCCGCGCAGACGCGGCGTCTCGACGCCTGGCTCGACCCGGGGTCTACGCCGTAGAGCAGGACGGACCGCTAGCAGATGGTCCCGAACACGAACCCGCGGGCGCGCAGCTTCGGAATCAGCAGCGCCGTCGCGTCGACGGCGTACTGCCGGTCGGCCTCGGGATTCTCATGGTGACCGTCGTGCATGACGACGATATCGCCGCCCGCAATGCGGGCGGCGAGCCGGTCCGCGAGGCCGCTCGGATCGGGCCGGCGGTACCAGTTGAAGTCCCACAGGCTCCAGCCCCACCCGACGAGCGAGTAGCCGGCCCGGGCCAGCCCCTCGTACATCCGCCCGCTCCGGAACCCCGCGTGGGGGCGGAAGGCGCGGCAGGGCGCCCCGCCGGCCAGGCGCTCGATCCGCGCCGCCGCGGCGTGCAGACGGCGCGCCACCTCGTCGGGCGGCAGCACCATCCAGTGGCGCGTATGCGTATGGAGGCCGACGGCATGCCCTTCCTCGAACATGCGCCGGACGATCGGCGCCGTGCGCTCGGTGAGATGCCTGTCGATCACGAAGAAGGTCGCGTGCGCTCCCTGCTCGGCGAGCACGTCGAGCAGCAGCGGCGTCGCGGTCGGATTCGGCCCGTCGTCGAAGGTCAGGTAGACGGCCGGCGGCCCGTCTCCGTCCGGTATGCTCCAGACCGCGGGGGCCGAAGCGACGGCGTCGAGCAGAAACGGAAAGGGTGCGACGTGGGCGAGCGACAACAGACCGAAGCCGGCGGCGATCAACAGCCAGAACATCGTCTCGGTGGATGGCGGGTCCTGCTCGCCTGCGCCGGTGCGGTGCTCGGGTGCGCACTCGGGCCGGTCGAGTCCGCCAGCGTGGCCGAAGAACGGTCGTCGCGTCAAGACGAGCGGTCCGGGGAGCGGCAGCAGATGGTGGAAAGGCAGATTCAGGCACGCGGAATCTCCGCGCCCGCCGTGCTCGATGCGCTGGCTGCGGTTCCGCGGCACCGCTTCGTCCCGGAGGCGCTCGCGCCGCGCGCCTACGACGACACGCCGCTGCCGATCGGCTACGACCAGACGATCTCGCAACCCTACGTCGTCGCCTACATGACCGAGGCGGCCGCGCTGACGCCCGACGCGAAGGTGCTCGACATCGGCACCGGCTCCGGCTACCAGGCCGCCGTGCTGGCGGAAATCGTGAGCCGGGTCTACTCGATCGAGATCGTCCCGGAGCTCGCCGACCGATCGCGGAGATTGCTGGCCGACCTCGGCTACGACAACGTGGAAGTGCGGACCGGCGACGGCTACCGGGGCTGGCCGGAAGAGGCGCCCTTCGACGCCATCGTCGTTGCCGCCGCCCCCGACCACGTCCCGCCGGCGCTGGTCGAGCAGCTCGCGGTCGGCGCAAGGCTGGTCATTCCGGTCGGCCGCTTCACCCAGGAGATCCTGATCGTGACGAGGACGGCGGACGGCTCGACGACCGAGGCCGTGCTCCCGGTCCGCTTCGTTCCAATGACCGGCGAGGCGCAACGACCGGGACGCTCGCAACGACCGGGACGCTGACGACCGGCGGTGCGGTCAGCCCCGCACCGGACTCGGTCCCGCGGCCATGGCCGGCGGCGGCGCCGGCGCAGCCGGCCGCGGCGGCTGGAAGCTCTGGATCGAGACCTGCGCGGCGGCGCGCTCGGCGATGTGCAGGAACGCCCGGCCCGCCGGGGACTCGGGCTCGGCCGTCACGATCGGCGCCCCGGTGTCGCCGCCCACGCGGATCGGCGCATAGAGCGGGATCTGGCCGAGGAAGGGAACCCCGAGCTCCTCGGCGACCCGCTCGCCGCCGCCGCGCCCGAACAGGTCGCTCTCCTGCCCGCAGCCGGAGCAGGAGTAGTAGCTCATGTTCTCGACGATCCCCAGCGTCGGGACGTTGAGCTTGCGGTACATCCCGACGGCCCGGCGGCTGTCCGACAGCGACACGGCCTGCGGCGTCGTCACCACCACGGCGCCGGTGACCGGTACCGTCTGACTCAGGCTGAGGGCGAC
>JAGWAH010000078.1:612-25931 GCA_021296515.1 Acidobacteriota bacterium | reverse complement strand
CCGTCGATGATCCCCACCCGCCCGCCGTAGCGGGCGAGCGCCACCGCCAGGTTCACCGACACGGTCGTCTTGCCGACCCCGCCCTTCCCGGCACCGACGGCGATGATGTTGCGGATGCCGGGGATGGGCGCCTGCTGGGCGTCCGGCGCGGCCGACCGGACGCTTGCGGTCATCTCGATGTCGACGACGTCCACGCCGCCGAGCGCGGACACCGCCGCGCGCGCCTGCTCCCGCATCTGGTCCTTGACCGGGCAGGCGGGCGTGGTGAGCTCGATCGCGAACGCGACCCGGGCCCCGTCGATGGTCAGGTTCTTGACGAACCCGAGACTGACGATGTCCCGCCCCAGGTCGGGGTCGACGACGGCCTTGAGCGCATTCAGAACAGCAGCTTCCGGAACGGCAGACATGACCTGCAAGCTTAGCGGCTCGGTCTCCGCCAGACAACCGGACCGGCGCCGGCGCGAGCGGTCACTGCACCGCGATGCGGACTTCGATGTGGGTCTCGAAAGCGTGCGGCGGCGTGACCGAGTACCGCAGGCGGGTTCCGTGCCGCACGCCGGGCGGCACACGGAAATGCAGCCGGTGGGACAGGAATCCGGCGCCGCTGCCATCGCACAGGCCGCACCGATCGGTCCACGACTCGCCGCGTCCGCCGCAGGCCGGGCAGGTGTGCGGCACGGTGAGATCGAGAGGCACGCGCACCCCCTGGTCGGCCTGCTGCGCCGTCAACTCCACCTCGGCGCGCCGGGTCGCCACGCCCCGTTCGCCGGCCTCGGCGAAGAAAGCCGCCCGCATGCGCGCCACGATCGGGGCCATCGACGGAAAATCGATGGCGACCTCGTCCGCGAGTACCGACGTCGAGCGACCGCTCCGGGGCCGCCGGCGGGACGACCCGTCGCCGCTCGACCCGGGGGTGCCGGCCCGGGAGACGGGCGGACCCTCGATCATCCGCGCCGGCGCATCGGCGGTGTGCGCCGACACCTCGTCGTGCAGCCGGCGGGCCAGGGCCCAGTACGCTCGACGAACGTCGGCGCCGCCGGCGTCACGGAAAGGTCCCGGGGTCGGTTCGACGGACACGCACCGTACGATAGGAGTCGCTTCCGAGAGTTGTCAAGGCGGGAAGTGGTGTTACGATCTGCCGCGGGAGCACACCAGCCCATGAGCGATTACACGATCCACAGCGAACCGCGCGCGGGCCACTGGGTGGCCTGGGCCGTCGCGCCGGGCGAGTCCAGGCCGACCGGCGCGGTCATCCTTCCGGGACAGACGCGACAGGAAGCTGGATCGAGCGCTTCACCGCGGATCCGCGGCTGCTGCTGTCCTGAACCGGTCCGGACCGTCCCGGCGGCGTCGCGCGCCGTTGCACCACGGCCGGCGCGTGCGGTCACGGCGCGGCGCTCCGGTCGTCGGCGAAAGCGCGGTCCCGCGGCGGTTCCGCGCCTACGACCGCGAGCCGGTGTCGTCGCCCGGTCTTTCCCGCCCAATCGATCTCGGGCTGCGCTCCGGCCACTGCCCGCTCCATGGCGGCGACGAAGGTGGTGGGCAGGACTTCTCCCAGGCTGCCGCGGTTGGGCTCGACGCGGCCTCCGGCGGCGACAGCGGAGAAATAGAGACGGTCCCGGGCGCGCGTGGCGCCCACGTACAGCAGGCGCTTGCTCTCCTCCCGCTCGGCCGGGCGCTGATCCTCGTCCGCCTCGGTGCGAAACGGCCAGACGGACACGGACGGCTCTCCGTCGCCCCTGTCCAGCACCCGGACCGGAGGCGCCGCGGCGCCCGCGCCGCGTCCGAGATCGACCAGCAGCACCACCGGGAACTCCAGCCCCTTGGCAGCGTGCACCGTCATCAGGTTGACCGCATCGAACGCATCGACGACGGCGTTCGACACATCGCCCGGCAGTTGATCGAGATGCTCGGCGACACGGGCCATGGTGGCATAGCCGCGGTTCTGCACGCGCCTGACCAGCCCGCGGAGCTTCTTGACGTTCTCGCGCGCCTGCACGGAGGGACCGGTGCCGAGCTCCGCGTCGTAGGCCGACTCGGCGAGCGCCCGGTCGAGCAGCTCGGACGGCGCGACCCGGTCGACCAGTGCCACCCATCGCGGAACGGTATCGCGCGCCAGAGCCAGCAGCTCCGCATCGTCAGCGGGGAGATCCGCCATCGCCGCCGGGACATCGGAAGCCAGCAGCGCGTCGGACAGCCCGCCCGCGAGCCGCGCGAGGGCCCGGTCCGAGATGCCGACGATCCGCGAGCGCAGCAGCGCCGCCGCCCGCAGCTCCGACCAGGGGTTCGCCAGGTACCGGAGCAGTGCCCGCAGGTCCTTGATCTCCTCGGCGTCGAAGAAACCGAGACCCTTGTACACGCAGGTCTGGATCCCAAGTCCGTGGAGGGCCCGCTCGAACTCGCCATGACTCTGCCGCGAACGGAAGAGGATCGCGACGTCGCCCGGTTCGGCCCGGCGGCGCAGCCCCGTGCGGCGGTCGCGGACCTGTCCTTCCCGGAGCAGACGCGCGATCTCGCCGGCCGCCAGCTCTGCGCACCGCTCGACGCTCTCGCCCACCGCGAGCCCGAGCGCCGGGTCGTGGCCTCCCACCGCGTCCGGCGGCCCGGCCACCGGAAAGCGATCGTGCTCGTCGAACCTGAAAGCGTCGCGCCGGGCCGGCGCCTTCTCGATCGCCGTGAAGAGGTCGTTGACGAAGGCGAGCAAGTCCGGCACGGCCCGAAAGCTGTGCGAGATCCACTGGCGCACCCGGCCTTTCGGCAGGTCCGGCCGCAACGCCGCGACCGCGACTCCCGCGTCCTCCAGCACGGAGACATCGGCGTCTCGGAAACGGTAGATCGACTGCTTGCGATCCCCGACCACGAACACGCTGGGCGGCAGGGGCGCGTCGTCCACCAGTCCGCTGCCCTCGCCCCACGATTGCACCAGCAGCGAGACCAGCTCCCACTGGACGCGGCTCGTGTCCTGGAATTCGTCGACGAGCACATGGTGATAACGCGACTCGAGCCGGTAGCGGGAACGCGCGAACTCGTCCATCTTCCGCAGCAGGTCGACCGCACGCTCGAGAACGTCGGAGAAGTCGAGCAGCGCGCGTGCCTCGAGCTCGCGGCGGTACTCGGCCGCGCCGATGCGAAAGAGACGTTGCACGCCGCGCGCAAGCGCCAGGTTCACGTCGCGATCGAAGCGGGTCAGCACTTCGTGCACGACCGGCGCCAGCGCCGCCGCGGCAGCGCGGAAACGGCGGCCGCGCGGCGTGCCGCCCCGCAAGTGGGGATCGGTAAACCGCTGGCGCGGTGCGCCCGAGCGCGTCAGGAAGTACGCCCGCAGCCGATCCAGCACCGCCCGGATGCGCGCCGGCTCCCGCTCCGCGAGCCGGTCGAGGTCGGCCAGGTCTCGGGCCACCACCGCGAACGACCCGCTCTCGGACGGTCCGTCATCCAGCACGCGCCGCAGGCCGGTGCGCATCCCGCCCATCCGATCCGCCAGGCTCGCCGCCGCGGCGCGGCACGCGCCGGCCGCCGTCGAGTCCCGCGGCACACCCCGCAGGACCCGCCTCAGGGCCGCCGACACCGCGGTGCGCCGCTGCAGCAGGTGGGTCACGGCCAGCCGCACGCGCCATGGCCCGAGCTGCGCGAGCAGCATGGCGACGTCGGGATCCTCATGCGCGGCGGCGCTGCCGGTCACCAGCGTCCGCTCGACCGCCTGCCGGACGATGTGGGGAATCTCCATCTCGTCTGCAACCGCAAAGTCCGGGTCGAGATCGGCCTCGAGCGGGAACTCGCGCAGCAGCGACAGGCAGAAGGCGTCGATGGTGCTGATCGTGATCTCCCCGAGCCGCTCCCGCAGCTCGCGCCAGCGCGCCTCCCCGGCGCGCGAACGCGCGGCATCCTGCTTCAACTCCTCCACGATCCGCTCGCGCATCTCGGCCGCGGCCTGCCGCGTGAAGGTGATCGCGAGCACGTGCAGGGGATCGATGCCGGCCCGCAACAGGTTCAGATAGCGGGTAACGAGCACCGAGGTCTTGCCGGTGCCGGCGGAGGCTTCGAGCACGACGTTGCGGCGCGGATCCACCGCCGCCAGACGGGCCGCCTGGTCCGGCGGCACGGCAGCCGACCGGCGATCACGCGTCCTCGACATGTTCCTTGCGGCAGACGGTGGGAAACGAACAGGTCATGCACCGCAACCGATCCACCGGCCGGGGCGGATATTCGCCCGCCTCTATCGCCTCCACCAGCGCCACGACCCGCGCCTCGCCCTCGGCAATCGCCGCCGCAACGTCTCCCCCGGGCACCGACACCTGCAGCCGGGGATCGCCGAATGCGACGTACAGCGCCTCGGTGACGCGAAAGTGCTCGCCGCGCTCGGCGCGCAACTGCCGTTCGGCGCAACGGGCATAGACCGGGAGCTGCAGCGCGCGCGAAGGATGCGGGGGCCGGCTGGCCTTGTAGTCGATGACCCGCAAAGTCCGGTCCGCATGCAGATCGATGCGGTCGACCACGCCGCGAATCGCCACCGTCCGGCGGGCCGGCGGGCGTCCGAGCTCGAAACGCCCGTCGATGCGGTACTCGAGGAGCCGCTCGACGACCCCGGTCTGGCTCTCGATCTCGGCGACGAACACCCGCTCGGCCAGCCCGGGCGACGCCGCCGAGCCCAGCAGCCAGCCGCGAGCCACGGCCCGGTCGATCGGCGGCAGCGCGCCGAGGGCGTCCTCCGCCGCTGCCTCGAAGCGTTCCAGCGCGGCGTCGAGGTTGGCCAGCGTCACCGCACCGCGACCGGCCCGCTGCCAGTCGCGGAAGAACGACTCGAAGACACGATGCAGAAACAGGCCGCGCTGCTCCGGGGTCATCGTCTGCTCGGACGCACGCTCCGCCTCGAGGCCGAGCGCGTGAGACGCGAAGTACTGGAAGGGGCAACCGGCGTACCGCTCCAGCGCGCTGACGGTGTACGTGCGCTCCGGTTGACGCCCGGCGCGGCCGGGCGTCCGCGCACCGCCGGCCCGCGACCGGATCGTCCGCCCGGCGCGCAGGGCCCGCCAGCGCCGGCCGCTGTCCGAATCCTCCGGCGGCCCGGGCTCGTCGCCGGATGCGCCGGCCGGATCGCGGTCCGGCGCCGGCGCCAGCTCGGCAACGACGCCTTCCAGGTCCTCGAGCAGCGGCGAGGCGGCGACGACCGCATCGTCCTCCAGCGCGAATGTCGACAGCCAGACGCGTTCGTCCGCCAGTCCGAGCAGATCGCGAAACGCGGCGCGGGAGGCTCGCAGGCGGTCGCGTTCGCGCGGCCATCCGAGCCCCGCCAGCAGCCCGGTCGGATAGAAGACGTTGCGGGTCGTGCGTCCGGGCCATTCGGTCTCGACGAGGCCGGCGACGAACACGTCGTCGAACCGCCCGTACACGGCCGCCTGCACGTCGATGAGGTGGACACCCTCGGCCGGCGCGCCCGCGGGACGGGTCCGGCTCTCGATCCAGCGCCGCACGACCGACGTGACCTCGGCGACGTCGACATCGCCACCGGCGTCATCGAGCGAGCGGTTCGCCGCCTCGAGCGCCTCGACGCCCTGCCAGACGAGCTCTCGCCCCTCCCCGGCCCGGCCGGCCGGCTCGCTTGCGTCGAGGGGGGCCGCATGGCGCTGCAGGAACGATCGGAGCGTCTCGAGTTGGGCGGCCAGCGGCCGCGGCTCCAGGAGCGGGCGCAGCTCATCGGCCAGTGCGAGCACGCAGCGCAGGGCCGGAGCCGCGGCGCGGCGGGGGTCCGTCGCCGCGGCCCAGTCCGCGGCGTCCCGGACGAGCAGGTCCAGTCCGCCGCTGAACCGCATCTCCGACAGCGCACGGTCGAGCGCGCGAACGGCCCCCGCGGCAGGCGGCGGCCCGTCCGTTTCGAAACGGAAGTGCGGCGACCGCAGCAACTCCATCGTCGGCCCGCGACCGAACCCGCTCGCCGCGAACGCGAGGACCAGGTCGACCGCCGCGGCGTAGGGTTCGACGGCGAGCGGAAGCCCATCGCCCGGGCACACCGGCAGCGCGGCCGCATCGAATGCCGAAGGCGCCAGATACAGATAGGGCAGGGGGCGCTGCACCACCACCGCGGCGGCCGCGGGCGGACGCCCGTCGCCCGCAACGCCACGGCGCACCTGGCGCGCGATTCCGCGCAGCTCCTCTTCGCGGTCGCGCCATACGAAGTACGGCCGATCCGCCGACGAATCGGGAACGACGACAGCGGCCGGCCGGTCGCCGTCGGTCGGGACCCGCGACTCCGCGAGGCCGGGCAGCAGATCGTCGAGCCGCTCCCGAAAACCGCTGTCGAGCACCCCGTCGGTCGCAATGACGGTGACCCGCTCCAGCCTCGGGAGACGCGCCAGCAGATCGAAGTCCGCGGGGTACAGACCCGTCGCGTGCGCCCCCTGGTCCGGTACCGTCACGACGATCTCCGACACCTTCCGAAGCGGCTTCGCGGCGAGCAGGCGCTCGCGCAGGCGATGCTCGTCGAGAAGGCGGAGCGCATCGATCCTGCGGTCGTAGGCACGGAACGCCGCCACCAGGAAACGGGTCTGGAGCAGGAGGCGCCGGGCTCCGCGATCGAGGTCCGCGCTCGGCTCGAGCTCGTCGAGCAGCAGACGCTCGAACGCGTCGACCGAGCGGCGCTGGCGCCGGAGCTGATCGTAGAAGGCCAGCAGCGCCGCGACGATGCCGGGCCGCAGGCGGAACGGAGGAACGCAGCCGGCGGCCCGTGCTTCGGCGGCGGCGGCGGCGGCGGCGACCTGCCGTTGAACCGGGGTGAGCAACGGCGGGCAGGACCCGTGCCGCTCGTGCAGCCACTCGTACCACTCGCTCCGGGTGACCAGGGCCGCCCGCCGGTGCTCCACCCCAGCCGCGGCGAGCGTCCGCCGCAACTGACCCGCCGCCGCCCGGGTAGGTGTCAGCACCGCTGCCGGCCGCGACGCCTCGATGCAGCCGGTCACCGCATCCACGATCGCGTGCTGAAACGCGCGCAGCGTCGGCGCCCGCAACAGGTGCGTCTCCCGCGGCGTGATCAAGGCGCGCTCCCCGCACAGTCGAACCAACCGAACGCCGCGCGGGCGCCGCGGGAGCTCCATCTACGTGCGTTCCCGAACTTCGGCTGCTCAAACACTGTGGAAAATCTGTGTCCCACTTGTGGATTCCTGGCCGCGACAGTTTTTTCGAGCCGGTTTCCCCCGTGTTGCATACGCCTCTCGACCTGTGGACGCGGCATTCGCGCCGGCTTTCGCTTGATTGAACCCGGCGGCTCATTAGAATTCCGGGATTCGCGTCCGGCACCGCCACCCTTATCCATGCCCCCTACCGTTCAACGCTTTGAGCAGACCATCGGGGGCCAGCACTACGCCATCGAGGTCAGACCCGTCGTGGGAAGCCGCTGGCGGGCCTGCCTGATCCGCTCCGCCGGGGTTCCGACCGCCCTGATGCCCTTCTACGGCGCCACGCCCCGCGGCGCGCTCGAAGCACTCGTCGCGTGGCTCTCGCATGCCCATGGCATCGAGGCGGATTCGCTATAGTAGCTGTGGGTTGGCCCGCACCGCGATACGTCTTCGACGTTGGCTGCCGGCGGCGGCCGGTGTCTGGCTGGCGACCGCGCCGGCCGCGGTCGAAGCTGCGCAGTTCCGCCCCCGCGCCACCGTCCGCGTCGTGGCCACCGGCGGCACGATTGCCAACCATCCCGACGGCCGGCTGACGGCTCACGAGCTCACCGATCTGGTTCCCGCGGCGGGGCGCTACGCGGACGTCGAGACCGAACAGTTCGCGAACCTGCCGAGCAGCTCGCTCACGGTCGAGCACTGGCTCGCGCTGGCCCGGCGGCTGAACCGTCTCTTCTCTGCACGGCGCGACCTGGACGGCGTCGTCCTGACAAGTGGGACCGACACGCTCGAAGAGACCGCCTACTTCCTCCACCTGACGGTCAAGACCGACCGGTCGATCGTCGTGGTCGGTGCGATGCGCCCACCGAACGCTCCCGGCTACGACGGCGCGGCGAACCTGCTCGACGCCGTCCGGGTCGCCGCTGCGCCGGCCTCGCGCAACCGCGGCGTGGTCGTCGTCGTGAACGGGGAGATCCACGCGGCCCGCGACGTACGGAAGGCGCATGCGCAACGGCTGGACAGCTTCGACTCGGGGCGCAACGGCGTGCTCGGCGTCGTCGACGCGGATCGCATCGAGTACTACCGGCGTCCGACCCGCCGGCACACCCGCCGGACCGAGTTCGACGTCGCCAGGCTCGACAGGCTGCCCCGCGTAGTCCTCCTGACGAGCTACGTCGGCGCATCGGGCGACCTCATCCGGGCGGCCCGCGACCTCGGCGCCGATGGCGTGGTGGTCGCCGCGGCCGGCGCCGGTGCGACGACGCCGGACCAAGCCGACGCGATCGACGAAGTCATCGCCGACGGCATCGTGGTGGTCATAACCACGAGAACCGGAGGCGGCCGGGTGCCGGCTCGTCTCCGGCGGGTCCCGCCGCCGGCCGGAACGGCGGACCCGCGCGGCGCGGGGCGCCGCGTCTCCGGCGAGAGCCTCTCGGCGGTCAAGGCGCGCGTCCTGCTGATGCTGGCCCTGACCAGAACCCGCGACGGCGCCGAGATTCAGCGCATGTTCACGATGTACTGACGTCGTGGTGGACCAGACGGGGGTCGAACCCGTGACCTCGTGAATGCCATTCACGCGCGCTCCCAACTGCGCCACTGGCCCACACCGGGCGGTTGCCCGCCCGGCTCTCATTCTAGGGAACCGCGCCCCTCCGATCAACGTGGCGCAAGGCGCACCGGCACCTGCCGGCCGAACACCCGGCGGTACTCCTCGGGAGTATCGATGTCGAGAAAGGCGCCACTGTCGTCGACCGGCACGTTCTCGATTGCCGCTTCCAGCGCGCGCACCACCGGCTTCGCTCCCGCTCGCGGGTCGGCGGCACGCAGCGCTTCGAAGACCGACCGGTCGAAAACGACCGGGTGCCCGTGCGCGGAGTCGCCCGGCCGGATCGGACGCACGATTGGCGCGCGCGTACGCGCATGCGCCTCAAGCAGGGCGCGAACGGTGGAGACGCCCACCAGGGGAACGTCGACCAGGGTGACGAGCAGCGCGTCCATGCCGGGGCGGTCGAGCGCCTCGAGACCGGTCAGCAGCGACGAGAGCTGACCCCGGGAAGGATCCGGGTTGAGGATGATCCGCGGCTCCGGCGGGGTAGCCGCCAGCGCCCGACGGATGGCGTCGATCGGCCCGTCGCCGGCGGCCACGACCACGGGGTCGTCGACGCCGGCCTCGCGCAGGGTGCGCACCAGACGGCTGACGAACGTATCCCGAGCATCGACCGGAAGGAGCGCCTTGGGCTGTCCCATGCGCGACGACCGGCCGCCGGTGAGGATCAGGCCCGGCACGATCACAGCGCGATCGTAGCCCGACCGGCGCCGGCCGCGGGTCCGGTCCACACCCGCGCCGACAGCCCGTCGCAAGGCTCCGTTCCTGGCCCCGGCCCCCACCGCCCCGGGGAGCCTGCGCCGAGGAACTCACTGCGTTGCGTTCTACGGCGCAGGCTCCTAGAATCTGGCACATGAGCAACGGCAACGTGGACATTCGGATTCGCTGCCAGCGGTGCGGGCAGGACATGGAGCTCCGGGATCCGGCGCCCGGACAGCCGTGGCCGCCCCAGCAGTTCTGGAAGTGCGCGGCGTGCGGGCGCAACTTCTGGACGACGTATCCGCCGCCCAAGAAACCGAAGCCGCGGCCGTCCGCAGCGGCAGCCCCCGAGGCAGGATAGGCGCGCAACGCACCCGTGCTCTGCGCGATCCAAAACGTGGTTGACTTCTCACAGCGACGTTACTAGACTGCCTGCTTCCGGTTACGCATCCGCGTTGAAGTCGTTGGGAATTCCCGGGGGTCGGGGAAGTGGCGACGGGGATGCAGGCGGCTCAAGGGAGCGTGGTGTCCGCCGGTTGGGTTGGAGGCGCGCTCCCGCGGAGGAACGGCATGCCGAGCGGCACTATTGCACGTCTGTTGATTGACAAGGGTTTCGGGTTCATCCGCGACGAGGGCGGCATCGAGCACTTCTTCCACCGCAGTGCGGTGCGTAGCGCCGTGTTCGAGCTCTTGCGTGAGGGCCAACGTGTCGAGTTCACTCCCGAACAGTCGGAGAAGGGACCGCGCGCCGGAGAAGTTCGTCTGCTCGAAGGCTAGCCGGCGGTTCCTGTCGTCGGCCGGCAGAGGTACGTCGTCCTCAGATCACGTCCCAGGCAGGCCGCCATGTTTGCTTCGCGTAAGCGCACGCGCCAAGGGGCAGTTTAGCGTGTGCTCTTGAGGCATGCGTGCGGTCCTGCGCCAGCCAGCACGAATCCGACAGACAATCTACTGCGGGGAAGCGAACGGGGCCCGGTGGCCCTCCCGGTCTTCAAAATCGGTCGCTCCCCGCTGGCGCGGGGGGGCTGGGTTCGACTCCCAGGCGCTTCCGCCACCGTTGCCGCTTCGGTAGGCGAAGGCCTCGCGGACCTCAGCCCGCGGCAAGGAGAAAGCGGTTCGGATCCGTCAGATCCGGGAGGACCGCGTCAGCTCCCGCGCGCCGTAGCTCCTCTTCGGTGAACGGGCCCGTCGCAACACCTACGGAGCGGGCGCCCGCCGCGGCGGCGCACTGCACGTCCAGCGGCGTGTCGCCGATGACGACCGCCTGGTTCGCCGAGGCCACATCGATGCCGGCGCGCCTGGCTCGGCCGACGGCCACGGGCACGAGATCGTCGCGCCGCGGCGCATCGTCGCCGTAGGCCCCGCATGTGAAGTAGCGCTGCAGGTCGAAGTGCTCCAGCTTGATGCGTGCCGCCCGGGCGATGTTGCCGGTCAGCAGCGCACAGGCCGTGCCCGGCCGCTCCCGCAGGCGTTCGAGCAGGCGGCGCACCCCCGGCATCAGTCCCTTCCTGGGCCCCGGAAGCAGGATCTCCCGCTCGAAGTGCTCACAGTATCGCGTCAGGAACCTCCGGCGCGCAGCCGCGTCGGCCGCGAACCCGGCGCGGTGGAGAGCGTCGCCCAGAATGAGCGGGTCGGTACGCCCCGCTACCGCGATGCCGGAGAACGCGCCAGCGACGCCGAAGAGCTCTTCGAACGTGCGGTTCAGGGCGCGCGTGCCGGCTCCGCCGGACAGCAGCAGAGGAGAAGCCGCGTCACTCGAGCAACCGGTTGACCTCGGTCACCGAATCCGTCGCCGTGGCCAGTGCGACGAGCTCGGCGCGAAACGCAAGGAGATTGGTGACGCACGCCAGGACGGCCGGCAACGAGTGCGCGACGGCCGGCAGAACACCCGTGTCGACGCCGCCCCCCAGAATGGCCGCGAACATCGTCAGGGCCATGGCCAGCGTCCCTGTCGAGAAGACGGGACGCCGCGCCCGGGCCACCGCCAGATGCAGCTCGTCGGACAGCCCTCCGTCGGTCACCGCCTCGCGAATGGCCTTCCCCTTGCCGATCAGATAGAACATCGTCATCGAGTGCGCCAGCAACGTGATGAACGTGAAGAAGATCGCGAAGGTCACGTGGCGCGAAATCTGCTCGGGGGCGGACGCCAGAAAGCCGAGAACGGTGACGTACCCGAGGCCTCCGATCCCGAGCACGGTCGCCGTGACCAGGGCCGCCGTCATTGCAGCACCTCGGACTGCATCGACTGCTTCCGGACCGCGGCGTGCGCCGCCCGAACCCGCTGGAACAACGGCGCGAACCGCTCGCGCGGAAGGCCCACGCGTCCGAAACAGCGAGCCCGCGGATGGTCGTCGCCGTGGAAATCCGAACCGCCCGACACGGCAAGACCATGCTGCCCGGCCAGACGCAGATAACGCGACTGCGCCCCCGCGTCGTGGTCGCTGTGGTAGACCTCGATGGCGCCGAGACCTGCCTCCACCAGCGCCGGGATCAGGTCGTCCCTGCGGAGCAACCCCGGATGGGCCAGCCCCGCGACGCCGCCGGACCGCTTCACGAGGCGGACGACGTCGACCGGTGACGACCCGGTGCGCGGCACGTAGGCGGGCCTGCCGTCGGCCAGCCAGCGGTCGAAGGCCTGCTGCAGGCTCGTCACATGGCCGGCATCGAGCAGCGCACGGGCGACGCTCGGCCGCGCGACCGCCCTGCCGCCCGCCTCGGCGCCCGCGATGAGTCCCTCCAGGTCGATCGGCGCTCCCAGCGCCGCCAGGCGTGCGGCCATCTCTCGCGCCCGCCGCGAGCGGTCCAGCCGCTGGAGATCGAGAAACGCCGCCAGTCCCACCGGCGCAGGATCGAGGAAGTAGGCGAGCATGTGCACGTCGCGCTGCTCGTGAACGGCGGTGATCTCGATACCGGGGAGGAACTCCATGCCGCGCGCCGCGGCCTCCGCCGCCGCCGCCGGGATCCCGGCCACGGTATCGTGATCCGTGACGCTGAGCGTCCGAATCCCGAGGCGATGGGCACGTTCGACCAGTTCAGGGGGGGCCAGCGAGCCGTCCGAAGCCGTCGTATGGGTGTGCAGATCGATCATGGCCTGGACCGGACGGCAGGGCCGCCGGCAGCAAGTGAAGAATCCGCGCGCGGCCCGTCACCCACTCGCGCGCGTCGTCCGCCTGGCGCGAGTCTCCGGCGCTGCCTCGGACTGCCGGGCGCGGAGCGCGCGGTACTCGCTCGTGAGCAACTCCAGGTGCTCGCGTTCCTCCTCGGCGAACTCCAGGAAGATCCGCTTGCCCTCCGAATCCTCGAACCGCTCGCCGTAGCGCTTGAAGAAACGATGCGAACCGCGCTCGCAACGAATGCCGATCTTGAGAGCCGCCCTGTCGTCGACGCCACGTGACAGTTCCTCGGCCCCCGCGGCGAACAGCCCGTTCGCCGCCCCCTTGAAGAAGAGAAACGTCGGGTGCGATTCGAGCTGCGGATCCTGCTGCAGCAGCTCCGCGTAGCGCGCCTCGAGCGTGGCGAGGTGCTGCTTCTCCTCGTCGGCCAGCTTCTTGAACACCTGCCGCCCGCGCACATCCCGGGTCAGCCGGGCGGCGCGCCGGTAGAACTCGAGGCCGCTGCGTTCGGTCGCGATGGCGATGCGCAGCGCGTCGCGCGCGAAGAGGAGCTCCGTCGTCACCTTGTCCGCCGTCGCCCGGCGCCCGGTCCGGCACGCTTCGCAGGTGCCGTAGATCTGCACCACGCTCTTGCGCGACTCGAAACCCCGCGCCGCCGAGATCTCCTCGATCAGCCCCTCGATGTCCGAAGACAGGAACTCGGACGACTCGTTGCAGCTCTTGCAGATGAGGTGAAAATGCCGGGGATGGCGGTAGGAGTGCTCGAACCGGAACCGGCCCTCGCCGAAGTCGACCTTGCGTGCGATGCCCGCCTCGACCATCCACTGCAGCGTGCGGTAGACCGTTGCACGACTGATCTTCCTGCCGTCGCGGCGCACCACGTCCACGAGATCGTCGGCACTCAGGTGCCCGTCCTGCTGCAGGAAGATGTTGACGATCAGATCGCGCTTGCCGGACCGCCGGCCGCCGGGAGGGCGAAGGCGCTCTACGTACTCGGACTGCGGATCCATCTCACGCATCGGCCGGCCGGGGCCGCGACGAAGCTCTGTCCGAACCGGGGACGGTCATACTCCGAACGACTGTCCGCATCCGCAGGTCGACTTCGCGTTCGGATTGCGGATCGTGAAGCCGCCGCCCATGAGGTTGTCGACGAAATCGACCTCGGCTCCCGCGAGGTAGCGCACACTGATGGGATCCACGAACAGCCTGATGCCGTTGGATTCGAAGATCCTGTCCGATTCGGCGTCCCCCGAGCCTTCCTCGATCATCAACCCGTACTGGAACCCGGAACAGCCGCCACCCTGAACGAAGACGCGCAAGCCGGCGTCGTTCTTCTGCTCCTCGGCCAGCAGCGCTTGAATCTTGCCTGCCGCCGCGTCGGTCACGGCCACCGGCCCGCTCACAAGCGTAGTCGTTTCAGCCACTTCAATCATCTCCCCTAATGCGTACCACAGTATAGCGCGCCTCCGCATTCGCGTGAACACGCCTCCCCGGGCCGTGCGATACTGGCGGCGCATGGCGTACGACGATCCCCTGGACGACGCGGAGCTGCGCTGGCTGCGGCTGGCGGAGGCGCGGCCGGACCTGGGCGCCGCCGTCGACATGCAGCGGGTGCTCGTGACGCGCGGCATGGAGTTGATGGCCGAGGTCCCCCGCATCACCGGGGAGACGAGCGCGGCACCCGCCGATCTGCTCGAACGCCTGGCACGGCAACGAGCCCCGGTGCTCGATCTGGCGGTCGACATCGATGTCGACCGGCTGCTGCCGTTCCTCCTGGGGTTCTGTGACGACTTCATCGCCGGCGGCGCCGGCGATCCGGCGCGGCGCGTGCGCGCCGTCATCGAAAAGGGCGAGATTGAGCCGGAATCCCTGCTGCGCGCCTCCCTCGCCCGCCGGCAGGAAGCAATCCGCCAGCGGGCGAACCACGTCGGCGTCGCCCCGGATCTGGTCTGGCTGGTTGCCGAGCTCGCCGTGGGGCCGGTGGCTCACCAGCTCCAGCACGATGCGCTGGTGTCCGTTTCGTCCGCCCCGCCGGAGGTGCGGAGCGCCCTGCGCGCGTGGTCGCGCGGCGAGTGCCCCGCCTGCGGCTCCTGGCCGGCCCTGGCGGAGGTGCGGGGTGGAGCGCGCTACGCGCGATGCTCGTTCTGCGGAGCCGACTGGGAACCCCGGGCCGACGCGTGCGTCTACTGCACCGAATCGGGGACCGCGTTCCTCACCGCGGCGGCCGGCGAAGCGCAGACCGGAAGGCACATCGAGTTCTGCCGGGCGTGCGGCGGCTACCTGAAGCAGATCGGGCTGCCCGCGGCAACCCCGTTCGCGATTCTGCCGGTGCTCGACCTGGAGACCAGCGACCTCGACGTGCTCGCAGCCGGACGTGGATACGCGCGTCCCCCGATGCGGCCGGTCGCCGAGCCGGACGCGCCGTGCCCGGAAGAGTCCCGGCAGTCTGCGCCGTAGAACGGCGTGGACTGCTGTCGCGCCACCTCCCAAGCGCGGATCGTTCGAGTGGGAACACTTGAGCGACGGTTCGTTTCAGGTCAGGATAGGAGGATGCGCACGGCACCACGAGTTGGCGCACGACTGGCGGCTTGGCTGTTCCCGGCCCTCCTGCTCGTGAGCCTCGCCGCCGCCCAGGCGCAGGTGCGCCCCGTCCACGGCCGCCTCTTTCCACCGGAAGACCTCGGCGTACTCGAGGGACCGGACCGGGACGCCTGGCAGGAACCGGAACTCATCATGGACGCCCTCGGCATCTTCGACGGCGCGGTGGTGGCCGACGTCGGGGCGGGCGGCGGCTGGTTCACCGTGCGACTGGCCCAGCGCGTCGGCCCCAACGGTCTCGTCTACGCCGAAGACATCCAGCCCCAGATGATCGAATCCATCAACCGCCGGGTCAGGCGGGCCGGGCTCACCAACGTGCAGGCGATCATCGGCACCCCCAGCAACCCGCTCTTGCCGGGTCCGATCGACGCGTTGCTGATGGTCGAGGTGTACAGCCAGGTCGAGGATCCGGTCACCCTGCTGCGCAACGTCATGCCCCGGCTGAAGCCGGGCGGCAGGGTCGGCATCGTCGAGTACCGGCTCGACGGCGGCGGTCCCGGCCCACCGCTCGACGAGCGGGTGAAGCCCGAAACGGTGATCCGCGACGCCCAGGCCGCCGGCTTCCGACTCCTGGCGCGCGAGGACGACTTCCGTTATCAGTACCTGCTGGTCTTCGTTCGCAACGACGCGGGACCGCCGGCCGGATAGACGCCCCGCCGCCCGCGATGCCCGCCGCGCTGACGATCGCCGGGAGCGACTCGGGAGGCGGGGCCGGCGTCCAGTGCGACCTGCTGACCTTCGCCGCGCACGGCGTCCATGGCCTGAGCGCGGTCACCGCCGTCACCGCGCAGAACACGCACGAGATCCCCCGTACGCACCCGCTTCCGCCCGACATCGTCGCGGCGCAGATCACGACGGTGGCCGCCGACTTCCCCATCGCGGCGGTCAAGACCGGGATGCTGGCGAACGGTTCGATCGTCGCCGTCGTCTGCGAGCGGCTCGCGGCGCTGGCCATCCCGCCGGTCGTCGACCCGGTCCTGGTGGCGACAAGCGGCAGGCCCCTGCTCGACGAGAGCGGCTTCCGCCTCCTGAAGGCCAGACTCCTGCCGCTGGCCGCGGTCGTGACGCCGAACCGGATGGAGGCGGCGCGGCTCAGCGGCGCGAAGGTCACTTCGCTCGCCGGGGCGCGGGAGGCGGCGCGGCGCATCCGGGATCTCGGCGCGGCAGCCGTCATCGTCACCGGCGGACACCTGGGCGGGACGGACACCGTCGTCGACGTCCTCGACGACGGTACGGGCGCCGTCGAGATCGCGACGGGGCGCGTCGGCGGCCTCGCCGGCAGCCGCACCCACGGCACGGGCTGTACCTTCAGCGCCGCCCTGACCGCCGGTCTCGCCACCGGGCTCGCGCTGCCCGCGGCCGCGGAGGACGCGCAGCGGTACGTCGCCGCGGCGATTCGGCAGGCATATCGCTTCGGCCGCGGCGGCAGCGTTCCCGGTCATGGACCACCCGTCGCGGCGAGTGGAGGTGAGCCGAGCCGGCGCGCGGACTGATTCACCTGCGGCGCGACTGGTATACTGCCGAGACATGGGGGCGCCGGCCTTCGTGGTCACGACCGAGCCGCTGGAACTGCAACCGATCATCGACCTCGTCGCGCGTCGCCTGGCGGACGCGGCGGCGAGCGCCGGCGCCGTCACGTCGTTCCTGGGCACGGTGCGCAACGAGAATCGGGGCCGCCGTGTCGACCGGCTGGAGTACGAGGCGTACGAGCCGCTGGCGGTGAAGTCCTTCGAACGCATCGCGGCCGAGGCGTACGAGCGCTGGCCGGACACGCACGTCGCCGTGCACCACCGCATCGGCAGGCTGTCGATCGGCGAGGCGAGCGTCGCCATCGCCGCCGCGTCGCCGCATCGCGCCGCTACGCCATCGAGCGCATCAAGCAGATCACGCCGATCTGGAAGCACGAGTTCTTCGAGGGCGGGGACGTCTGGATCGAAGGCGCCACCGCGGATCCCGACGACGAGGAGGCCCGCGGGCGGGCCCTGCAGGCGGCATGCGCGTAACGGTTCGACTCTTCGCCCGGCTGCGCGACATCGCCGGCGCCTCCGACTTGGCGCGCGAGTTGCCCGGGGAGGCCACGGCCGACACCGTCTGGCGACTGCTGGCGGACGAGCACCCCGAGCTCGCCGCCTACCGCGGCGCGGTGTCCGTCGCCGTCAACGCCGAGTACGCACGGATGGACGCCCGCATCGCCGACGGCGACGAGATCGCGTTCCTGCCGCCCGTTTCGGGAGGCTGATCGGTCATGTTCGACAAGCTGCAGGCAATCGAGGAGCGGTACGACAAGCTGATGGCCCTCATCGCCGATCCGGCGGTGCAGGCCGACCAGCAGGAATATCGCCGCCATACCCGGGGACTCTCCGAGATACAAACGCTCGTCGAGCAGTTTCGCGAGTACAAGGCGGTGGTGGAGGAACTGGCGGAAACGCGGGAGCTCGCCGCCGGCGACGACGACGACCTGCGCGAGCTGGCCGAGCAGGAGCTGAGCGTCCTGGAAGAGCGGCGCGACACGCTCCTGGGCGCCATCAAGGTGCTGCTGCTGCCCAAGGATCCGAACGACGAGAAGAACGTCGTCCTGGAGATCCGGGCCGGTACCGGCGGCGACGAGGCGGGCCTGTTCGCCTCGGATCTCTTCCGCATGTACCAGCGGTTCGCCGAGGAGCAGGGCTGGCGCGTCGAGGTGCTCTCGTCCAACGAGACCGGCGTCGGCGCCATCAAGGAAGTGGTGGCGCTGATCGAGGGCAAGCGCGTCTACAGCCGTCTCAAGTACGAGAGCGGCGTGCATCGCGTGCAGCGGGTCCCGAGCACCGAGGCGAGCGGGCGCATCCACACCTCCACCGCCACGGTCGCGGTGCTGCCGGAAGCCGAGGAGGTCGACATCCGGATCGATCCCAAGGACCTGCGCATCGACACGTTCTGTTCCAGCGGTCCGGGCGGCCAGAGCGTCAACACGACCTACTCGGCGGTCCGCATCACCCACCTGCCGACCGGACTCGTCGTCTCGCAGCAGGACGAGAAGTCCCAGATAAAGAACAAGGCCAAGGCGATGAAGGTGCTGCGGGCGCGCCTCTACGAAATCGAGCTGCAGCGACAGCAGTCCGAGATCGCCAGCGACCGGCGCGGACAGGTCGGCACCGGCGAACGTTCGGAGAAGATCCGCACCTACAACTTCCCGCAGAACCGGATCACCGATCACCGCATCGGCTTCACGACTCACCGGCTGCCCGAGGTCCTGGCCGGCGATCTGGGAGAGCTCGTCGAGACCGTCGTCACCCACTACCAGTCCGAGAAGCTCAAGTCGGAAGAAGAGGCGGCACCGGCGTGACGGGACCGCGCGCGGGCGACGGGGCCGTGCCCCTGATCGACCGGGTGGCGCGGGCGCGGGACTGCCTTGCGCGCGCGGGAGTTGCCGCAGACGAAGCGCAGATCGACGCCGAGGTCCTTGCCCGTCATGCACTCCGGTGGGATCGCGCGGCCTGGCTCGCTCGTCGCCGCGACCCCGCGCCCCCGAGCTTCGAGGCGCGGTACGCGCCGCTGGTCGCGCGCCGGCAGAAGCGCGAGCCGGTCTCGTGCATCACCCGGCGCCGCGAATTCTGGGGGCGCGCCTTCGCGGTCGGTCCCGCGGTGCTGACGCCGCGCCCGGAGACCGAGCTGATCGTCGAGGCCGCGGTCGAGCTGCTCGGCGAGCGCCGGGGCGCGCCGCTCGGAATCGCCGACGTCGGGACCGGTTCCGGCTGTCTTGCGGTGACCCTCGCCCGCGAGTTCCCACGGGCCTCGGTAACCGCGATCGACATCTCGCCGGCCGCGCTGGCCGTGGCCCGCCGGAACGCGGCCGAGCACGGCGTCGGCGAGCGCATCGCGTGGGTCGAGGGCACGCTTGCCGACTGGCTCGCGGGCTCCTCCGCCGAAGATGGCGGCGGGCTCGATCTGCTGGTCGCGAACCTGCCCTACGTACCGACCGGCGAGCTGGGCTCGCTGCCGCCGGAGGTCCGCCTCCACGAACCCCGGATCGCGCTGGACGGAGGAACCGACGGCCTCGATCCGCTGCGTGATCTGCTGCACGCGGCGCCGGTCAGGCTGAACCCCGACGCCCGGATCATCGTGGAGATGGGAACGGGTCAGGCCAACGCGCTTCGCGATCTCGTGGCCGCGGCGGCGGGAGTCGAACTGCTCGACATCCGAGCCGACCTCCAGGGCATTCCGCGAACCGCCGTCATCGCCGCCGACCGACCCCTGGAAACTGCGTTCGCCTGATTCCGAGAACGACCCATGGCCGACTGCCTGTTCTGCAAGATCGCCGCCCGCGAGATCCCGGGCGACATCGTCCACGCGGACGAACGCCTCATCGCGTTCGGCGACATCAACCCGCAGGCGCCGACCCACGTCCTCATCATCCCGCGCCGCCACATCTCCACCCTCAACGACCTGACCGCCGGCGACACCGACCTGGTCGGCGAGATGGTGCACCTGGCGAGCCGGATCGCGGCCGACCGCGGGCACGCGGCAGCCGGCTACCGAACCGTCTTCAACTGCAACGCCGCAGCGGGCCAGACGGTGTTCCACATCCACCTGCACCTGCTCGCCGGACGGGACATGACCTGGCCGCCCGGGTAGCAGGGCAGCCCAAGGCGCAACAGCCGGGGACAGGATGGGGAGACGCTACTCCTCAGGCTGGACTCGAACCAGCAACCCTCCGGTTAACAGCCGGATGCTCTGCCAATTGAGCTACTGAGGAACATGCAAGACCGTTGATCATAACATCTTCGGGGCACCGTTGGCGCGGCGCCCAGCGGCGCCCGCGGCCGGGGCGCATTTCCGCCACCGCCCGCACAGTCAGTCGTCGCCGCGGACCTGCCTCGAGGCGAGAAGCTGAACCACGGATCCGAGCAGGCCGAGGGTGAGCCAGCCGGCCGCGAACACCTCCTGCCCTTCGAGGGGCACCAGCGGAAACAACCCGGAGACGTCGCCCGCTGTGGCAGCCATCGCAGCCTGGTCCCGGGACAGCGCCAGCCCGCCGACCATCGCGGTCCAGCCTCCGACGAACGCCGTTGCGATGATCACGACGTAGCGACGGGCGATCAGCGCCATGAGCGCGCCGAGCACGGAGGCGGCGACCACGAGCCAGATCTCCGGATCGCCTTCGACAGCCAGGTGCACGATGAACGCCGCCGCACCGGCCCCGACGAGCGCCACCGTGGCAAGGTAGACCGCCAGGGCCACTGCCGCACCGGCGAGTCCGCCGGCCAGAGTCGCCGTGATGAACCACCAGCCGTCGAGCTGATCGGCGAATGTAGGCGTGACGATCACGCCGCCGATGAAGCCGTACAGAGCCAGCAACGGCCGCAGCAACGGGTATCCCGCGAAGCCGGCCACCAGTCCGCCACCGAGTAGAATGACGGCGACGGGAAACTGGAGGGAGACCGACTCCATGACCCGCCGATTATGGCAGCGAGCCGACGGTCTGTCGCCGGCCGCCTCCGTTCCCCCATGCACACACGTCCCGCGACATCCGGCCGGCGCTCCGGCGCGGTCGGCCTGCTCGCCACGATCGGCGGCTTCGCGCTGTTCGGGTACTACCTCCATGCAGCCGGCGTCGGAACCGTGGCCGGCGACATCGGCGAGTTGGGCTGGACGTTCGGTCTGGTGATCGTGCTGTCGGGCCTCCGTTTCGCGGCGCGCGCCCTGGCCTGGCTGCGGTGTCTGCCGCCCGGACACGGCCTCGGCCTGCGCGATCTGCTGCCGGCGTTCGTGGCCGGCGATGCGGTCGCCAACCTGACCCCGCTGAGTCTCGTCGCCGGCGAGCCGGTCAAGGTGCTGTACCTCCGGGACCGCGCGCCCCTCGGCCGCACGGTTCCGGCGCTGGCGGTCGAGACGCTCTTCTACACCCTGTCGATGGTCGTCGTGGTCGGCGCCGGCGCGGTCGCGCTCGTGATGATGGTCCAGCCGCCGGCATCCGAATGGCTGCTCTACGGCCTGCCTCTGGCAACCCTCGTGCTGTTCGTGGCGGGCGCGCACTGGCTCATCTGGAACCGCGTCCGGGCCGCCAGCGCGCCGCTCCGCTGGCTCGCGCGGCGCGGCGTAGCGACCGCGTTGCTCGAAGGGGCCGCGGACCGCGCCGGGGAGGCGGAATCCCGCATCCACCGCGACTACCCGCGGACGTGGCCGCGCGTGCTCTTGGTGGCCTCGCTCGAGATGTCGTTCCATGCCCTGGCCGTCACGGAAGCGTTCGTCGTACTCTCGGTCATCGGAGCCCGAGCCCCTACGCTCGTGGAGGTCTTCGTGTTCGAAGCCGCGAACCGCTTCGTCAACGTGATCTTCAAGGTGGTCCCGCTGCGAATCGGCGTCGACCAGGCCGGGACCGCGGCGGTTGCGACACTGTTGGGGTTCGGCGAGACCACCGGTGTCACGCTGGCGACCACGCGCACGGCGCGCATGCTCGTCTGGATGGCCGCCGGCATGGCGGTGCTGGCGCGCCGAGGACTCTCCCCACGCAGACTCGCGGCCGAGAAACGGGGACCCGCGGCGGTAGCGGTCATGGCGCGCTCCCCCGCCGGCGCCCGGGCGCCGAAGAGCCGCCTGCGGCAGGCGGTACCCGCGGAGGCCGACCGGCGGCGGCTCTACGCAGCCTTCCTGGCGGACACCGTGGCGATCCGCAGCGCCCTGCCTGACGTCGCGTGGCGGGTCGCCTACGCACCCGGGGCCGAAGTTGGCGGATTCGCTCCGCTCGGCATCGACGGAACCCTGCTGCTTCCCCAGCGCGGGGACGACCTCGGCGCGCGGGAACACAAACTGTTCGAGGATCTCTTCGCGGCCGGCTTCACCAGGGTAGTGCTCATCGGATCGGACCTGCCGACACTGCCCGCCGAGCACGTCGCCGATGCTCTGGCGCGACTGAGACCCGGAACCGTGACTCTCGGCCCCGCCGCCGACGGCGGCTACTACCTGATCGGCCTGACGGCTCCCGATTCGGGCGACGCCGTTCCGGATCTGTTCACCGGCGTCCGCTGGGGAACATCCTCGGCATTCGAGGACACGGTGCGCGCCGCCGCCCGGTCCGGGATCGCCGTGGAGCGAATCGCGGAGTGGTACGACGTCGACGACGCGGACGGGATGGAGCGCCTGCGGCGCGACGTCGGTCCGGCCGGCGAAGAGACGCGCGCGCCGGCGACCGCCCGCGTGCTGGAGCGTCTGGCCGCCGAGAGAGTACCGTCACGGACCTTGACGCGGCACGAAGACAAGCTGGACTGATCCGGCCACCGCCTCCTGCAAGTCGCGCCATGCCTGACCCGGCCACCGCCTCCTACAGGTCGCGCCGGCCCTCCATCGCCTTGTGGATCGTCACGTCGTCGGCGTACTCGATGTCGCTGCCGACCGGCAGCCCCATGGCAATGCGGGTGACGCGCACGCCGAGCGGCTTCAGCAGCTTCGCCAGATAGATGGCCGTCGCCTCGCCCTCGACGTTGGGGTTCGTCGCCAGGATGACCTCGGCGACCTCGCCGCGGCCGACGCGATCGAGCAGGCTCTTGATGCGCAGCTCGTCGGGGCCGACTCCCTGCAGCGGCGACAGCGCTCCCATCAGGACGTGGTAGGCGCCGTTGAACTCCTTCGTCCGCTCCACCGCGGCCACGTTGTGGGGATCTTCCACGACACAGATGACGCTGCGGTCGCGGCCGTCGTGCGTGCAGTAGTAACAGGGGTCGGCGTCGGTGATGTTGTGGCAGACCGAGCAGTAGGTGATCCGCTCCTTGACGTCCCGGATGGCCCCGACCAACGCCTCCACGTCGTCACGCGGTTGGCGCAACAGATGAAACGCGAGCCGCTGGGCGCCCTTGGCCCCGATTCCCGGCAACCGTTGAAGCTGGTCCACCAGCGCCTGGAGCGGTCCGAGCTCGGTCATCCGCCGAATCCCGGAATCCGCAGGCCGCCCATCATGCCGCCCATCCGGCCGGCGACCTCCTCGTCGACCTTGCGTTGCGCGTCGTTGACCGCCGCCACGATGAGATCCTGCAGCATCTCGACGTCGTCCGCGGAGACGACCTCGGGATCGATCGTGACCGCCCGCAACTGCTTGACGCCGTTCATGACGACGGTCACCATGCCGCCGCCGGCGGTTGCCTCCACCTCCGTGGCGGCGAGCTCACGCTGCAGGCGTTCCTGCATTTCCTGGGCCTGCTTCATCATCTGTTGGATGTTCATCAGATCTTCTCGACGCCGGTGATTTCCGCCGGAAACAGCTCCAGCACCGCCTTGACGACGCTGTCGCCGAGTGCCCGCGCGCGCAACTCCGCCGCCGGACCGTCCGCGGCCGGGGGAGGGTCGCCCGCCGCCGGCTTCTCCCCGGCCGCCGTACCCGCCCCGCCGGCGGCCCCCGGGGGCGCGACCGTGCCGCCCTGCTCCTGTGCAACCGGAGCCTCGGCGGCCGGATCCTGCACTACTTCGACCGTCAGCCGCCGCCCGACCACCCGGGCGCACAGCGTCTCGATCCATTCCCGCTTCGCCTTGAGTTGAGCGGCAAGGGTCTGCCGCGCCGGGGGGAAGGCGAAGACGAGGCGTTCCTCCACGATCTCGATCCTTTGCGCCTGGGAGGCGACCGTCCCGTAGAAGAACCGGTTGGCCTGCCTGATCTCCGCCAGCAGCCTGTCCCTCGCGTCGGCTTCCCCCGAACCTGCGGCGGCGGGCGTCGACGCGGGGGGCGTACGAGCCACGCGGGGCTCCCCCGGGGAGGAGGTCGCACCTGACGGCAAGCTCGACGCCTCCGGATCCGCGCGCACGGCCTGAACGCCGTTCGGCGACGCCTGCGCTCCCCCTCCCGCGATCCGCAAACCGCCCTGCGGCGGCCCGGGCGGAGACGAGACGTCTTCCCGGCACCCCGGCGCCCCGTCTGGCACGCGCTCCGCCGAAAGCGCCGCGGACGCCCGCCGCGGCGCGGACTTCGGACGCGGTTTCCGCTGCGGGCCGGCGGATGGCGCGCCGGCGGACGCCGAAGCGCCGCGCCCCTGCAACAACTCGCTGAGCGGCACCAGCTTGCGCAGGTGCATCCAGCGGAGCAGAGCCATCTCGAGGTGGTAGCGCGGCTGCATCGCGGTCCGGATCTCCACCTCGGCACGAGCCATCGCGTCGAAACCGCGCATCAGATCCTCGCGCGAGAACCGCCGCGCGAGCGCGACCAGCCGTTCGCGCTCGCCCTCGCCGGCAATCTCCGGATCGGCGGCCCGCGCCGGGTCGACGGCCAGGACCAGCAGGTCACGCACCGCACGCGAGAGCTCGCGGCAGACCAGCCGCAGGTCGTAGCCCGCCTCGACGAACCGTCCCGCGAGATCGAAGACCGCGGCCGCATCCTCGTCGGCGACGGCGGCAACCGCGTCCAGCACCGGGTCTCGTCCGATGAGGCCGAGCACGGTCGAGACGTCGTCGACGCCTATCGTCTGGCCGGCGAAGGCGATCACCTGATCGAAGGCGCTCTGGGCGTCGCGCATGCTGCCGTCGGCCGCGCGCGCGACGAGCCCCAACGCCGCGTCGTCGACGACGATCGACTCGGCGTCCGCAATCATCCGCAACTGTTCGGCGATCTGCTGCCGGCCGATGGTCCGCAGCTCGTAGACCTGCGACCGCGACAGGATGGTCTCCGGGATCTTCTCGAGCTGCGTCGTCGCCATCATGAACGCGACGTGCGGCGGCGGCTCCTCGATCGACTTGAGCAGCGCGTTGAACGAATGGCTGGAGAGCTGGTGAACCTCGTCGATGATGTAGACCTTGTACCGGTTTCGGACCGGGGCCATCGCCAGCCCGGCGATGATCACCTCGCGAATGTTGTCCACCTGGGTGTGGGTGGCTGCGTCGATCTCCAGGACGTCGATGTCGCGCCCCTCGGCGATCTCTGCGCACGCGTCGCACGTCCCGCACGGGTCCGGCGTCGGCCCCTTCGTGCAGTTCAACGCGCGGGCGAGGATGCGGGCGGTCGTCGTCTTTCCCACGCCGCGGGGGCCGGCGAACACGAACGCCTGGGCGAGCCGCCCCTGCGCCAGCGCATTGCGCAACGTCTTCGTGACGGCCCGCTGGCCGACGACGTCATCGAACCGCTGCGGCCGGTACTTGCGTGCGAGAACCTGGTAGGCCATCCGTCGCCAAGGCTAGCCCGACAATCGTCGCCTGCGGCTCCGCTTGCCGCCCAACCGGGCCTGACTAGCAGTCTACGCCGTT
>JAGWAH010000078.1:0-382 GCA_021296515.1 Acidobacteriota bacterium | reverse complement strand
GCCTTCCGGCCCTGACGCGGTTCGTAGGCTGAAATTGCACAGGTTCCGAGCCGCGGCGCGACCCGTCACCACGCGCGGAAGCCCCAGTGTACGCCGGTCCGCAAAGCTCGATCAACCGTTCCGCCTGCATCCGAATCAGAATTGGTGGTAGGATCGGGAGGACTTTGGCGGAGAGAGTGTCCACGCACTTTCGAGCCCGTGGCCTCCTATCCGAAGAAGCCCCGCGCCACCAAGCGACGCGGCCGCCACCCCCACAACGCCCTCAGCGCCGCATTCTGCCGCAACGTCGCAAAGGCCGGCCGCTACTGCGACGGCAACGGCTTGTACCTCGAGGTCGACCCGACAGGTACCCGGCGCTGGGTGCAACGGCTCGTGATTCGCG
>JAGWAH010000077.1 GCA_021296515.1 Acidobacteriota bacterium | reverse complement strand
GTCAGCGTCGGGTTCTTGTCGGGGTTGCTGACGAAGCTCGCCGCGTCGCACACGAACAGGTTCGGCGCATCGTGCGACTGGCAGAACCCGTTCAGCGCCGACGTGCGGGGGTCGTTCCCCATGCGGACCGTGCCCACCTCGTGGATGATGCTCCCGCCGATGGAGATCCCGGCGGCGTCGCGGGCGCCCGGCGCCTGCGGCTCGCCGCCCATCAGGGTGATCAGCTCGGTGAACGTCTCGCGCATGTGCTGCGCCTGGCGCCGCTCGTGGTCGCTCCACCGGAAGTGGAAGCGCAGCACCGGGATCCCGTAGCGGTCGACCACGTCGGGGTCGATCTCGCAGAAGCTCGCCTCGTTCGGGATCATCTCGCCGCGGCCGGCGAAGGAGACCCGCGTGCCGTAGTCGCGCCGCGCCTGCTCCTTGATCGCCGCGCCGTAGCCGCCGCGCCGCGCCGCGCCGCCGAAGGACCCGATGCCCGGCATGCCGTAGCCGCCGCCGATCTCGATGTGGTAGCCGCGCGGAAAGCCCAGCGCCTGCTGGCGCTCCCAGCCCCACCACGGCATGTAGAGATGCGCGCCGCCGGCCCCGTCGCTGTTGTAGCGCGGCAGCCCTTCGAGCGCGGGCACCGTCCCCCCGATGTCGTACCCCACCGTGTCCATCAGGTAGCGGCCCACCACGCCGGACGAGTTGCCGACGCCGTCGGGATGCTCGGCGGTCTTCGAGTTCAGCAGCAGGCGCGCCGACTCGCAGGCGCTCGCGGCCAGGACCAGCGTGCGGCAGCGCACCCGCCGTTCCCGTCCCGTCCGCTTGTCGACGTAGACGACCCCGTCGACCCTGCCGCCGGCATCGGTGGTGATCGCCCGCGCCATGGCCAGGTCGAGCACGTCGAGCCGTCCGGTCTCGAGCGCCGGGAAGATCTGCGTCTGGCTCGCCGAGTAGTTCGAGCCGGTCACGCACCCGCGGCCGCACTGCCCGCAGTAGTGGCAGGCGGGCCGGCCGTTGATGGCGCGGGTGATGACTGCCCGCCGGTTGGGGATGCAGGGGATGCCCATCCGCCGGCTGGCGCGCCGGATGAGCAGCTCGTGCGCCTTGGGCGGCGGGGGATCGTGGAAGACGCCGTCGGGCGCGCTCCGGATTCCCTCGCGGCTGCCGACGACGCCGATGAACGCCTCTGCCCGGTCGTACCAGGGGGCGAGGTCGTCGTAGGCGATCGGCCAGTTCCAGCCGAGGCCGTCCCTGTCGCGGGGCTTGAAGTCGTAGTCGGAGAAACGCAGCGAGATGCGGCCGTAGTGGTTGGTCCGCCCGCCGACGATGCGCGACCGGAACCACCAGAAATCGTCGGTGCCGTCGGCCACGGTGTACGGCTCGCCGTCGAGCTCCCAGCCGCCGCTGGTGGTGGCGAAGAAGCCGAAGGGCTTGCCGTCGCCGAAGTAGCGCCGCCCCCCTTCCTCCGCACCCCGGTGGTCGTAGTCGTACGGCCAGCGGTGCTCCTTGAACTCGGCGAGCGGATCCAGCATCGGCCCCGCTTCGAGCAGCGTGACGCGGACGCCGAGGCCAGTGAGCACGTGCGCGACGGTGGCCCCGCCCGCGCCCGAGCCGATGACGACGACGTCGTGCACCTCCGTGCGGGACTGTACCGATGGCATGGGAACCTGCTGCAATCTTGCGAAGAGTCCGTTCCGGGGGAATACACGTCAGACGCCGCACGGGGCGGCGTCCCCGACGGTCCTACCAGCGCGGTTCGCGGCGCCGGCCGCGGAAGCCGTCGTCGGGTGGCCCGTCCGGCCGCGGCGCGCGCGGCCGCGCCTCGTTGACGGCGAGTCGGCGTCCCTGAAACTCGGTCTGGTCCAGCTCGCTGATCGCCTTCTGAGCATCCTCGTCGTTCACCATCTCGACGAAGGCAAAGCCGCGCGGGCGTCCCGTCGCCCGATCTGTCACGATATATACCGACTCGATGGTTCCGAACCGCGAGAACAGATCGCGAAGATCGTCCTCCCCTGCGGCAAACGGAATGTTGCCGACGTACAACCTCTGACCCATCCGGTGACTCCTTCCGTGTCGCCCCGTGCGGCTACGCCTAACCCCGCCAAAGCCATCGCAGCGAAGAACATCCAAGGCGGGACGGCCAACCTCATCAGGTCTTGTCGGCGCTCGATGGCGGGTGGTGTGAGCGGGTCCGCAGCCGCAGTCTAAGGCCAGACTACTCCCTGACCGTGCAGAATGCAAAGCCCGGATCGCGGGGTGCGGGCGGTCATTCGCTCCCGCCGGCCGCGTGTTCCGCCGGCACGTGCGCGATGCGGTCGCCGCGGTACAGGCCGCCGCGCCGGCCGCCCTCGGGCATGCCGCGGGCGACGACGCGGCCCTCGTGGCGGTAGCCGTGGAAGTGGAACGGGATGCCTTCCCCGAAGTAGGGATGCATCGAGTCCTGGAGGTGCAGGTGGACGTGCGGCTCGCTGCTGTTGCCGGAGTTGCCGACCCGTCCGAGTAACTGGCCGGCGGTGACGCGCTCGCCGCGGGAGACGGCGACCGTTCCGGGTTGCAGGTGGCCGAGGAAGAGATACTCGTCCGGCGCCACCTCGATGCCGACGTGATTGCCCAGCCCGGCCATGCCCCAGCGCGTTGCGCCGATCGTGACCTCCGGCTCGCCGTCGTGCGCCGCGAAGACGACGCCGGCAGCCGGCGCGTACACCGGCAACCCGTAGGCGTGATAGTCGTCGAGGGCGACACCGTCCGTGCGGAAGGTGCGTCCTTCCCGGGTGATCACCAGGTCGTAGGCCCAGCGCTGGTCGGGGAGAAACACGTGGTAGTTGACCTCGGAGGTCGGCCCGCCCCAGGCGACGGTCAGCGGCTCGTCGAGGGGCAGGCGGAACGGCACGCGGCTCGGCCGGTCGTCGTACGAGGAGGGGTACGGATCATAGACCGGCAGCGTGAAGATCACCGCGAACAGGCCCATGTAGGCCAGCACTTGCCAGACGTTGGCGCCATGCCTCCAGCGATGGGCGGAACGCAGCGAGGCGACGAGCAGGACGGCGGTCGTCAGCGAGAGGACGATCGGCGCCGCGTACCACAACCACAGGGCCAGGTGCCCCGGCCGGGCCCACAGCGTCCCCAGCAGGAGCAGGTGCGCCGCGAGCACGCCGGGCACGACGCGCACCCAGGCGTCGACCGCCCGCCGCTCGGCCGGGTCGGGCCGCGGCAGAGGACGCAGAGGACGCCGCGGACGCCAGCGGCGATCGGGCATCGAATCAGGGCTGCAGGGCGCGTGCGGCCGGCTTGCCGAACTCGGCCGGCGCCCGGGCGCTCAGAACCTCCGCCATCGACGCCAGCGTCTGCGTCAGGATGTCCTGCGCCGTCCGGTTGATCAGCGGCGACACCATCCAGCGGAGGAGGCGCGGGATGCCCCGGCTGAGGCTTATCGACTCCAACTCGAAGATGACGCCCTCGTCGACCTGCTGGTAGCGCCAGTAGGTGTTCAACCGCCAGAGGAAGCCGCGGTCCCGGCCGACCGGCTTCTCGCGTTCGCCCGGCGTGCCTGCGCCGTCCAGCTCCGCGATACGGGTCGCGACGGAGCGGCTCGACGCCAGGCCCGGCCGGTGGCGGGTGTATGCCGCGGAGTGCTCGCTGTTGAAGTGGACCGTGACGACCTGCTTGCGGCGCAGCTTGAGGAACAGCTCCAGCCGATCGTCGGCCGGGCGCGCGAGCACGCGCGACTCGATCACGTCGTCCTGCAGCTCCTTCGGCTCGACCGCGTAGATGAGTGCGTGGAGAACCTCCTCCAGCGTGACGTCCGGGATGAGGGCGCTGCCGAGCCAGTGGTGGATGGCCCCCTTCGGCACCCGGATCCGTTCTCCGTCCGCGTCGCGCGTCTCCAGCCTGTCGATACGAATCCGTCCGGCGAGAACCTCCCGGCGCGCCTCGGCGGCGCCGTCGACGAAGTCCCGCACGAGGAACCGGTCGGGGCGCCCGTTCTCCAGCTCCGCCGCGATGCGCCGCTCCGTCGCCTCGACGTAGCGGTTCCAGGCCGCGACCGTCTGGGGCTGCAGCTCCGCCGCGGGGGCGGCGGCGATGGTTCCGCCCAAGAGGGCGGCCGCCAGCGCGACCCGGACCCCGAGAAGCCCGCGGTGAAACGCCGTGAGTGCGGCGGGATTCTCGCCACGGGCTTCCAGGTCCGCGCCGGCCGGTTGCCCCGGGCGCCTCGTCGACTGCAGTGCGTTCACCATCGAATCCCCATTTCGCGCTCAGTGTCCATTGTCCGTCTTTTCCGCTCTCGGCGTCGGGGATTCGCCCCCCGCACCGCGTCCCCCACCCGCCCTTCTCGGCGGGCGCGTGATCAGCGCCGGCTGGCCAGCGTGGCGGCCGGCCCGATCCCGGACGGCCCCGGGCCGCTCATCGCGGCGGCCATCGAGGTCAGCGTGCGGGTCATCACCTGCCGTGCCGTCCCGTCGACGATGGGGGTCGCCATCCACCGGACGGCGCCCGGAATGGAGCGGCTCAGGCTGACCGACTCGCACTCGACGATGACGCACGTAGAGCGCCGTGAGAACGAGATTGCTCGAGATCGAGAAGGCGCCCGTCACCAGGTTGAACCACGCCAGGCGCGTCCACCGCCCGTGGATCCCCGGGACCCGGTCCCGCCAGGTCCAGTGCTCGTGCCAGACGAAGTTGTGGAGAATGGCCGTCTCCACCGCCAGCAGCGTTGCGACCAGGTAGTTCAGGCCCAGCGCCTCGGTCAGGCTCACCAGCGTCACGAGCTGCACGGCCACGCCCATCGCCCCCACGGCGTTGAATGCCAGCCATCTCCGCAACCCCCTCACCGTGTCCGCTAATCGAGCGCTCCGGCGGCGCCGCGAATCTGCGGGCGGCGCCGCGCCACGTGTTCCCGCCATCGGTCAGCGGGGAAGCGGCTCGGCGCGGTACAGCGCCAGCCCGTTGCGGACTGCCGAGAAGACGAGAGCGCCGAACAGCCCGGCCGCCGCCACGACGCCGCCGACGTCGAACAGCAGCCCCGTGCCGCCGAGCAACTCCACCTCGGAGCCGTTCGTCAACAGCCGGAGGGTGCCTGCCGCCAGCAGGATGCGCAGCTCCGTCGGCCCCACCCTCAGCAGCGAAATACGGAAGACGCCGCAGGCATGCGTCGCCAGATACGCCTCGGCCGAGACCATCAGGTAGGCGGCGAGCAGCAGCAGCGCTGCCACCGGGCTCATGTGCGGCGACAGCGCCAGCCCGGCGCACAGCAGCAGCATGCTCGTGATGTCGACCACGTGGTCGACGTAGAAGCCGTAGCGCGGCCGCTGGTGGTTCCGGACGCGGGCGACCGTCCCGTCGAGGCTGTCGCCGAACCAGTTCAGGGCCAGCCCGGCGATCGTGCCCAGCAGCGCCAGCTCGTTCCACCGCGAGGCCCAGTAGGACGCCCCGACTCCCACCATGGCGAGCAGGCCGAGCGCGGTCAGGTGGTCCGCGTTAATCCGGAGCGGGAGCCGGGCCGCCATTCGGATCAGGGCGCGCTTCTCCACGTCGGCCAGGATGCTGCCGTGCTCGCGCACGTGCGCCCCCGACCCTGTCTGCTTCGCGATTCTCCCGCTTGTTGCCGTCATCGCCGTCGCTGCCATGGACTGCCTCCCTCTGTCCCGGCGCCGGGCCGGAATGGCCCGGCGGCCCGATGTCGCCCGCGGCAGTTCGCCCTTCGGGGCGAGGCCCGGTTGCCGCCACTTCACGGCGCTCGGTGCAACGGGGCGTTCTGTCGCGAACTACCTGGGAGTGCGCAGACGGGGCGGAAAGCGGCTCATCGGGGTCGGCTGACGAAGGCGGGCGCGCAAACTTCCCGATCGAATCCGGGAGTGGATAGGATCATCCTCGCGCCGGCGGCCGCTCGACCGGCAGCAACGGCGCCGCCGCCTCGGGCTCCGTCCTGACGACCCCCGCGAGCTCCGGGTAGCGCGTCACCATCTCCTCGCGCCAGTCGCCGGACACCTCCAGGCCGAGCTGGTGCTTCAGCGTGGCGGCGTTGGCCACCGCCTTGGCCGCGAAGTGGTTGTTCATGTAGAGGTAGAGGCGCTTGACGAGGCGGGCGGCGGCGTCCGCGGTGTCCCGGAACGGCTGCAGCTCCGCGGCGGAGTAGTGGTAGTCGTAGCGCTCCTCGGCGCGGTCGTGCCGCCACCACTTCCGCGCGTTGCGGCCGTGGAGCCGCATGTAGTAGAAGCTCTCGACGTTGGGGAGGGTGTTCTGCGCGATCGACAGGCGGAACTTCGGCTCGTCGATCTGCACCCAGGCGGCCCCGAGCCCGTTGAGCAGCCGCAACGTGCCGGCGACGTCGTCGCTCCAGCTCCGGTGGCGCAGCTCCACCGCCACCGGGCAGGCCGACAGCGCCTCTATCAGCCACGCCAAGTGGTCGTGCGCGGCGGCGGCGTTCTTGAAGCTGGCGGGGAACTGCGCGAGCAGGGCGCCGAGCTTGCCCGCCTCGTGGAGGGGCGCGATGGCGTCACGGAAGCGGTCGACGTCGCCGCGGTCGACCTGCGCGTCGCCGCTCCCGGTGGCGGCGGCGAACATCTTCGGGTGGGTGAACTGCTGGTACAGCTTGACCGCGAACGCGAAGTCGTCGGGGGTCCGGTCGGCCCAAGCGGCGACGACCGAGCGGCGCGGCACGCCGTAGAAGGTCGAGTTCACCTCGACCGTATCGAAGTGCTCCGCGTAGTACTCGAGCTCGTCGAATCCCTTCGCTCGGTGCCGGCGTCCCCGCGGCGGGTAGAAGACGCCATCCCAGGCGCCGTCCCCACTCGGGTAGTGCCACCCGCTCGTGCCGATGCGGATCTGGCGCCCGGTCATCGGGCGCCATTGTACGTTCCCTCTACTTCGCGTCCGCCGCGGCGGACGCCTCGGCCGCCTGCCGCTCGAGGTTGCGGTTGATCTCCAGGATGTGCCGGATGTCGTGATTGCCCTCGTGGCAGGCGTACTCGAACATCGGCCCCTCGGTGCGGAGCATCGGCACCACGCCGCCCCACGGGCTGGTCCACGTCGTCGGGTCCGTGATCGTGAACTCGTAGCGGATCTCGTCCTCCGCGATGCGGGTGAAGCGCTCCTCCACGTGCCGGAACTGGTTCGCGCCGCGGTAGTTCCGCCGGGCGATGAAGTGGTCTGTCTCGACGACCAGCGTGTCTCCTTCCCAGCGGGCGCGCGAGTTGCCCCCGAACTGGCGAATCGCGTCGGGGATGGCAGCACGTCCGTCGAGCGCCATGATGCGCGGCGGGTTCGTTGCCAGCTCCGTGAACAGGACGAAATGGTCCTCCGTCTGGAAGATCTGGTGGATGTCGTTGTACGCGGGGGGCAGCAACGGCGGGCCCTCGTGCGTCCAGACGACGCAGCGCTCCATCAGCGGGCGGGTCTCGTGGCCGTCGAATACGCTGGCCATCCGGCGCTCGTGCTCCACACGCGCGGCGCCCTCCGGCGTCATGGGTGGAATCCGGCCGTTCGGCGGATAGGTGATCAGCGACGTCCGCTGCGTCGACAGCCCCTTCGGCACCGGCGTGCGCAGCCAGATCTGGTTGTCGTAGTGGACGTACGACGCGTCGCGGTTCTCCTGGTAGAGCGCCTGCTCCCGGGCCTCCGGATCCTCGATGGCGATGGCATCGCGCCGCAGGGGGTCGACGCCCTCGGCGGTGAGCTGCTGCTGCAGCAGGGCCGCTTCCTCCTCCGACAGGAACTCCTGGTCGGCCAGGCGCTCGGGCCGCTCCAGGGGCGTGAACGTCTGGGTCGTCCAGTAGCCCTGCATGTCCGGGCGCCCGGCGGGCGTCCGGGGCACGGTCCACGTCGCCTCCTCGCCAGCCTCCCGATCCTGACCCTGCGCGGCGACGGGAACCGACGCCAGCGCTCCAAGGACGACAACCGTTGCGAACGCGGCGAGATGACGGTGGCGCATCCGGCCCTCCCTTCAGAACGTTGTCGATAGAAGCAGATTGTAGACCAGGTGTCTACGCCGTTCTACGGCGCAGCCCCTCAGGCGGCAGCCCGGCTGTCTGCACGCCGGCCCGTCGTTGATGTCTTGACGTCAAACTAAGGAGCATCTACGATGCGTGCGCGATGCGGACGACGCTGACGCTGGACGACGACTTGGCGGCGGTGCTCCGGCAGCAGGCGGCCACGCTCGGCGTGTCGTTCAAGGAGATCGTGAACAGGACGCTGCGCGCCGGGCTGTCGCGGGAGATGGCGCCGCGCGACGTCCAGGCGCCGAAGACCATTCCGCACTCCTTCGGCTTCCGGCCGGGCGTCGATCTCGACCGGCTCAATCAACTCGTGGACGAGCTCGAGGCCGAGGCCGCCGCCGAATCCCTCCACCGGAAGCGATGATTCTGCCGGACGTCAACCTGCTCGTGCACGCGCACAACAGCGACTCTCCCGTGCACGGGCCGGCCAGACGGTGGTGGGACGGGTGTCTCGCGGGGACCGAGGGCGTCGGTCTCGCGTGGGTGGTGATGCTCGGGTTCGTTCGGATCACCACCCATCCACGCATCCTCCTCCGGCCGCTGGCCGTCGGCGATGTGCTCGACCGCATCGAGAGCTGGTTGCGGCTCCCGCACGTGCACGTTCCGCACCCGTCGGACCGGCACTTCATTGGACTGCGGGCCAACCTGGAACGCATCGGCACGGCCGGCAACATGACCACCGACGCCCACCTGGCGACCCTGGCGCAGCAGCGAGGCTACGTGCTCTACACGACCGACACGGACTTCTTGCGCTTCGAGGGTCTGCGCCGGGTCGACCCGTGCCGCTGATGCGGCTCGATCGCCCCCGGGTCAGCCGTCGATGCCGCCCATTGCAGAGGTACTTGATCTCGACGAAGTCGTCCATGCCGTACTTCGACCCCTCGCGGCCGATCCCCGACTCCTTGACGCCGCCGCGGCGCCACCTCGTTCGAGATGATCCCCTCGTTGACGCCGACGATGCCGTACTCCAGGCCTTCGGAGACGCGCCGGACGCGGTCGGTGTCGCGGCTGCAGAAATAGGCCGCGAGGCCGAACTCGGTGTCGTTCCTCAGGACGCTCCGGACGGTGTCAGGAGCAGATTGACCTTGCGCAGGACCGCGGCGACCGTTTCGCTCGGGAGCGCCCCGATCACCGTCGCGCTGCGCATGCGCCAATCCAGGCTCTTCACCTGGTCCGCGAGGATGACGCCGGCGACACCGAACCCATCCGGA
>JAGWAH010000076.1:15123-24957 GCA_021296515.1 Acidobacteriota bacterium | reverse complement strand
GGCCTGATCACGTACGCCTTCGTCGGCTTCAACCTGATGTATCCGGGCGACTTCAACGGCTACGCAGGGTTCGCCGGCTTCGGCATCGACGCGGGCCCGGAAGGCGTGACGAGCGCCTACAACACCGGCTATACCTACTGGACCGACTTCATCTTCCAGGCGATGTTCGCCGCGACGGCCGCCACGATCGTGTCCGGCGCCGTGGCCGAGCGGATCAAGCTGAGCTCCTTCCTGATCTTCACGACGATCTACGTGGCGATCTTCTACACGATCGCCGGCTCGTGGAAGTGGGGCGGCGGCTGGCTCGACCAGATGGGGTTCTACGACTTCGCCGGCTCCACCCTCGTGCACTCGGTCGGAGGCTGGGGCGCGCTCGCCGGGGTCATCGTGCTCGGTCCGCGGCTCGGCAAGTACGGCGCGCATGCGAAGCTGCCGCTGGCCACCATCGGCGTCTTCCTGCTCTGGCTCGGCTGGTTCGGGTTCAACGGCGGCTCGGTGCTGAGCGCCGACCCCGGCCTGGTCTCGCTGGTATTCGTCACGACCTCGCTGGCCGCCGCGGCCGGCGTCATCGGCGCCATGATCACGTCGTGGTCCGTGCAGCACAAGCCGGACCTGTCGATGGTCCTCAACGGCGCGCTCGCCGGCCTGGTCGGCATCACCGCGGGGGCGGACGTAGTGAGCGTCAACGCCGCCATGCTGATCGGCCTCGTCGCCGGCTTCATCGTCGTCGGCTCGGTGCTCTACATCGACCGCGCGAAGCTCGACGACCCGGTCGGGGCGATCTCGGTCCACCTGGTCTGCGGCATCTGGGGCACCCTGGCCGTCGGGATCTTCAGTGCGGACCACTCGTTCGTCACCCAGTTGATCGGCGTCCTGGCGTACGGCGCCTTCTCGTTCCTGGGCGCACTGCTCATAGCATCGGACTCCGCGTCAGCGAGGAAGAGGAGCGGATGGGTCTCGACGTCGGCGAGCACGGCATGGAGGCCTACGGCGGGTTCCACATCTCGCACTAGCCGGCGGCGCGGGCGTCCGGGGGTATCCCGGGCGTCCGCGAGCCGGTCGTGGTCGGCAGAACGGAAACCGGGGCCGCCCGGCCGCGCCCCATCATATAGAGGAGAGCGTCAACGTCATGCACAGATCAGCCAACCGTTTCATCGTTCTCGCATTCACCTGCGCCGCGGCGGCCGGCCTCGCCGCCGCTCCCGCGGCGGCGCAGGACGCGGGCAACAGCGGCAACGTGAGCCTTTCCAGCGGCGTGGACATCGTCAACAAGTACTACTTCCGCGGCATCGTGCAGGAGACCGGCGGCTTCATCGCACAGCCGTTCCTCGACGGCAGCATCAGCTTCGGAGCGGCATCGATAACCGCCGGCACGTGGAGCAGTCTGCACTCGGTGAGCGACGAAGGATTCGACGGGGCGCCGACCAGCTTCTACGAAACCGACTTCTACGCCGGCATCGGCGGCGCGGCCGGGCCGGTCGGCCTCGACGTGACCTACACCGCCTACATGAGCCCGCGCGGAAGCTGGGGAACCGTCAAGGAGCTCGCGCTCGGCTTCAGCCTCGACAACGTCGCCGCTCCGTACGCGACGGTCGCGTTCGAGCTCTCCGGCAACGCCGCGGGAGACAGCGGGGGCACCTATTTCGAGCTGGGTATCGAGCCGTCCGCTCCGCTCGACGACGCGCCGGTCAGCTTGTCGTTTCCGGTTGCCATCGGCCTGAGCCCGAGCAACTACTACAATCCGGGCGGCGTCAACCATGCCTTCGGCTTCTTCAGCGCCGGTGCGTCGATCGGCGTTCCGCTGAACGTTCCCGAGCAGTACGGCGCGTGGGAGCTGGGCCTCGGCGTCAGCGCCCTCGTGTTCGGTGACGGCCTCAAGCAAATCAACGGAGACGACGGCGGCACGAAGATCATCGCACTGTTCGGCCTCGGTCTCGGGTACTAGCCGGACCGTGGATTTGCGACTCTGCTTCCTCCTCGGCGGGGTCACAACGCGGGAGTCGGAGGCACGCCAGCCTCCGGCTCCCGCTCTTCGGGCCGACCGGCCGGCGCGACGGACATCGACACGGCAGGGCCGACCGCCCTCGTCGCGAGACCGGAATCGCGGTAAGGCGGTGCGGGGCGACGGCCGGTCCAGACGTCCGGATCTTGATAAGATACGCCGGTTGGGGGAACCACCGGCGCGTCACGCCGGCGATGAAATCGCGAGGGGAGGGACGTTTCGATGATCGAGCGACGCCGCGTCGCACTGGAAGCGTACGCGTATGCACTAGCGATCGCGGGGTGCGTGGCGGCCACACCCCTCCCTGCTTCCGCGCAGGCAAACAGCGGACGGATCGCCTTCAACATGGGACTCGACACGAGCCACGCCTATTTCTTCCGCGGCATCAGACAGGAGCGGGACGGAGTCGTCCTGCAACCATATGCCGACGCCACTTTCACGCTTCTCGACGGGGGCGACGGCCTCAATTCCATCGGGCTCACGGTGGGCCAGTGGAACAGCTTTCACTCCTCGGGCCGGGGCACCACGACCGGTCCGCACACATGGTACGAATCGGACTTCTTCACCGGCTTCACGTTGGGCCTGGAGAACTGGGAAGCCGGCGTGTCGTACACGGCCTATATGAGCCCGAGCCACTCCTTCGGCACGGTACAGGAGATCGCGATCACGCTGAGCCTGGACGACACCGGCGTGACCATGCTTCCGTTGCTTCTGCACCCGCATCTCGCCCTCGCGGTCGAAGTGAACGGACAGGCTGACGGCGGCGCGAGCGAAGGGGCGTACTTCGAGCTGGGCATCGAGCCCGGCCTCGACCTTGCGGCAGGCTCCCTGTCGCTGGCCGTCCCGCTGACCCTGGGTATGAGCCTCAACAACTACTATGAGGACGGCGGGCTCATCAACGACACGTTCGGTTATCTCGATCTGGGCCTCGTCCTGGGAATGCCCCTGAACGTACCGGAATCGTTCGGCTCCTGGGAGTTGACGGGAGGCGCGCACATGCTGCTGCTGGGCCGCTATCTCGAGTCGCTCAACGGCGGCAACCAGTTTCAGGCCATCGGCTCCCTCGGTCTCTCCATCGGCTACTAGCTCTCCACGACTATCGAGGCTGTGATGCTTCAGTCAGACCCCGCGGCCAAGGCTGGCAACACTCGGTCGCGGGGAGCGCTCCCCGATCTGTCCGCGCGTCTGGCCGAAGCCCGCGAGGAGCTCCGCACAGAGGCGGGCCGGGCCAGGGCGGGGGTCCGGACCCTGCGCCGCTACTCGACTCGCCTCGACGACATCCTGAAGGACATCTACGAGGCCGGCCGCGAGCTCACGAGCAAGCCGACCGCCCTGATCCCGCTGGGCGGATACGGGCGCCGCCATCTTTGCCAGTACTCCGACATCGACCTGCTGATCGTCGTCGACGGGGAGATCGGTGCACCGGAGGAGCGGTTTCTGCGGGCGATGCTGCATCCGCTCTGGGATCTCGGCCTGGAAGTCGGGCACCAGGTGCGGCAGATCGCCGAGTTCGGCGAGCCGGAGACGGACAACCCCGAGTACCTCGCGGCGCTGCTCGACGCGCGGTTTCTCGCCGGTGACCCGAACGTGTTCGAGCGCTCGGCCGGAGCCTGCCTGACCGGCGAGTCGCCCTGGCGCGCTCCGATGCGGGCGGCGCTCGTCGATCTGGCGCGGCAGCGCCACGGGCAGTTCAACCACACCGTGTTCCAGCTCGAGCCGGACATCAAGGACGCCCCCGGAGGGCTGCGCGACGCGACCGCCATCCGGCTGCTGGCACGGATGGCCCGCGGTGCGCCGGGAGAGCCGTACACCGACGTCGGGCGCCTGGACGAGGCGGAGGACTTCATGCTGCGCGTCCGCTCCATCGTCCACATGGAGCGGGGACACAACGTCAACGTCCTCGACCATGGCATGCAGGAGGTCGTCGCGCAGCGCTTCGGATCGCCGGGCGAGCAGAAGCGGCGGCAGGTCGAGCTGCTGATGAGCACCTACTACCACCATGCACGGCGGATCGACGGCTCCATGATGACGGCGCTCAAGTCGTCGCAGGCGCCCCCGGACAGGAGCCGCACCGTCAAGCCTATCGGGGACGACCTCGAGAGCGCGTGGGACGGCATCCGGTTCGTCGACGGCACGCTTGCCTCCATCCAGCCGCAGAGCTGGCTGCGCCCGTTCGAAGCCGCGCTGAACGAAGACGCGGAAGTGTCCGAGCAGGTGCTCACCTGCATCGAACGCCACGGGGAGCGTTACGCGCCCGAGAGCTTCTTCCCCACCGACGAGGAACGCGACCGGCTGCTGCGGGTTCTGCGCCCGCGGCCGGGCCTCTATGCGCGGCTCTCCGACATGCACGGGCGCGGCCTGCTGGGCAAGATGTTCCCCGAGTTCCAGAAGGTCTACTGCCTGGTCGTGCGCGACTTCTACCACAAGTACACGGTCGACGAGCACACGCTGCGCACCATCCGCAACGTGGAGCACCTGTGCACGCCGCGCACGGACAGCCGCAAGCGCTTTTCCGGAGTGCTCCGCGAGCTGGAGCAGCCGGAGCTGCTGGTGCTGGCTCTCCTCTTCCACGACGTCGGCAAGTGGACCAACAAGAACCACTCGGAAGAAGGGGTGCGCATGGCGATCGGAGCGTTGCGCCGCCTCCGGCTCCCCGAGAAGTCGATCGCCACGGTGGAATTCCTGATCCGGCACCACCTGCAGATGTCCGTGCTCGCGTTCAGGCGCGACGTGGAGGATCCCGAGACCGCGACGCAGTTCGCCCGGCTGGTCGGCACCGAGGAGCGGCTGAAGCTGCTCTGCCTGCTGACGCTGGCGGACGTCGACGCCGTCGGCCCCGGCGTCATGACGCCGTGGAAGGAGGAGATGCTGTGGCGTCTCTACGTCGAGACCTACAACCGCCTGACGCTCGGCTACAGTGACGACGCGATCGAGGACGCGGACGCGGTCCGTGACGAGCTGAGCGCCCAGCGGCCCGCCGACGTGTCCGCGGAGGATCTCGATGCGTTCATCGAGGGACTCCCCCAACGCTACCTGCGCGTGGTTGACCGACCGCGGGTCTACGAGCACGTCCGGCTCGCGCGCGGGCTGCAGCCGCGGGAGGTACGGTCGCTGCTCGAACAGAAGGACACCGCGTGGGAGCTCAGCACGATCGCGCTGGATCAGCCCGGCCTGTTCGCGAACGTGTGCGGCGTCCTGTCGTACTTCGGCATGGACATTCTGCGCGGACAGGCGATGACCAACCGGCACGGCCTCGTGCTGGACATCTTTCAGTTCGCGGACCAGGAAGGGTATCTGCGGCTGAACCGGGTGGCCCGCGATGAGCTGACGGCGCTGCTCGAGGACGTCGTCGCCGGCAACGTCGACATCGCCGACAAGCTGCGCGGGCGCTGGGGATCGCGTTCGACCAGCCGCCCGCAGCAACCGACCCGGCCGACCGTGCGTTTCAACAATCACTACTCCCGGCGTTTCACGGTCCTCGAGGTGGTGGCCGCGAACGCTTGGGGTCTGCTCTATCGTCTCAGCCACGTCCTGTCCGCCCGCGGCTGCAACATCGACCTCGTGCTTATCTCGACCGAGGGCACGCTGGCCATCGACGTCTTCCACATCACGAAGGATCGCGCCAAGCTCTCGGACGAGGAACAGCGGACGCTGACCGACGAGTTGCAGGAAACCCTCGCCGCCGGCGCATGAGCGGCGCGCACATAACATCGCCATGAAGATGATCGAGGCCATCGTCCGCCCCAACCGGGTCGACGCCATCAAGGACGCGCTTTCGAAGCAGGACATCTCGGGCATCACGGTCAGCGAGGTGCGCGGCCACGGCCGCCAGCGCGGCCATACGACCGTGTATCGGGGCCGGGAGTACGACATCAGCCTGCTGCCCAAGGCCAAGATCGAGGTCGTGGTGGCCGACGACATGGTCGAGGCCGCGATCGACGCCATCATGGATGCGGCGCGAACAGGTGAAATCGGGGACGGACGGGTCTTCGTGCTGCCGGTCGAGCAGAGCCGGATAATTCGGACGGGTGAGCGGGACGTCGTGTAGCAAACGGGCCGTGCCCGCAACGGCTCGGCGTCTCGCGCAGGGTGGGCACCATTTCGAGAACGAGAGGTAACCGAATGACAGCGAACGACGTGATGGCAAAGATCAAGGACGAGGGAATCCGGGTCATCGACCTGCGCTTCGTCGACCTGCCCGGGCTGTGGCAGCACTTCACCGTGTCGGCGAAGGAGTTCGCCGCGGACATCTTCGAGGAGGGAATCGGGTTCGACGGATCGAGCATCCGCGGATTCCAGCAGATCCAGGAGAGCGACATGTTGCTGTTCCCGGATCCGTCGACCGCGTTCATCGACCCGTTCGCAGCCGAGACCACGCTGGTTCTCATCTGCAACATCAAGGACGCGGGACCCGCGCCACATCGCCCAGAAGGCCGAGGCGTACCTGAAGTCGACCGGCATCGGCGACACCGCCTACTTCGGTCCCGAGCCCGAGTTCTTCATCTTCGACGACATCCGCTTCGGGCAGACCTACAACGAGGGCTATTACCACATCGACGCGGGTGAAGGTTTCTGGAACGCCGGCCGCGCGGAGAACCCGGACGCCGCCGGCAACTCGCGCAACGCGGTACAAGGAAGGCTACTTCCCGGTGCCGCCCATGGACAGCCACCAGGACCTGCGCACCGAGATGCTGCTCACCCTGGAGCAGATCGGCGTCGACATCGAGGTCCATCACCACGAGGTGGGCACCGCGGGCCAGGCCGAGATCGACATGCGCTTCGACTCGCTGGTCAGCATGGCCGACAAGCTGCTGAAGTACAAGTACGCCGTCAAGAACGTGGCCCGGCGCCACGGCAAGACGGTGACGCTGATGCCGAAGCCCATCTTCCAGGACAACGGGTCCGGCATGCACGTGCACCAGAGCGTCTGGAAGGACGGCAGGAACCAGTTCTTCGAGGCGGGCACCTACGGCGACCTCAGCGACGCGGCGCTCCACTACATCGGCGGCATCCTCAAGCACGCCCCGGCGCTGCTCGCGCTGACCAACCCGACCACCAACTCCTACCGCCGGCTGGTCCCGGGTTACGAGGCGCCGATCAACCTGATCTACTCGATGCGCAACCGCAGCGCCGCGGTCCGCATCCCGGTCTATTCGAGCAGCGAGAAGGCGAAGCGCATCGAGACCCGCTTCCCCGACCCGACCTGCAACGGCTACATCGCCTTCAGCGCGCTGCTGATGGCGGGCCTCGACGGCATCCAGAACAAGATCACGCCGCCGGGACCGCTCGACAAGGACCTCTACGACCTCCCACCTGAGGAGAAGGCCCAGATCGACAGCACGCCGGCCGATCTGGCCGAGGCGCTCGACGCCCTGGAGAAGGATCACGAGTTCCTGCTCAAGGGCGACGTCTTCACGAAGGACTACAAGCGGGAGAACGAGATCGACGCGATCCGCCTGCGGCCGCACCCGTGGGAGTTCGCGCTCTACTTCGACATCTAGGTTCGCCGTCGGCTTCCTGTCCGGCGGGGTCCCGGCGCGTCCACGCACCGGGGTCCCGCCGGCGCCCTGTCCCTCCCTTCGCAGCACAACCCTGGCGCAACCGGTCGATAGAGACGTAACCGCCGCACGTGCACATCATGTCGTCACTTTTCGTGTATTTTTGACGCCATGGTATCCACCTACGGGCGCTTGACCACGCCGCCCCGACAGAGCTTCTTTCTGTTCGGCGTGCGCGGCGTGGGCAAGAGCACGTGGGCGCGCGAGACGTTTCCGGATGCGACGTACATCGATCTGCTCGACGAGCGGCTGTACCAGGATCTGCTCGCGGACCCGTCCCTCTTCGCTCAGTCCATCGGCCATCTGGCGCCGGGCGACTGGGTAATCGTCGACGAGGTGCAGCGGCTGCCGGCCCTGCTCAACGAGGTCCATCGCTTCATCGAGACGCGCCGCCTGCGGTTCGCGCTGCTCGGGTCGAGCGCCCGCAAGCTGAGAGCGGCCGGCGTCAACCTGCTGGCCGGACGGGCGCTGAAGAAGACGATGTTCCCGCTTACCGCCGCCGAGCTCGGCGGCGCGTTCGACCTCGACCGGGTGCTGAGGTACGGCTCGGTGCCGCTGGTCTGGACCAGCGAAGCGCCCCGCGACGTTCTCGAGGCATACGTACAGCTCTATCTGCGCGAGGAGATCCGCGCGGAGGCGCTGGTTCGCAACCTGCCCGGTTTCGTCCGCTTCCTTCCGGTGGCGGCCCTGTTCAACGGGCAGGTCATCAACATCGCCGGCATCGCGCGAGATGCGGGCGTCGCCCGCACCACGGTACAGGGCTATCTCGACATCCTGGAGGACACGCTGCTCGTGTGCCGCCTGCCGGCCTGCGAGGCGCGCGCCCGGGTACGCGAGCGCCGGTTGCCGAAGCTGTACTGGGTGGACCCGGGAATCGTCCGTGCCGTCAAGCGCCAGCTCGGGCCGGTGACGCCGGAAGAGCGCGGACCCCTGCTGGAGACCTGGGTGCTCACCACCCTTCGCGCCCACGCCGAGGTGCAGGAACTCTACGACGAGCTGTCGTACTGGGCGCCGCACCAGTCGCAGGCGGAGGTCGACGTGCTCCTGCAACGGGAGCGCGAGTTCCTGGCCATCGAGGTGAAGTCGACCGATCGCTACCACACCGGCCTGCTGAAGGGCCTGCGCGCATTCGATGCGCTGCCGCGGCTCGCGCGCCGGGTGCTGGTCTATACCGGCCACCGGTCGTTCGTGTCGAGCGACGGCATCGAGGTCTGGCCCGCCGGCCGCTTCGCCGCCGCCGTCGCCGAGGGGCGGCTCTGGCCCTGACCGGGCCGGCAACCATGTCGGCGGTATGATTTTCGTCATGACACCGCGCGACATCTTTCTCGCCAAGGAGCTGTCGCCGGACGACGCGGCCCGCTTCCTTGAACGCTACGGCCCGCGCGACGGCGAGGCGGCCGACCAGAACCTGCAGCAGCTCGCCGACGACCTCCCCAGCCGGCTCGCGCTGGGCGATCTCGCTCCCACCCTGCTCGACATCCTCTCGACCACGCCGGATCCCGACGCCGCGCTCGTCGGCTTCTGCCGCTATGTCGGCGCGCGCACCCCCAAGGCCGCGTTCGTTCGGGAGCTGGCCGCCGATCCGCGCCTGCTCGACATCCTGATGCAGATCCTCGGGACCTCCCCGTTCCTGAGCGAGATCCTGATCCGCAATCCCGAGTACCTCTACTGGCTGCGGCAACGGCTGGACGCCGCGCCGCCCGACCGCGTCGACTACGAGACGGAGCTGGACCGGCTGGTGGACAACGCGGAGACCGTCGAGCAGCAGGTGAACGTCCTCAAGCGCTTCCAGCGGCGGGAGATGCTGCGCGTGGCGGCGCGCGATCTCTTCGGGATGCTCAACCGGGAGTCGCTGACGACGACCACCACGCAGTTGTCCAACCTGGCCGACACCATCGTCGACCGGACGTTGCGCATCGTCGCCGCGGAGGCGGCCGGCAGGCAGGGTCCGCTGCCTCATCGGCATGGGCAAGCTCGGGGGCGGCGACCTGAACTACAGCTCCGACATCGACCTCATCTACGTCTACGACGCCTCGGCCGAGGAGGCCGGCGCGGCCCACGGACGCTACCAGAAGCTCGGGCGGCGTCTCACCAGCCTGCTGGCCGACCATACCGCCGAGGGCTACCTCTACCGCGTCGACATGCGGCTGCGACCGATGGGTGGAGGCGGCAACCTCGTCTACTCGCTGAAGCAGTCGGCGCAGTACTACGAGAGCCTCGGAGAGACGTTCGAGCGGTTCGCGATGCTGAAGGCGCGGCCGATCGCCGGCGACC
>JAGWAH010000076.1:0-15000 GCA_021296515.1 Acidobacteriota bacterium | reverse complement strand
CAAGGAGGGCCGCGGCGGCATCCGCGAGGTGGAGCTGTTCGCGCAGGTGTTCCAGTTGATCTACGGCGGCGACCAGCCGTCGCTGCGGACCGGCCACACCCTGACCGCCCTGGACCAGCTCGGCGCCCACGATTTCATCGAGCCGGAAGTGCAGGCGGATCTGTCGACCGCCTACATCTTCCTCCGGAACATCGAGCATGGGCTGCAGGCGGCCGAGGGCCAGCAGACGCACAGCCTCTCGGCCAGCGCGCGCGGCCTGCGGGCTCTGGCGCGGCGGCTCGGCTTCGACGAGATCGAGACGCTCACCGCCGTGCTCGACCGCCACCGGGATCGCGTCCACGCCGTCTATGCCAACCTCTTCCACGACGAGACGGGCGAGGAGGGGCTGGCCGGGCGCGAGCTGTTCCGGCTGCTGGCCGGCGAGATCGACGACGACCAGGGACGGGCGCGCCTCGCCGAGGCCGGCGTCGAGAACCCCGACGGGGCGCTGCAGGCGATCAGGGCGCTCGACGCAGCGCCGTCGCAGGGCCGATCGTCCTCGCGCAACCTGCTGGCGAACCTGCTGGCGTCGGTCCTCTCGAGCGAGACGCCGCTGTGCGCGCCGGGACAGGTCCTGATCCGCCTCGAGAAGGTCGTCGCCCGCGGAGGGGCGCCCGCCGCGCTGTATCGCACGCTGCTCGAGGACGACGCGCTGCGGCGCCGGCTGCTGATCGGCCTCGACGCCGGCGACCTGTTCACCGCGCGGCTCGCCGCGTACCCGGAGCTGCTCGACTTCCTGCCCGCGGTGAAACTGGATCAGGAAGCGTTTCGCGCGGCGGTGATTGCGGCCTTCGACGAGGTGATCGTGAACGGCGACGACCTGCCGTCGCGCTTCGATCCCTTTCGGCGCGTCAAGGCCATCGAAGAGTTCAAGGTGCTTGCCGAGTGGCTGACCGGCCGTCGCCTTCCGCCGCTCAACGACAAGCTGTCGCTGGTGGCCGACTGCGCCATCGAGGCCGCCGCGCGGGCCGTGGCCAGGGACCTCCCACCCACGCCGGACGCAACGGACCCGGACGCGGGCTGGACCGTCTTCGCCCTCGGCAAGCTCGGCAGCCGCGAGCTGACCGTGCACTCGGATCTCGATCTGGTCTTCGTCTACGCCGGCGAGACGACCGACGCCGCCCGCTTCCAGGGCCACCAGAAGTTCGTGCGGGCCATCTACGACCTGCTCTCCAAGAGGACGGCAGCCGGCTCGGCGTACGAGATCGACACGCGGCTGCGCCCCGAGGGCAAGATGGGAGCGCTCGCCATTCCCTTCCCGGCCTTCCAGCGCTACCTGCGAGAGCGGGCCGAGACCTGGGAGCGCATGGCGTGGACCCGTTGCCGCCACGTAGGCGGCGATGCGACGCTCGCCGCGCAGGTTCGCGAAACCGTCGACGCCTTCGTCTTCGGGCCCTGGGCGGACGACATTCCCGGCTACGCCCGGCACGTCCGCTCCCGCATCGAGCGCGAGCTGGCCCGCGAGGCGGCCGGCGACCACCTGGACCTGAAGCGCGGCCGCGGCGGGCTCGCGGACATCGACTTCCTGCTGCAGGTGCTGCAACTCCGCGAAGGGCCGGCGCGCAACGGATTCCGCGTCGCGGGTACCCGCTGGCTGCTCGAAACGCTGCCCGAAACGGACTTCCTGCGTCCGGTGGAGGCCGATACCCTGCGCGGCGCCTACTGGTTCCTCCGCGAGCTGGAGACGGTGCTCCGCATCCACACCGACACCGGCGGCGGCGCCATCTCGACGGATCCGACCGAGCTCGAGCCGCTGGCGCGGCGGCTGCGGGAGCCGATGTCCGGGGCCGAGCTGCTGGCGCGATACCGCGACGTCACCGGTCAGGTGCGGGCGATCTACGAGGCCGGGATGGACCGGCTGGGGCGGGATCCGGCGTAGCCGTCGGCCGATCCGCCGGCTACTGGTGACCCAGGACGGGGTGCGGCATGTATGGCTCCTCGAGCCGGCGGCACTCTTCGTCGTCGAGGGCGGCGTCGAGGGCGGCGACGGCGTCGTCGAGCTGCTCGACCTTCGTCACGCCGATGATTGGCGCCGCAACGCCCGGCTGGCGGAGGATCCACGCCAGCGCGATCTGCGCCGGCGTGACGCCGCGCCGGCCCGCGAGCTCGACGACCCGATCGACGACGCGGAAGTCCGAATCGGCATAGTAGAGCGACTGGGCGTACTCGTCGGTCCGCGCGCGCAACGTGTCGCCGCCCTTCTTCTCTTCGGGCCCGCCGGACCGTTCGCGGTTGCCGGCCAGGAACCCGCGCGCCAGCGGGCTCCACGGGATGATCCCGATGCCCTCGGCGCGGCACAGCGGGAGCATCTCGCGCTCTTCCTCCCGGTAGACGAGGTTGTAGTGGTTCTGCATCGACACGAAGCGCGCCCAGCCGTGGCGCTCGGACGCCTGCAGCATCTGCGCGAACTGCCAGGCGTACATGCTCGACGCGCCGATGTAGCGCGCCTTGCCGGCGCGGACGATGTCGTTCAGCGCCTCCAGGGTCTCCTCGACAGGGGTGTGCGGATCGAACCGGTGGATCTGGTAGAGGTCGACGTAGTCCGTCCCGAGCCGCCGCAGCGAGGCGTCGATGGCGTCGAACAGGTGCTTCCTCGACAGGCCGCGGTCGTTCGGGCCGTCGCCCATGGGGAAGAACGCCTTGGTGGCGATGACCACCTGGTCGCGCGTGGTGAAGTCGCTCAGCGCGCGGCCGACGATCTCCTCGCTGAGGCCGTGGGAGTACATGTCCGCGGTGTCGAAGAAGTTGATGCCGGCGTCGAGCGCGCGCCGGCGGGCAGGATCCAGGGGCGCCAGGCGGTCGACCCGAAGGTCATCGTGCCGAGGCAGAGGCGCGAGACGCGCAGGCCGGTACGGCCGAGGTTGACGTATTCCATGTCTTGTCCCGTGAGGTCCGGCCCCGGGGGCGGCGGTCCGGACGCACTACCCCCGCCGTGGCGTCAGCCCCGCGCGGGCCGGCCGCGCCGCGCCGTGGCCGCGCCGGTTCAGGGCACCGTGTGGTAGTGGCCGTGCACGGGGTCCCACACCTGACGCGAACCGGATCCGCCGTCCGCGGTGAAGGTGTAGACGAGCACTCCCGCGATGGCCACGAGGACCGCGATGAGTGCGTAGGTGCCGAACTTGTTGCCGCCGTCCTGCTTGACGGCGCAGCACTGCTTGTACTTGCGCCCGCTCCCGCACGGACAGGGGTCGTTCCGGCCTGCCTTGGCTGCTGCCATGATCTCGACTCCGCGGCCAGTATACTGCCGCACGACGAGCGGCGAAACCAACCGCTACCGACCGTCCGCAGCTTCCGTAGCCCTCCGGCGAGGACACTATGACGGCACCCGATTCCGCGCGACTCAACGACGCCCATTGTCACTTCTTCTCGGCGGGGTTCTTCACCGCGCTGGCCCAAGATCCCGCGGCCCCGCGCGCGGCAAACCCGGCCGTCGATCTGCCGGAGGCACTCGGTTGGGATCCGCCCGGCGACCCGTCGCAACTGGCCGACCGCTGGGTGGCCGAGCTCGACCGCCACGGCGTCGGGCGGGCCGCCCTCATGGCCAGCGTCCCCGGGGACGAGGCGTCCGTCGCGGCCGCGGTCGCGCGGCATCCGTCCCGCTTCGCCGGCCTGTTCATGGTGAACCCGACAGCGCCGGGCACCGAGGAGAGGGTCCGGCGAGGCTTCGGGGAGCACGGCCTGCGTTGCGCCTGCCTGTTCCCCGCGATGCACCGTTTCGCCCTCGACGACGAGTGCGTCACGGCCGTCTTTCGAGCGGCGGCCGACCACGGCTGCGCCATCTTCGTCCACTGCGGCGTCTTGTCGGTCGGCGTCCGCCGCAAGCTCGGCCTGGCGTCGCGCTTCGACGTCCGGCTCGGCGACCCGCTCGCGGTCGCGCCGGTCGCTTCCGCTTTTCCGAGCGTCCCGGTGATCGTCCCGCACTTCGGAGCAGGCTTCCTCCGCGAGACGCTGATGGCCGCCGACCTCGCGGCGAACATCCACGTCGATACGTCCAGCTCGAACGGCTGGATGAAGTACACGCCCGGTTCGAGCCTGACCGACGTGTTCCGCCGGGCCCTGGCGGTGCTGGGTCCCGAGCGCATCCTGTTCGGGTCGGACTCGTCCTTCTTTCCGCGGGGCTGGCAACGGCCGATTCATGAGGCGCAGTCCGCGGTACTCGACGAAGTGGGCCTCGACGTGGCGGAACGGGCTGCGATCTTCGGGGGCAACTTCGATCGCGTTTTCGGGCCAGCCGGGACCCCATCGCCGCCGATCGACTGAAACTCCCGACAGAGAGCTGCGGGGTGGGGTGGGAGTGCGCGGCCGGCCGCTAATCCAGGCGCAGAGCAACCTGGAAGAGCAGGACTCTGCCTCGGAAGCAACCATGCGTCCTACGGGACCAGCAACAGCTTGCCGGTGTGGACGCTCGACTCCATGATGCGGTGCGCCTCGGCCGCCTCGGCCAGCGGGTAGGTGGCGTGCACGATCGGCCGCAGCTCGTCCGACGCGAACCGCGGCCAGACGCGGGCCCGCAACGCCGTCATGATCTCCGCCTTCTGCGCGATCGACCGGGCTCGCAAGGTCGCCCCGGTCACGGTCAGGCGGCGGGACATCAGGCGCGCCAAGTCGAGCTCGGCCTGCGCCCCCTCCATGAGGGCGATGATCACCAGGCGGCCTTCGATGGCGAGAGACGCGAGATTGCGCTCCAGGTAGGCGCCGCCGACCATATCCAGGATGAGGTCCACGCCCCGGCCGCCGGTCGCCTCGCCCAGAACCGCCGCGAAGTCCTCCGCGCGGTAGTCGATGGCGCGCTCGGCGCCCAGCTCGCGACAGGCCGCGCACTTGGCCGGCGTCCCGGCGGTGGCGAATATGCGCGCCCCGAACAGACGCGCGAGCTGGATGGCCACGGTTCCGATGCCGCTCGACCCGCCGTGCACCAGCAGGGATTCGCCCTGCTCGAGCCGGCCGCGGTCGATGACGTTGGTCCAGACGGTGGCGTAAGCCTCCGGCAGCGCCGCCGCGTCGATCAGCGACACGCCCGCGGGGATCGGCAGGCACTGGGGCGCCGGCGCGAGGCAGTACTCGGCGTACCCGCCGCCGGTGAGCAGCGCGCATACCCGGTCGCCCACGGTCAGGTCGGAGACGCCCTGCCCCACCGCCGCGACCGTTCCCGACACTTCCAGTCCCAGTACGTCGGAGGCGCCGGGAGGCGGCGGGTAGTTCCCCTTGCGCTGCATCGTGTCGGCGCGGTTGACGCCGGCCGCCGCGACCCGGATCGATACCTCGCCCGTACCAGGAACGGGTACCGGTCGGGCCCTGACCTGCAGCGCCTCGGGCGGACCGGGCTCGGTGATCTCGACGACGCGCATGGTTCCGGGAATCGCCATCTGCATGCTCCTGGATCTCGCGAACACGGCGGGGCGCCGAACGGCCTCGCCAACGGGCCGGGCGGAACCCGGCGCGCGAGTATAATTCGTGTCACATGTATTGGTTGCAGTCGCGCCGCGCGCCCCTGCCGCGGAGCCGCCGATCATGGCCGTGACCATCAAGCGGGTCATGCTCTGGCAGACGGAGATCAGGAACGAGCCGGGCGCACTCAGCGCGGTGCTGGAGCCGCTGGCGCAGGCGGGCCTCGATCTCCACGCGGTGATGAAGCGCTGCATCCCCGGCGCCGGGGAGCGCGCCACGGTGGAGATTCTCCCCGGCTCCGGCCGGCGGGCGACGGCGCTCGCGCGCGCGGCGGGATTCAGCCAGTCCCCCACCGAGGTTCTCCTCGTAGAGGGGATCAACCGGCCCGGGCTCGCCTACGCGGTGGCCAACAGCATCGCCTGGGCCGGCATCAGCCTGCGGTTCCTCTCGGCGCAGATCGCCGGCGAGCAGTACTCCGCGCGCCTCGGATTCCGGACGCCGGCGGAGCGCAGGAAGGGCGCGTCGCTGATTCGCCGCGTGGCCAACGACGCGGAAACAGTCGTGTCCGGGGAAGCAGCGCCGCAATGAGCGTGCGCATCGTCCTGGTCGGCTACGGCCGGATGGGCAAGGCCATAGACGCGCTGAGCGCCGACTACGGCTGTGAGGTCGTCGAGCGTCTCGATGTCCACAACAACCGTCGCGGCGAGGGCATCGACTCGCCCTCGCTGCCCGACGCCGACGTGGCGATCGAGTTCTCGCTGGCCGATTCGGTCGGTTCCAACGTCGCGAAGCTGGCCGCGCGCGGCATCGACGTCGTCATCGGCACCACCGGTTGGGAGACGCAGGAAGCAGAGACCAGGCGGATCGCAGCCGAAGCGGGGATCGGCGTGGTGCACGCCGCGAACTTCTCGCTCGGCGTCAACCTCTTCCAGGCCGTGGTCGAGCGGAGCGCGGCGTTGTTCGCCCGCTACGAGGACTTCGGGAGCTGGATCCACGAGGGGCACCACGACGCCAAGCAGGACGCTCCCTCGGGTACCGCCCTCGTTCTGCGGAACGCGATGCAGACGGCGGGGTACACCCGGAACATCGACGTGGCGTCGACGCGCGCGGGCCGGATGCCCGGCATGCACACGGTCGGGTACGACGGTCCCTTCGACACGATCACCCTGACCCACACGGCCCGCGACCGGGCGACGTTCGCGCGGGGCGCGCTGGAGGCGGCGCGCTGGGTGCGCGGCAGGCGCGGCTGGTTCTCGATGCGCGACGTGCTCGGCATCGACTGATTCGCGGGGGACGCCATGCAGACACGCTGGGCGGGATGCGGCACGGCCCTCGTCACGCCGTTCACGGCGAGCGGCGACGTCGACGAGGCGGCGGTCAGGCGGCTGGCGCGGCGGCAGATCGACGGCGGCGTGCACTTTCTCGTCCCCTGCGGGACCACCGGAGAGAGCCCTACCCTGTCGCACGCCGAGAAGCTGCGCGTCGTCGAGCTCGTGGTCGAAGAAGCCAACGGCGCCGTGCCGGTGCTGGCGGGCGCGGGCGGCTACGACACGCGGGCCGCCGTCGATCTCGTGCGCGACCTGACGCGGGCCGGCGCAACCGGCATCCTCTCGGTCACCCCGTACTACAACAAGCCCACCCCGGAGGGGCTCTGCCGGCACTACGGCGCCATCGCCGACGCCAGCGACCTGCCGATCGTGCTGTACAACGTGCCGGGCCGGACCGCCTGCAACATCGCCCCGGCCACGCTGCTGCGGCTCGCCGAGATCGCCAACGTCGTCGGCGTGAAGGAGGCTTCCGGCGACCTCGGACAGATTTGCGAGATCTGCCGCACGGTGCCGGACGACTTCTGCGTACTCTCCGGCGACGACGCGTTCACGCTGGCAGTGATGGCTCTGGGCGGCACGGGGGTGATCTCGGTGACCTCGAACGAGGCACCGGACGCCATGGCGGCCCTCGTCGATCAGGCGGCGGCGGGCGACTTCACGGCCGCGCGCGCGACCCACGAGCGGCTGCTGCCGCTGATGCAGGTGAACTTCGTCGAGTCGAATCCGATCCCGGTCAAGGCCGCGATGGCCGAGCTCGGGCTCCTGGACCTGCACTACCGTCTGCCCATGGCCCCGCCGGCGCCCCCCGCGCGCGCGCGCATCGCCGAGGTGCTGGCGGCGACCGGGTTGTCGAGAGCGGACCGTTCACCGGCGCGGCAGGCCTCACCGGCATGAGGTCCCGCGTTGCCGCGCCGGCGGCCACACCCTGAACACGTCGCCCCAAGCGGGGATTGAACCGCGGAGTCGAAACGGAAATGCAACTCGCCGAACGCATACAGCAACTCCATGCCCAGGCGGCCAAGGCCGACCGGGAGGAAGCCCGCGCCGCGTTCGCGGCGCTCAGGAGGGAGCTCGCCGCGGGCCGCGTGCGCGCGGCCGAGCCCGATCCGTCGTCGCCGACCGGCTGGCGCGTCAACGCCTGGGTCAAGCAGGGCATCCTGGTCGGATTCCGCTGCGGCGACGTCGTGGCGTTCGACTCGCCCAGCGCCGACTCGCCCTGGCTGGACAAGGACACGTTGCCGCTTCGCCCCTTGTCGACCGCGTCGAACGTGCGGGTCGTACCGGGCGGCTCCTCGGTGCGCGACGGGGCCTTTCTCGGCAGCGGGGTCATCTGCATGCCGCCGATGTACATCAACATCGGCGCCTACGTGGGTGACGGCAGCCTGATCGATTCCCACGCCCTGGTCGGGTCGTGCGCGCAGGTCGGAAGCGGCGTCCACGTCAGCGCCGGGGCGCAGATCGGCGGCGTGCTCGAGCCGGTCGGCGCCCTGCCGGTAATCGTGGAGGACGACGCGCTGGTGGGCGGCAACACCGGTCTCTACGAGGGCGCGGTGGTCAAGCGCCGGGCGGTCATCGGCGCCGGCACCGTGCTGACCGGCTCCACCCCGATCTACGATCTGCCGCAGGGACGCATCATCCGGCCGGCCGCGGGCGAGCCGACGGTGGTGCCGGAGGGTGCGGTCGTCGTCCCCGGCGCGCGCGCGGTCACCAGCGGCGCGGGACCCGACTGGGGGTTGTCGCTCGCCACACCGGTCATCGTCAAGTACCGCGACGACCGCACCGATACGCGCACGGAGCTCGAAGCATGGATCCGCTAGCCGCCCGGGCCGCTTCCACTGCCCCCGCGCGGGCGACCTACCAGGACGTGCTCGACGCACCGCCGCACCGAGTGGCCGAGATCATCGACGGAACGCTCTACACGCAGCCGCGGCCGGCCGCACCCCATGCGCTCGCGAGCTCGTCTCTCGGATCCGACCTCTCGAACCCTTTCCAGTTCGGCCGCGGCGGCCCGGGTGGGTGGTGGATCATCGACGAGCCGGAGTTCCACTTCGGCGAGGACATTCTCGTGCCCGATCTGGCTGGCTGGCGCCGGGAACGCATGCCGGACTATCCCGACGTGGCGTACTTCACGCTGGCCCCGGACTGGGTGTGCGAAGTGCTCTCGGCCTCGACCCGCAAGCTCGACCTGCACGGCAAGCGTCCGATCTATGCGCGGGAGGGAGTGGAACACCTTTGGCTCATCGACCCGGTGGACCGCACCCTCGAGGCGTTCGAGCTGCGGGAGGGAGACTGGGTGCTGATCGCCACCGCCAAGGACGAAGACCCGGTCGCCATCCGCCCCTTCGACGCTGTCACCTTCAGCCTCGCCGACTTGTGGCCGTGAGCGCCGGAGGGCGCCCGGCATTCTCCCCGCTCGCGCACGGCAGGTCACGGCGACCCGCGGTGGCGTGTATGATGCCGCCCGACACCAACCACGACCACCGCACCGACACGCGCATGGAGCTCGAAGCATGGATCCGCTAGCCGCCCCGCTCGTCGACCTCGCCCGCAGCCTCATCGATATCGACTCGACCAGTGGCGGGGAAGCCGCGGTGACGACCTGGCTCGCCCGCGACCTGCGCGAGCGTGGCTACCAGGTCACCGAGCAGCCGGTGGTCGACGACCGGGTCAACGTCATCGCCACGGTGGGCGCGACCGAGCCGGAAACCGTCTATTCGACCCACATCGACTGCGTCCCGCCTTACTTTCCGAGCCGGTTGGAAGGCGATACGCTCTACGGCCGCGGCGCCTGCGACGCCAAGGGAATCCTGGCCGCCCAGATCATGGCCCTCGATCGGCTCCGCGAATCGGGCGAGAACCGCGTCGGCCTGCTCGTCGTGGTCGGCGAGGAGAACGGCAGCCACGGCGCCCGCGCCGCCAACCGGCTCTCGAACCGCTCGCGCTACCTGATCAACGGCGAGCCGACCGACAACCGCCTCGGCGCGGCCACCAAGGGGGCCTACCGGGTGCGCCTGTCGGCCACCGGGCGCGCGGTCCACTCCGCCTACCCCGAGCTCGGCGATTCGGCCATCGAGAAGCTGCTCGACGCCCTGGTCGCGCTCCGGAACCTCGATCTCCCGGTCGATCCCGTGCTCGGCGCCACCACCTACACCGTCGGGGTGTTGTCGGGCGGCGTGGCGCCCAACGTGGTGCCGCCCGTAGCCGAGGCCGACGTCAACTTCCGGACGGTCGAGCCGGCGGCGCGCGTTCGCGAGCGGCTGGAGGCGACGTTGCCCGGCTCCGTGTCGATCGACGACGTCATGATCGTCCCGCCGATCAGACTGACGACCTTGCCCGCGTTCGAGACCGCCCCGTTTTCGTTCACCACCGACATTCCATTCCTCACGTCGTGGGGCGCTCCGCTGCTGGTCGGCCCCGGCTCCATCCACGTGGCGCACACGGCCGAGGAGCACGTCAAGATCGACGAGTTGGTCGGAGAAGCTGGCGCGGGATCTGCTGGCCGCCGAGAGCTGACCCCGGCGCGACTCCTAGCCCGACAATCGTCGCCTGCGGCGCCAATTGCCGCCCAACCGGGCCTGACTAGGAATCTACGCCGTTCCTACGGCGCAGACTCCTAGCCGTCACTGCGGATGGTTGGGGCGCCGACGCTACGGTCCTGCCAACCCGTGATACGGCCTTCCAGGTGCGCCAGTCGCTCGCCAAGGGTCCGGATTTCGCGCACAATCCAGAGGGCAGCCGCGAGAATCATCGCCGGCGTGACCCAGGGCGGCCATTCCATCGACCCAGTATAGCGTGTGCAGTTACCGGCGCACGACCTCCGCGTCGAGGATCTCCACCCGCTCAACGGGGGTCTCTCCCTCCGTCGGCACCGCCTCGATCCGCTCGACCACGTCGAGGCCCTCCACGACGACGCCGAACACGGTGTAGACGCCGTCGAGCGCCGGGGCCGGGGCGGTCACGATGAAGAACGACGTCGACGCACTCGCCGGATCGTCGAGGCGCGCCATGGACACGATGCCCCGCACGTGCCGCGCCGGCTGCATGTTCTGCACGAACCGCTGCTGGCGGTCGGTGAGCGGCCCGCGGCGGGTCGGCAGGTGGCCGCTCTGGATCACGAAGCCGGGCACGACCCGGTGGAACGCGATGCCGTCGTAGACGCCGGAGTCGACCAGCCGCAGAAAGTTGCGGACGTGGTTCGGGGCCCGGTCAGGATACATGTCGATGGCGAGGCGGCCGTGGGTTGTGTTCAGGACCGCCCGGAAGGCGGCGAGCTCGGCGTCCGTCTCGGTCGTGAACGGCGGGATCTCGGGCGGCGGCTTGTCGCGGATCGTCACCCGCTGCACCGCGACCCGCTCGGCGGCGCGCCCCGCGGCGTCGACCGGCGTCTCGGAAATGCGGGTGACGACGTCCATGCCGTCGGCCACCTGGCCCCAGATGGTGTGCTGCCCGTCGAGCCCCGGCTGGTCGACGACGCAGATTAAGAACTGCGAGCCGCCGCTGCCCGGCTGACCCGGTACCAGCACCGCCGAGACCGTGCCCCGTACATGCCGGGCGTCGCTGAACTCGGCGTCGACGAGGCCGAGTCCGCCCTGGCCGTACTCCGCGGCGCGTTCCGGATCCGCTGTGAACGGGTCGCCGCCCTGGACGATGCCGTGGGCCACCATGCGGTGGAAGGTGGTGCCGTCGAAGTGCCCCTCCCCGGCGAGCTGCATCACCAGACCGACGTGGTTGGGAGCCAGATCCGGCCGCAGATCGATGGCGATCGTGCCGCGATCGGTTTCGAAGACCGCCTGCTTGCCGCTCATCTCCTCAAGCGTGAGCGGGGTGACGAAGGGTTCGCCGGCCTGCCCGGCGAACGCCGGGGCCGCGGCCAGCCAGGCCAGGATCGGGAGCCCGAGCCGGATCCACCTCTGCATTCGAAGCAACACACCGGATTTCATCTGCACACCTCGCCCTGATCTAATAGCATGATCGGATGCCTCTGCTGAACGAACCGGAACCAGTGCCCCGTTCGTCGGGCCGGGGATGGCTGTACATTCTTGTCGCGGTCGCCCTGGCCGCCGGCGCTGGCTACTACCTGTACACGTCGGGGATTCTGACACCGTCCGAGGACGCCGACCGCCGCGCGGCCGTCGACGCGCCGGCCCCGGTCCGGCCCGCCCCCGCCGCGCCGGCCGCGACGGAGCCCGCACCGACCGCGGCGCCGGTTCCGGAGCCCGAACCGGAACCCGAACCCGAGCCGGAGCCCGAGCCCGAACCGGCCGCGGCGCCCCCGCCCGCCGGCGTGTTGCGCGTCACCAGCGACGTGGACGGCGCGGAGGTGTTCATCGACCGCCGCTACGCGGGCACCACGCCGTTCGAATCGTACGAGGTCGAGCCCGGACGCCACCGCATCAACGTCTCTGCCCCCGGCTACGAGGGCCATGCCGAAGACGTGGAGATCACGGCGGAGCTGACCGCCGTCGACGTGCGCTTCCGGCAGATCCGGCTGGACCAGCGCATCCGGGTCGTCCACAAGCACCGTTTCGGCGACTGCGAGGGCCACCTCGTGGCCACGACGCGCGGGATCGCCTACGAGACCGACGACGACGACGCGTTCGAGGTGCGCCTGGACGGACTCGAGGAGTTCGCGGTCGACTACATGGCGCACAACCTGCGGCTCAAGGTGCGGGGCGGACGGACCTACAACTTCACGGACGGCGAGGAGAACGCCGACACCCTCTTCGTGTTCCACCGGGCGGTGGAGGAAGCCAGGGGCCGGCTCGCCCGCGGGGAGTCGCCGGCAGCTCCATGAGCCCGAGGCCGCCTGCCCGCTGCCCGTGGGGCGCGTCCGACCCGCTCTACGTCCCCTATCACGACGAGGAGTGGGGGGTGCCGCTGCACGACGATCGGCGCCTCTTCGAGATGCTGGTGCTGGAAGGCGCGCAGGCGGGCTTGAGCTGGCTGACGATTCTTCGCCGGCGGGAGGGCTATCGCCGCGCCTTCGACCGCTTCGACCCGCAGGCCGTGGCCGGCTACGGTGCGCGCGAGGTGCAACGCCTGCTGGCCGACGGCGGGATCATTCGGAATCGGCTGAAGATCGACTCGGCCATCAACAACGCCCGCGCGTTCCTGGCCGTGCAGGAGGAGTTCGGCAGCTTCGACCGCTATGTCTGGGGCTTCGTCGACGGCCGGCCGACCCAGAACGCCTGGACGACGCTGGAGGAGGTGCCGGCGCAGACACCGGTGTCGAACGCGATGAGCCGCGACCTGAGGAAACGGGGCTTCACCTTCGTCGGCCCCACCATCTGCTACGCGCACATGCAGGCCACCGGCATGGTCAACGACCACCTGGTGGGCTGCTTCCGGCATCGCGAGGTCCGGCTCCTGCGCTGAGCGGCCGGTGGCGCTCGGCGCGGGCTCCGGGAAGTCAGGTGTTCACGGCGGGCTCGCGCTGACAGCACGGATGCGCTGCAGGGCAATCGCCGCGGCGTGCGCCACGTTCAACGAATCGACGGCCGGCTCGATGTCGATCCTGACGCGCTCGTCGCACAGGTCGAGCGCGTCCCGGCTGACGCCGCCGCCCTCGTTGCCGAGCAGCAGAGCGAGGCGGGTAGCGGACCCGCGCCTGCCGCTGACGAACGCCTCGATCTCGGTCGCCGGTTCCAAAGGAGTCAGAGCGATAACGCGCGCCCCCGCGTCCCGGACCCGCGCCAGCAAGGCCGGCCACTCACCCGCCACCCGAAACGGAAGCTGCAGGGTCGTCCCCATCGACGTGCGGATCGCCTTGCGGTAGAGCGGGTCGGCGCAGGTCGGCGACAACACCACCCCGGCGGCGCCGAACGCGGCCGCGTTGCGGAAGATGGAGCCGACGTTGTCCGGATCGGATACGCCCTCGAGCACGACGAGCGGGCGGCCCGGCGCGGCGCGCGGCAGCTCGGCATCCGGTGGCTCCGCCCGCGGACGCTCCCCCAGGGCCAGGCAGCCGCGATGGAACCGGAAGCCGGTCACGAGGCGCAACTGCGCGGAGTCGGCGACGTAGACGTCGGGCCGGCGTTCGTCCCCGCCGGCGGCCAGCGCGGGCGCCAGCCCATCCAGCGCGGTGTCGATGACCAGCAGCGACCGCGTGCGGAAACGAGACGCCAGCAGGCGCTCGACCGCCAGCCGCCCCTCTGCAACGAAGAGCCCGCGGTCGCGCATCAGCGCCGGGTCGGAGACGATGCGGAAGTCGTCCAGGCGGGGATCGTCGACCGAGGCAACCCGGATGCGATTGATCGGCACTGCTACGCCGACCGCACCACCTGCCGCCGGCTGCGGTGCCGGTCGAGCACCTCCAGGCCGATGCGCTTGCTCAGATAGACCTTCGACTCGCGGCTGTCGTCGGCGTCCGGCTCGAACTTGATCACGTTGAACTCGAACTGGTCCAGGGTGCTGCGCATGTCGTAGAAGCAGTTCTTCGTCTTGACCACGATCTCGCTGAACCCGTTGTCGTGGGCCCAGGCCTCCTGCTCCTCGGTGAGCGCCCGGAAGAAACCCCGCCCCCGCCAGTCGCGGCGCGTCCCGCCGAGCCAGTTGTAGAGCACCTTGCGATCCTGGAACTCGACGGTCGGCTGGAGCCGCGCTACCAGATCGGCCAGCTTCGGCTCCGTCTCGTGCATGCGGATCTCGTGCGAGACCTTGTAGGCAACCGGCACCACCGTGGCGGGATCGTCGGGCAGGGGCGCCTCGGCCATCAGGATCTGATGATCGCGCTCGTCCAGCCGCCGGACCACCTCGGTAGCCGTCTTTCTGCTCGGGAACTCGCCGAAGTACTCCTCGATGTACTCGATTTCCAGTGCGCCCTGCTGCAACCCGTACTCGCGGATCCGGTACTCCATGGTGATTGGCGCGAGCATCATACACTGCGCACATGCCGGAGCTTCCCGATGTGGAGGTCTACGTCGAGTGCCTCGCGGCGCGCCTCGCCGGAGAGCGGATCGAGCGTGTCCGGCCGCTGCGTCCGTTCGTTCTCCGCTCCGTCGCGCCGCCCCTCGACACTGTTGCCGGTCACGCAAGAACGCCTCGTATGACCAGTTGGTCGGCGTAGCTGACCGGGGCCCGCTGCACGCACGTGGCCATGGAGGCGACCGGCGTGTACTGCAAGCCGGTGCGGCACATCCTCGGAGACGAAGAAGTCGTTGACGCTGGTGCTCGCCAACGCGCGGCACATCCGGAATGTTCCGGGCCGCAAGAGCGACCAGAAGGACGCGGCCTGGATCGCCGACCT
>JAGWAH010000075.1:9184-9903 GCA_021296515.1 Acidobacteriota bacterium | reverse complement strand
GGGCGATCCGCATCGAACTCGGCGGAGAAGGCGTGATGCGCCGCCGCCGGTACCGCTCCCGCGAGCAGCCCCAGCAGGGAGGCGCCGCCGAGCCCGAGTCCCATCGCAACCGTCATCGTCGTAGCGCGCTTGGTTCGCATCGTATCTCCCTCGACCCCGCGCGACCTCACGGTCGCGCTCGCTCCGACAAGCCCCGGCGGACTACGGAATCTGCACGCGCGCCGCGCCGACATCGACGCCGGTCATCAGCTCGAGATTGCGTCCGTTGCCCTCGTGGCAGGCGTACTCGAAGAGCATGTGGCCCTCGGGGGCCCGCCGCAGGGCGTTGAACTCGATGGTCCACGGCTGCGTGAACACGTTCGGATCCTCGATGGTGGCGGTGTACCGAATCGTGTCCGCGTCGACGAACGTGAAGCGCTCGACGACGTGCAGGTCGCCGCTGTGGAAGACGCCATGCCCGCTGGTCAGCGCGCTGGCCGGCGCTCCCTCCGGCGGCGCCCCGTGCCCGACCGGCCAGGTGTTGGCGGTGAAGTTGGTGACGTCCACCACCAGCGTGTCGCCCTCCCAGTGGCCGCGCGAATCGCCCATCCCCAGGCGGATGTCGGGCGGCAGGTGCGGCCGGCCGTCGAGCGGGATGTAGCGGTAGAGGTGGTTCCACTCGTAGAGCATGATCACGTAGCCGGGAATCTGCAGGATCTGGTACGTGTTGTAGCCGACCG
>JAGWAH010000075.1:652-9067 GCA_021296515.1 Acidobacteriota bacterium | reverse complement strand
GATCGATGATCATCGGGCGCGTGACCCGGGCCGGTCGCGGCGGCGCGTCGGGATCGGGCTCGAAGAAGCGCGAGAACGCAGCGCCCTGGCCGCGATTGACGCCATCCGCCTGCCGCCATTCGTCGCTGGCCCGCGTCTCGAGCGGCTGCGGCGGGGCGGGCAGGTAGTAGCCGCGGAGGTCGGGGTCGCCCCACAGAGTGCGGGGCGGCTCGAAGTCCACCGGCTGGCTCCCCTGGGCGTGGACCGGCGCCGGCAGCGCGGCCGGACCGAGCAGGCCGAGCACTGCAACCGCGACGCCGGCGACGAAACCGATTCCTCGTTGGGTCACCGCGCACCTCCCTCCGGCGTCTCCAACGCCTGCAGGATGAAATCGACGCAGTCGTAGTCGAGAAGCTGCAGCCCGTCCTCCATGCGGCGATACAGCGGCATGCGCATCGTCCAGGGACGGGTAAAGACCTCCGGGTCCTCGACCGTCACCTCGTAGTCGAGGTGATACGGCGTGACCGGCGTGTAGCGCTCCACGACGTGCAACTGGTCGCTGTGGAAGTTCCCCGCCGCGTCCAACCAGGTCCGGCCGTTGAAGTGGGTCGTGTCGCCGTCCCAGTGGCCGCGCGAGTCGCCCATCCAGAAGTCGTTCGGCAGCGGATGCGGACTGCCGTCGGTGTAGATGATGCGTACGACGTGCGCGAACTCGTAGGTGATGACGACGTGATCCGGCGTCTGCAGGATGCGGAAAGGGAACGGCAGATAGGTGACGCGCGGCACCCCGGGCAGGAAGCACTGCCGCAACGGATCGGCGGTGAGCCGGTTCGCGTAGTTCTCCCGCTGCTGCGCCGCCGCCCAGGGCTGGTACGGTATCTCGCCGCCCTCGACCACGCCGAGTCCCGCCGGGACGCCGTCCTGCGCGTTGTGCGCCCGGACGTCCCAGGATGCCGCGTTGAGGGCCTGCCAGATCCCGTTCAGGTCGGGCTGCCCCTCCGGGGTGCGCGGGCCGTCGTAGGCTTCGGTCTCGACCGCCTGGACGGCTGCGGCCGCCGCCTCGCGCTCCTCCGCGCCGGCGCCGGCCTCCCGGGCGGGGGCCGCCGGCTCGGCCGGCGGCGACGTCAGGACCTCCAGGTAGGCCGCCACCTGCCGCACCGCATCGTCGTCCAGCTCGCGCCGGGATATGGGCGGCATCTGGCCGTAGCCCTCGCGGACCACCGCAAGAACGTACTCGGCATCGAACCCGAAGGGAACCAGCGCCGGGGCGATGTCCCCGCGGCCGGCCGCGCCGTGGCAGAGCTCGCATACCTGCCGGTACGACTGTGCGCCCGGGTGATCCTGCGCCCCCGCCGAGGGTGAAGCCGCCGTGACCAGGGCGACGGCCAGCGCCGCGCCCAGTACTCGTTGCGAAGCCATGGCCGTATTGTAGCGCGCGGGCTCGCGGAGTCGGCCTCGGAAGCTGGGCGCCCGAATGACCATCGGGACTCGCTCACGGCGTGGCGTTCTCGTACCACTTGAGGTTCGCGGTCCGGCCGCCGATGCAGATCAGGTCGATGCGGCCGTCGGCATTCAGGTCCGCGACCGCGCATCCCGACGGGGACATGTCCTCGTCGAGCACCTGCCGCGACCACGACGCGCCGTCGGCGTCGGCCGCCGCGTACAGATTGAGCCGACGCGTGTCACCCCGATCCCCGGTCACGATCTCGTCCCGCCCGTCACCGTCGAAGTCCGCGGTGACGATGGTGTGGCCGCTGCCGATCTCGTCGATCACCCGCCGTTCCCACGACCCTGCCTCTTCGCGGTAGACGACGACCTGAGGTCCGTGCCACGGCTCGATGGTCGCCACGAAGTCGCGCTCCCCGAGGCGGCCAACCTCCACCTCGCTCGCGCCGCTGGCGGGCCATGGGGCCGGATCGCCGGCGGCCACGGTCTCGCGGCTCCACTCGCCATCGAGGTAGCGATGCACGTGCACCCCCGTGAAGCTCGCGGTGAACGCCGCGTCGCCCGGCCCACCGCGCCAGGGCTTGACGAGCAGGCCGTGCACCACCCCCTGCCCCGCGTCGGTGACGGTGCGCCGCCGCCAATCGTCGGGTCGATACCAGTAGACGGGCACCGCGTCGCGGTACTCCGGCGGCTCGGCGGCCGGACCGGAGAGCGGCGCGCTGACCAGGACGGGACGGCCCGAGCCGTCCGGATCGGCCCAGCGGATGCGGTGCACGGTGGGAGTCCGGTCGACTTCCCGGATACTCCACGGCTGCCTCGGATCGCCCGCGTGGGTCAGCAGGCTGAGTATCCCGAGGCTGCTCGCGTGCGTGGTCCCGAACTCGTGGGCGAGGGCGATCTCCGGAATCCCGTCGCCGTCCAGATCCCGGGCCGCCGCGTTGATGGAACGGCTCAGGCCGGTGGCCAGCACGTGCCGCTCCCAACCCGGGTTCTCGTACCAGGCCAGCTCGCCGATGCGGGTCGACAGGCCTATGACGTCCGGCCGGCCGTCGCGGTTCAGATCGGCCACGACCGGCTGGTAGCCGCTGGCCAGCTCCCCGTCGATGTTATGGGTCACGAAGCGCACCCCGCCGGCGGCTCCACCCTCCTGGACTCCCGTCGACCGCAATTCCGCCGTGTCCAGCGCCAGGAGCGGCATCGCGAGCGCAAGGCCTGCCGCCGCCGCCGTCCGCCAACGCAGTGCCATTCGATCCCCCTTCCGGTCACGAACCGTCCCGTCCCGCCGTACGGACGCATCAAGGCCCAGGAGCGCGAACGCACCGGTCAGCCGGTGCGCGAACGCACCGGTCAGCCGGTGCGCGAACGCACCGGTCAGCCGGCGCGCGGAATCCACTCGCCGCCGAGCACCGTCCCGCGCGGGAAGAGACGCTGGCCGCCGGTGCGCAGGTTCTCGTAGTTGTCGACGAAGTCGAACAGACCGTGGCGCAGCTCGAGCAGCGCCAGGTCGGCCCGCGCCCCCACGTGGAGCGTGCCGCGGTCGTTCAGGTGGGGAAAGACCCGCGAGGCGTTGGTGGTGACGCAAGCGACCACCTGCGACAGGCTCATCCCGGCGTCGAGGAACTTCGACATCACGTTGGGCAGGTCCACCACCCCCGGCACGCTGCGGCTCGTGGTGTTGCCGTCGGTGGAGATGGTGTCGGGCAGGAAACCGGTCTGCATGATCTGATCGAACGTGTCCCAGCGGATGTGCCCCCTGCGTCCGTTGGCCACGTCGAAGCGGACGCCCCGGCGCCTCGCCTCGAGCACCGCCGCCCGGATGCGGCCGTCGTCGCCGACGATGGCGTTGGGGGGCGGCGCGTACATGTGGGTGACGACATCCCCCGGCTTGAGCAGGGCGAACAGCGTGGACAGCGGCGAGACGGTCTGCCCCATGTGAATCATGACCGGCAGGTCGAAAGCAGACGCCGCCGCCTGGGTCCGGCGCAGCACCTCGACGTCGTCGGCCGCCACGTTGCGCGACAGCCGCGCCTTGACCCCAACCACGTAGTCCCGATGGCGCGCGATGGCTTCCCGGGCCGCCCCGACGTCGGCCAGGTCGAGGTCCATCGTGTCGCCGCCGGGCAGGATGCCCTGCCGCCCGATGTTCACCAGCACCCGCCCCTGCTGCGGCGCCGCGCGCGCCACGGCCACCTGATCCGCGATGGCGTCGGCCCCCGCCGAGCCCGCGTCGACCCACGCGGTCACTCCGTCCTCCAGACAGATGCGCGGTCCCTGGGCCTCCCGGGCGTAGTGCGTGTGGACGTCGATGAGGCCGGGCACGACGATCCGGCCCGCGGCGTTCACCACCTGCGCCTCACCGGCGTCGATGACCGGCTCCACCGCCGCGATGCGGCCGCCGGCAATCGCCACGTCGCGGATGGCGTCGATCCCCAGCGACGGATCGATGACCCGCCCGCCCCGAACGACGAGGTCGTAGGCTGCCGCGCGCGGGCGGGCCATGCCGGCGCCGAGCGCTGCCGCGGCCGTGGCGGTGACGGAGACGAACTGCCGGCGGGTGATCAGCATGTCGGTCCTCCCTCGTCGGTGAACCCACATGGTCTGCGCCCTGACGCGGCGTGTCAACCGCGCTGTCACGGCTCCAACGGCGGCGTGTGCACCGGCAGCCGGCGGGCGCGGGTGGCCTGCTCGAAGGCGTAGCCGAGCGCCAGCAGGCGGGGCTCGTCGAACGCGCGTCCCAGGAACGAGAGCCCGACCGGCAGGCCCTCGCCCGTGAACCCGGCCGGCACGATGAGGTCGGGGAAACCGGTCAGATTGGCATAGCGGGTGGCCGAGCGCCCGCCCCCGCCGGACGGCGCCGGCGCGATGTCGATCCGGCCGGGCCGCCGGGGTGAGGTCGGGTAGACGATCGCCGCGAGGTCCTCGGCGTCCAGGATTCCGCCGACCATCGCGCGCACCAGGGACAGCCCGTGCTCGCGCACGGCGCGGTACTCCGGGTCCGAGAGAACGCCGCTCGACTCCTCCTCGCGCATCAGGCGCCAGCGGCCCGGATTGGGACCGGCGCCGTCCGTGCGCGCGTTCAGACGCACCGCGCGTTCCAGCAGCTCGGCGAGGCTCGCAGGGAAGCCGGGCTTGAGAGTCGCCAGGTAGTCCGCGATCTGCGCCCGGAACTCGCGGTAGCGGACGGTCGCGTAGAAATCGCCGGGGGCATCGAGCAGCCATTCGGGAAAACGCACCGTGACGACCGTGGCTCCAGCCTCCCGCATCACGTCGAGGGCCGCCTCGACGACCCAGTCCACGTCGGGATCCTGACCGAGAAAGTCGCGGGCGATCCCGATGCGCGCGCCGCGCAGCGCGTCCGGATCCAGGTACTGCGTGTAGTCGGTCTCGAAGCGTCCCTCGCTCGCCGCCGTGGCGGCGTCGGCGGGGTCGACCCCGGCCATGACCCCGAGCGCGGCGGCCACGTCGTACACGTGGCGCGCCATCGGCCCGGCAGTGTCGAACGAGAGGGCGAGCGGCACGATTCCGTCCCGGCTGAGCAGCCCGTAGGTCGGCTTGAGCCCGGCGATGCCGTTGGCCGTCGACGGTCCGCGCACCGACCCGCCGGTATCGGTCCCAAGCCCCACCTGCGCATACGCCGCGGCGATCGCCGCCCCGGTGCCGCCGGACGACCCGGAAGGGGTGCGGGTCAGGTCGTGGGGATTGCGGGTACGTCCGCCGAGCGAGCTCATCGCGCCGCCGGAGGCGAACTCGCTCATGTTGACCTTGGCCAGGACAATCGCGCCGGCATCGCGCAGCTTGCGCACCAGGAAGGCGTCGTCGGGCGGCAGCGAGCCGGCCAGCAGGACCGAGCCGGCCGTCGTCGGCAGGTCCGCCGTATCGAGGTTGTCCTTGAGGACGACGGGGATCCCGTGCAAGGGCGAACGGGCACCCTCCGCCGCCCGCACGGCATCGAGCGCGCGCGCCCTGGCCAACGCTTCGGGATTCAACGCGATGACGGCGTTGAGCTCCGGGCCGGCGTCGTCGTACGCCGCGATGCGGGCCAGGTAGCTCTGCACCAGTTGCTCCGACGTGAGCGTGCCGGCGTCGAACGCCCGGTTCAGATCCTCGATGGTGGCGCTGGTGACGTCGACATCCTGCGCCGCGACGGGTGTGGCGGAGGCAGCGCCGAACAGCAGAACCACGGCGAAGCACGAGGCGCAATGAAGTCGGGTCATCGGGAACGGTCCTCACTCTCGGGTCCGCGCGGCCGCGCCCGGTGCGACCGGTGGGACCTCCTGCCAGCGGCCGTCGACCAGAAGCTGCAGCGGCTGGTAGTCGATCTTGTACTTCATCTTGGCCGATTCGGCGATCCAGAAGCCGAGATAGAGGTAGGGCAGGCCGCGGCGCCGGCACTCCTCCACCTGCTCGAGAATCGAGAACACGCCGAGACTGCGGTCCGCCAGATCCGGATCGAAGAACGTGTAGATCGCCGACAGGCCGTGATCGTGGGTGTCCGTGACGGCGGTGGCCACCAGCCGGTCTCCGAGCCGCGCGTTCAGGAAGAAAGTGCCGGCCCAGTCCGACTGGGCGATGTGGTCCAACTGTCTTCGCGACGGCGGGTACATCTCGCCGTCCCGATGGCGGCCGCGGATGTAGCGGGCGTACAGATCGAAGCTGGCGTCGTCTATCGCGGCCGGTCGCGCGTCCACGGAAAGGTCCGCGTTCTTCTTCAGCACGCGACGGAACCGGCGCCCCCACCGGAAGCGGTCCACGGCGACGCGGGTGGGTATGCAGGCCTGGCAGGCGTCGCAGCGAGGGCGATACAGATCGGGGCCCGACCGGCGGAATCCCGCGCGCGCGAGGGTGGCGTAGTCCACCGGCGAGCGGGACTCGCCCGGATGCAGCAACAGGGTCCGCGCGTCCCGGTCGGCGAAGTAGAGACACCGATGGGAAGCCAGGAGGAAGCGCCGGGTGGCAGCGGTGGCGGACATCGACATCAGGCGGATAGCCGGTGCTCAACCGCGCGCGCCGGCGGCGATCTCCGCGCTGGCGGCGAGCGCCCGCTCGACGCCCCTCCGGGAGACGTCGAGATGGGTGACCGCCCGTATCCGGCCCCCCGCGCCGCTCATCCGAACGCCGGCCGCCGCCAGACGGTCGACGAAATCCCGGTTGCTCAGACCAAGCCCGCTCACGTCGAAGAAGACCATGTTGGTCTCAGGGGCGGCGTTGCGCACTTCGATGCCGTCGATGGCGGCCAGACCCTGTGCGAGCAGCCGCGCGTGCTCGTGATCTTCCGCCAGCCGATCGACGTGGGTGTCCAGGGCGTACAGACAACCCGCCGCGGCGACTCCGGCCTGCCGCATGGCCCCGCCGAAGAGCTGCTTGTAGCGGCGCGCCGCCGCGATGAAGTCCCGCGACCCCGCCAGCACGGCCCCGATCGGCGCTCCGAGCCCCTTCGTGAAGTCGATCCAAAGGGTGTCCACCTCGGCCGCGAACGCCGCCGCCGGGACGCCGCTCGCCACACAGGCATTCAGCAGCCGTGCCCCGTCCATGTGCAGCGGCACCCCTCGCCCCCGCGCCAGCGCCGAGACCGCGCCGAGCTCCTCCCTCGTCCAGACCGCGCCGCCGCCGAAGTTGTGGCTCTGCTCGACGCAGACCAGCCCGACAGGCTGGCCGTACGGCACGGGCACCGCCACCACCCGGTCCATCGCGGCTTCGAGCGCGCCCGGCGTGAAAATCCCCCGCTCGGTGTGAATTCCCTGCACCATGACCCCGGAGGCCAACGCCGCCCCGCCCGACTCCGCCCGGATGACGTGCGCCATCGCCTCGGCCACCAGCGCGTCCCCGGGTCGGGTGTGCGTCTTGACCGCCACCAGGTTGCACATCGTTCCGGTGGGCAGCCAGAGCGCGCCCTCCTTGCCGAGCAGGTCAGCCACCCGTTCCTGGAGGCGCGCGACGGTCGGATCCTGCCCCTTCTGCTCGTCGCCCACCTCGGCGGCCGCCATCGCCGCGCGCATGCCCGCCGTGGGACGGGTCTCGGTGTCGCTGGAAAGTGAGACGACCGTGTCCACCTCACTACCCCTCCGGGAGCGCGAAGGCCACGAGCCGGGCGTCGGGACCGGCGCCGGTGGCAATCAGGATGAACTGCCGGCCCGCCCGCGAGCGGTAGGTCATCGGGTTGCCGCTGGTCCGGAACTCGGTGGGCGTGCGGCTCACCTCGCGGCCGGTCGCGGCGTCGAACGCATACAGATACGGATCGCCGCCGCCGAGGAAGACGAGCCCGCCACCGGTGACCAGCGGCCCGGGTGCGCCCGGCGTGCCGAGCCGCTCGGGCAGATCGACGCCCCGCAGCAGCGGATGCGAGCGCATGACGCGGCTGCCCTCGCCGAACGGCACGCTCCAGGCAATGTCGCCCGCGTTCAGGTCGATGGAGACGAGGCGCGCATACGGCGGCTTGACGAGCGGTATCGGCCCGAGCCGGCTCCGCTCCGCCGGGATGTACCCTCCCAGCCCCCGGAAGATGCCGGCCGAGCCGCCGCGCGGGCAGTTGTTCGTGTAGGCGACGTCCACGTCCGGGAGATTGGGATCGGTCTCGCACACCTGGTTGGCCGACACGCCTTCCGATGTCCGCACGTAGAGCCGGTTGGTGGTCGGGTCGAACGCGGCCCCGCCCCAGTTGGCGCCGCCGTCGACGCGCGGCCGCTGCAGCGTCCCCTGCAGGCTGGGCGGCGTGAACAGCGGCCCCAGCCGGTACGTCCGGAGCTCCTCCATCGCGAGGCGGTGGATCTCCGGCGTCAGGTCGTTGGCGTCGTCCAGCGACACCCCCTGCGCGGCGAACGGCGGCGGCTTCGTCGGGAACGGCTGGGTCGGATACGGCACCTCGCCCGGCACGTCGGTCTCGACGTCCACCGGACGCTCCTCGATCGGCCAGACCGGCTCGCCCGTCACCCGGTCGAAGACATAGGTGAAGCCCTGCTTCGAGACCTCGGCCACCGCGTCGATGGTGCGTCC
>JAGWAH010000075.1:0-369 GCA_021296515.1 Acidobacteriota bacterium | reverse complement strand
CCGTGTAGAACACCCAGCGCCGCTCGCCGGTGTGGACGTCGAACGCCTGCACCGATCCCGGCGTGTCGAACCGTTGCTGAATGCGATCCGGCACGCGGCTGCCGACGATGACCAGGTCTTCGAAGACGACCGGCGGCGACGTCTGGTCGAACATCTCATGGGTGACGGGATTCGGGAAGTTCTCGGTCAGCAGCACGCGTCCGTCGTCGCCGAACGAGCGGATGAGCGACCCGTCCAACGCGTTCAGCGCATACAGGCTGTCGCGGCTGTTGATGAACACCCGCATGTCCTCGCCCGTCCCTGCCGTCCGGTTGGCGGTGGCCGGCCAGACCGCCACGCCGCGGTGCTTGAAGCCGCCGGGAGGCCCGC
>JAGWAH010000074.1 GCA_021296515.1 Acidobacteriota bacterium | reverse complement strand
CTGAACTGAATCGCCACCGGTTTGAGCGGTTCGCGGTTGGGTATGGCTCCTTTGCGGAGAGAGCCATTTCACTCATTCATAAAGGTCTATGGCAACGGGCACTCCGTCTTCGGTGCGCTTGGAGCGGGGCCGGCGTCCGGCCGGCGTCCGTCCGGCCTCCCCAGCCGGCTCTTTCGGGCAGACGGCCCGACCGGCGGTGGGAGCGCGGGAAGTGCTTCGTTCGTTCCCTCCGACGCCCCGTCAGCGCACGCTGACGGACGCTCCCGGTCAGGGCCAGCCGCGCGCGCTCGCGCTCGACGAGCTGCCGCCGCAGGATCTTCCCGGAGGGCACCTTCGGGATGGCGTCGATGAACTCGACCCGGCGCACCTTCTTCTGGGGGGAGACCTGCGCGGCCACGTGCGCCATGATCTCCTCGGCGGTGGCGCTCGCCCCCTCGCGGAGCACGACGAACGCCTTCGGGACCTCGCCGGCCTCCTCGTCGGGACTGGGGATGACGGCGGCGTCCGCCACGGCCGGATGCGACTGCACGGCGGCTTCGAGCTCGGCCGGGGCCACCTGGAACGCCTTGTACTTGATCAGCTCCTTGAGGCGGTCGACGACGTAGAGATAGCCGTCTTCGTCGGCCTTGCCGATGTCGCCCGTGTGCAGCCAGCCGTCGGCGTCGAGCATCTGCCGCGTCGCCTCCGGGTTGTGGAGGTAGCCCTTCATCACCTGCGGTCCCCGAATCCAGACCTCGCCCAGCGCGCCCGGGGCGGCGTCGCGGTGGGTGGCCACGTCGACGATGCGCCACTCGGTGTTGGGCAGCGAGGTGCCGACCGACGTGATCCGGGTCTCCTTGCGCGGCGAGTTGGTGTGGGTGACGGGGCTGGTCTCGGTCAGTCCGTAGCCCTGGCGGACGAGCATGTCGTTACGGGCGGCCGCCCCGCGGGCTACCGACTCGGGGAGCGGCGCCGCGCCGGACATGATGTTCTTCAGCGACGAGATGTCGAACTTGTCGACGAGCGGATGCTTGGCGAGAGCGAGCACGATGGGCGGCACGAGATACGCTGTCGTCACGCGGTGCTTCTGCAGCAGGCCGAGGAACTGCTCGAGGTCGAAACGCGGCATGGTGACGATCGTGGCGCCGGCCTGGAGCGAGGCGCTCATGATCACCGTCATGCCGTAGATGTGGTAGAAGGGCAGGATGCCGATCAGCGTGTCTTCGGCCGCAATGCCCTCGTTGGCGGCGATCTGGACGACGTTGGCGACCAGGTTGTAGTGCGTCAGCATGACGCCCTTCGGCAGGCCGGTGGTGCCGCTCGAGTAGGGGAGCGCGGCCAGATCGTCGCGCGGGTCGATCGTTGCCGCCGGCGGCTCGCCTCCGGCCATGAGGGAGGCGAACGGCGTTGCGCCGTCCGCTTCTCCGAAGACGAAGATCTCCTCGACCCCGGTGTTCTCCGCCCCCTTGCGGGCCGCGTCGAGAAACTGCGGGATGGTCAGCAGAAACCGTGCGCCGGAGTCCTGGAGCTGCCGGTTGACCTCCTCGGCGGTATAGAGCGGGTTCATCGTGGTGACGATTCCGCCGGCGGTCGAAACGCCGAAGAATGCGGCGGCGTACTCCGGCAGGTTGGGGCTGTAGATGGCCAGCACGTCCCCGCGCGCGAAGCCGCGCGCGGCGAGCCCCGCCGCGACCGTGCGTACGGCGCTCCTGAGCTGCGCGTAGGTCAGGGTGCGGTCCGTCGGGCCGTCGATCAGCGCCGGCTTGTCGGGCCAGCGGTCCGCATGCTCGAACACGTGGTCGTGCAGCGGCCTGACCGGGATCTCGATGTCGGGGAACGGGCTCCTGTAGATCATCGTCCTCTCCGGCGGATCCGCGGGGATTTCGCCCGCCGCGCATCGCGCGGGCCTCGGCGTCAGGCGAGCAGCGAGCCGCCGTCCACCGGGATCACCGCGCCGTTGGTGTACGCCCCGGCCCGCGAGGCGAGGTAGATCGCGATGCCGGCCATCTCCTCCGGCCGTCCGATACGTCCCAGCGGACACGCTGCGATGATGTCCGCGCCGTGCCGCTGGAGCACGTCCGCCGTCATCCGGCTCTCGAAGAAGCCGGGCGCGACGGCGTTCACCGTGATGTTGCGGGGGCCGAGCTCGACGGCCAGCGTGCGGGTCAGGTGATGCACGGCCGCCTTGCTCGCCGAGTAGGCGAACGTGCCGGTCCCTACGCGCTGCTGTACGTGCAGGCCGTCCATCGACCCGACGTTGATCACGCGCGCCGGATCACCGGGCGCGGCGCCCCCCTCGAGCAGCGGCGTCAGATCGCGCGTCAGCAGGAACGGCGCCGCCACGTTGAGTCCGAGCACCTTGTCGAACGCCGCTGCCGGATACTCGGCGTACGGCGCGCCCCAGGCCGCCCCCGCGTTGTTGACCAGGATGTGCAGGCGCGGCTCGCGGGCCTCGATCGTCTGGACGAGCGCGGCCCGTCCGTCCTCCGTCGCCACGTCCGCCGGAATTGCATGACACGGCCCGAGCGCCGAGAGCTCCGCCGCGGTCCTGTCGCAGGCGTTCTTCTTGCGTGAGGAGACGTAGACCGCCGCGCCGGCCTGCACCAGCCCCTCCGCCATCATCCGGCCGATGCCGCGCGAACCCCCGGTGACGAGCGCCACCTTGCCGGAGAGCGAAAAGAGCGACGACACGTCGATGTCCGCCATCGGGTGGCGATTCTAGCAGCCGGTGCCGGCCAGCTTCAGTCCCACTCCTTCTCGATGCCGTGGCCGCGGGCCGGATCGCCGTGCAGGGGAGTGACGAACCCGAGCAGGCAGCCGTCCGAGCCGTCCTTCAGCCGGTGGCAGCGCACGCGGATGGGGTCTCCCGGCAGGACATGATTGCGGGCGATGCCGTTGCGGGACAGCCCCGCGGGATTGGTGGCCTCCATGGCCCACAGAGCAGGCTCCTCACCGTTCTCGCCGGACACTTCCAGGAAGATCCAGGAGTGCGGGTTGATCCAGTGCACCTCGCTGACCGTGCCCTCCACGTGGGTGAAGTCGCTCAGCTCGTAGTTGCCGTGGGAGTGGTGCGCCCCGGTCGGGACGACGAGGGAAGCCGCCAGGACAGCCGCAACGGTGAAGATTCTCAAGGACATCATCGGACTCGTGGAGGTGTCGGAAAGCCGTTGGTGTACACCGATTCGTAGCGGATGCCGTTGCCGTCGGCGTCCAGGAAACGCAGCGACTGCTGAAACAGCTCCGGCCCCGGCCGGCGCTGCGGCGACGTCGCTTCCAGGATGTACAGGCGATTCTCGTGCATGTAGATCGCCGCGAAGGTGCGCGAGCCGTCCGCGTTGGTGAGCTGCAGGTGGCGGCCCTCGACCAGATCGACGAAGTTCCAGCCGAAGAACGTGGGCGTCACGTCCCGTTGCAGAAACTGCCACGTCGCATAGTCGATGGCGCCGCGCACGTCGACGATCCACGACCCGACGCCCGTGTAGTACGCCCCGGTGCAGCCGGTGTGCACGTCCGGCGGGCACTCCTTCGCGCGCTCGGTATGGATGCGCTCGGCGTCGGTGTAGTCGACGACGGTGACCGAGTAGCGGGTCGAGCCGTCTTCGTAGGCGTGCACGCGGGCCGGGAACTCGGCCTCGTACTCGGACGTGTAGGTGATTTCCTCGACCACCGGATCACCCGGCAGATTGACGCTGAAGTAGTCTGCCGGGCTGGCGTACTCGGCCCACCCCTGGGCGAGGAGTGGTCCCGGAGTGCACAGGATCAACGCGGCCGGAACGATTCGCATGAGGCGCACGGTGTCATCCTCCCGATCATCGCACTGCTGCCACTTGCCGAAGCCATCCAATGCTGCCAGAAAACGGCGCGCGTGCACAGCGGGAAGTGTTCGCGGGCGCGCCGGTGGTCTCGACGCTTCGCGCGCCAGGGGGCTCGGACACCGGAGCGTCGCCCCGCGTACGGCGGCGCCGGAGACGGCGGTTTCCGGGCTATGCTGTCGCGACACCACCGCCGGAGCTGGGGACGAATAGAGGGCTCGATGTCGAATACTGGCAATGGGCGTGTACTGAGATGCCTGCGGGTCATGGCTGCGGCGGCGGTGGCCTGCGTCGTCACGCTGAATTGCGCATCGGCCGGCGCCGGCCGCGGGACGGCGGCCGCCGATGGCGGCTCGGCCGCGTGGACAGCGAGTGGCGGAGCGACGGCGGCCGCCGTCGCCGAAGCGGCGACCGCCGCCGTCACCGCGGGGCAGGATCCGACTTCGCTCCGGATCCAGCCGGTAGATCCGGCTGACGGCGCTGCGTGGACCGCCGAGGTCCGGAGCGGCATCGAGGCGTTCGGCGTCGAGCCGGAGCGGGCGACCAACCTGCTCCGGACGCTCGCCCGGCATCCCCCGGCGCTGCGCGGTCTCGGGCCGCTCGCCGCCTACCTGCGCCAGCGCTCGATGGTTCCGGCCGTCGATCAGCTCCTCATGGGACTGCGCGTCGCCTGGCTCTGCCGATCCGAGGCGCTCTGGGCGGAGCTGGCCGCCGAGGCGCGCGGGTTCGGCCTCGGCGACCGCGACCTCCGGCGGGTTGCGGAAGGCCCCGACGCCGGGTGGGGCGCATGGGACGCACTGATGCTCCGCGCCGCCGACGAGCTGTACCGCGACGCGTTCCTGAGCGATGCCTCCTGGGACGAGCTCGCGACCCGCTTCAACGTCCCACAACTCATCGACACGATCTTCAGCGGCGCCGAGTACATCCTGCTGGCGGCCCTGGCCAACAGCCTCGGCGTACAGCCGGACGAGCGGTTCGCCGACCGGCTGCCGGCCGACGTCCCGCGCACGATGGGGCCGGCGGGCGCACCGCCCTCGCCGCTCGCTGCGCCGCGCCTCGATCCGCTCCCGCGCGCCGCGTGGTCGGACGAAGTCCGCGGCCTCCTCGACCCGGAGGACTCGGGTCGGCCGGTTCTGAACCTCTATGCGACACTTGCCCGCCATCCGATCTTCTTCCGTCCGCGGGCCGTTCAGTCGGCCTACATTCGGACCGGCGCGACGCTGTCGGACCGGGCTCGCGAGATCCTGATTCTGCGCATCGGCTGGCTCTGCGGCTCGGAGTACGAGTGGTCGCAGCACGTGCGGGCGGCGCGACGCATCGGGATGACCGACGAGGAGATCCGGCGGATCGCGGTCGGTGCGGAGGCGCGGGGCTGGGATGCGTTCGACGCGGCGCTCATCCGGGCGACCGACGAGCTGCACCGCGACGACACCATCTCCGGCGCGACCTGGGCGGCGCTCTCTACGCGCTACGGCATACCGGAGCTCGTCGACGTCGTGATCACGGTCGCCGGATACCGGATGGTCTCCATCGCCCTCAACTCGCTCGGTACGCAGCTCGAACCCGGCCGGCCGCGCTTTCCCGACGTGCCGCGGCAGGAGTCCGCGCCGCAGGCGTTTCGCGCCGGCGAACTCCCAACGCGACGGTAGGTAATGTCGCGCCAGGAGTCTGCGCCGCAGGCGAATCAGGACTGCCGCGGGTAGATCCGCTTCGTCTCGACGACGTCGTAGTTCTCGAACACGTCGTTGACGATGTAGGGATCCTGCGCGTAGGTCGCCTTCGCCTCCTCCAGGCTGTCCGCTTCCAGGATGATCAGGCTGCCCGCCACCTGGTTGTCGCCGCGCAGGAGCGGGCCGCCGTGGCGCAGGCGTCCGGCGTCGTCCAGCCGGTTCATGTGCTCGATGTGCGCCGGACGCGTCCGTGCGCGGCGGTCGGGATCGGGGTCGCGGGCGATCAGGGCATAGAGCGGCATGGCGTGGTGTTCTCCAGGCGTTGCGGGAGCCTCCGAGCGCGCGCCCGGTAGCGGCGGCGCAGCGTTCGCCGTATTGTAGGTGAGCATGGATGCAGCGAAGCACGGCGCGGAAGGGCGGCCGGGGCGGGCGGCGGTGTGGTCGTGGTGCCTGTACGACTGGGCGAACTCCGCGTTCACGACGCTGGTCGTCACGTTCATCTATTCGGCCTACTTCACCGCGGCGTTCGCCGAGGATCCCGGGCGGGGCACGGCTCTCTGGTCGCGCGGCATCATGGTGAGCGCGCTGGCCATCGCGGCGCTGGCGCCGGTAGCCGGCGCATTGGCGGACCGGGGCGGCCGGCGGCGTTATCTGATCCTGTGCTCGCTTCTCTGCGTCGCCGCTACCGCGGCGCTGACGTTCGTGCGGCCGGACCAGCCGAACGCGGTCTTGATCGCGCTCTCGGTGTTCGTGACAGCGAACGTGGCGTTCGAGCTGGGGCTCGTCTTCTACAACGCCTTTCTCTCGTCTCTCGCCCCTCCGGAGCGGATCGGGCGCATCTCCGGCTACGGATGGGGGGTCGGCTACTTCGGCGGGCTGGGCGCGCTTGCGGCGGCGCTGGTGGTGTTCGTGCCGGAGACGCCGCTGTTCGGGATCCCGACCGGTGAGGGCTTCAATCTGCGGGCCACCAACCTGCTGGTGGCCGGCTGGTTCCTGCTCTTCAGCATCCCGGCGTTCCTGTACCTGCGGGACGAGTCGGGGACCGGCGGCGGGGTCGACGTGAACCAGGCCTTTCGCGACCTCGCGACCACCGTACGCCATCTGCGGCGGTACCGGCAGGTGGCGCGCTTCCTGGTCGCGCGGCTCCTCTACAACGACGGCCTGGTGACGATATTCGCTTTCGGGGGCATCTATGCGGTCGGCACGTTCGGTTTCAGCTTCGAGGAGCTCGTCACGTTCGGCATCGCCCTCAACGTGAGCGCGGGGCTGGGCGCGCTGGCGTTCGGCTTCGTCGACGACCGCATCGGGGGCAAGGCCACCATCGGGCTGAGCGTGGCCGCGCTGGCGGTGGCCACCCTGCTGGGCGCGCTGGCCCCGACCCGGACCTGGTTCTGGGTCTCGGCGATCCTGGCCGGGATCTTCATCGGGCCGAACCAGTCGGCCAGCCGGTCGCTCATGGCGCGCTTCGTCCCGGCGAAGCACGAGTCGGAGTTCTTCGGGTTCTTCGCGTTCTCCGGGAAGGTGACCTCCTTCCTCGGTCCCGCGTTGCTCGGCGTGCTGAGCGACATCTACAGCCAGCGCATCGGCGTGGGCAGCCTGCTGGTCTTCTTTCTGCTGGGCGGCCTGATTCTCTGGCGTGTCGACGAACGGGAGGGCATCGCGGCGGCCGGCCGGGCATAGTCCTTGGCCTGGACTGTCCGCGGAGCTGGAACCTTCCGCGGCGGAAGCGGCTGTGCGGTGATAGAGTAGTTGTTCGGGGTCGTGCCCGGCGTATCGGAGCGCCGGGGCACATCAGCCTGGAGGCTGTCATGAAGCGTCTTGTCACCTGGAGCGCGGCGCTGGTCGTCGGCGTGTTCTTGATACCCGGCGTCGCGTCCGTGACGCTCGCCCAGGATGCAGACTCGTGGATGCGGGTCGACTATCTGCAGGTTCTGCCCCGAGAGCTGGACGACTTCATCGAGTTGCAGCTCGAGGAGGTGAATCCTGCTCTGCAGCGCGCCGGGGTGCCGTGGCGCTCGGCATGGCGCACGGCGGAGTTCGGTAACACGTACGAGCGGCTCTTCGTGACGCCGATGGAGAGCCTCGCGGACCTCGACTTCGGCGGACCGCTCGGCCGCGTTCTCGAGCCCGACCGGCTGGCGCGCATCACCGATCGGGTACGCCGCACCCTTGCCAGCCGGCAAAGCTACGCCGTGCGGTATCGCCCGGACTTGAGCGTCGAATCGGACGACGTCAGCGGGCTCTCGCTCGCCTGGATCACGAGCGTGCAGGTGGCTCCGGGCCGGAACGCCGATTGGGAGGCGTTCCTCCGAGAGCACACCCCGCAGTTCAGCGGCGCGGACGTGGTCTTCGGCGTCTACGAGCGTGTGTTCGGGCCGGGACCCTCGGTGTGGCAGATCGTCGAGAACCACGCGAGCTTCGCCGAGCTCGATCGACCCACCATCCTGCAGCGGACCTACGGGGAGCAGGCCGATGAGGTCGCGGCCCGGCTGGCCGGCGTTCTCCTGTCCATCGAGCGCACCGTCCTGCGGTACGACCCGGAGCTGAGCTTCTCGGCCGCCGCGCAGTAGAGGGGGCCGGGAGTCTGCGCCGGGGGACGAGGCCGGCGTCCGCCGGCCGGGTCCCCGTGGTGGGTAGTGACGGCGGGGTCCCGGCCGCCGCATCGGCTGCCGAGACCCCTTTCGAGACGATGCGAACACGAACAGGTAGCTCGAGTTCTCCAGGTTGTCGTAGCGCACCGGGTGCAGGTGTCGGCCGCTCGCCTGCACCGCGACGTACTGCCGCGGTCCGATGGCGTAGGTGACCGGCGCGCCCTTGAGCGGCGTGCCGACGTTGAAGCGCCACAGCTCCTGCAGCGTCTCGTCGTTGTAGGCCACCAGCCAGCCGTCCTGCAGCGCGGAGAAGACCACGCCGCCCGCCGTCGCGATGACGCCGGACCGTATCTCGATCTCGGTGACCGCCTTGGCGATCACTTCCTGCGTGTCGGTGTCGACGGCGGTGATCGAGCCGTAGTACAAATCGCTGGTGTACTCGCGGCGCTCGCTGTTCGCGCGGTCGACGCCTCCCTCGGGACCGAGCGACGCGACCCGCGCGCCGGTCTGCGAGAAGCAGCCCTCCGTGCCGCCGCCGTAGGCGATTCCCTTCTCCGGGTTGAAGGCGGTCGGCTGGTGCGCGATGCCGCCGTGCCAGGTCGGGCAGGCGCGCTTCATCCGGTCGCGGTCGACGCGCAGCGCGCGCGCCTCCTCGTTGTAGATCTGGACGTCGAGGTTCGGGTCGTACTCCAGCGGCATGCCGGTCTCGGCGTTGAGCCCCGCGGTCCAGGTCAGCTCGTTGACGTACTGGTTGCCCTTGATGAACGCCCCGGTATCGCGGTCGAGGGAATAGAAGAACCCGTTGCGCGCGAAGTGGGCCACGACGTGGCGGACCTCGCCATCGATGACCGTGTCGTAGAGCATGTGGACGCCCACCTCGTCGTAGTCCCACGAGTCGTTGGGCGTGTACTGGAAGTGCCAGCGCCGCTCGCCGGTGTTGACGTCGAGGGCCACCGCGGAGTTGGTGAACAGGTTGTCGCCGGGGCGGAATTCGGGGTCGTAGATGGGGTAGGGGTTCCCGGTGCCGAAGATGTAGAGGTTGCGTTCCGGATCGTAGGAGCCGGTCTGCCAGATGCCGCCCCCCCCGGTCTTCCAGGCGTTGTGGTCGTCCTTCCAGGTCTCGCTGCCCGGCTGGCCCGGCTCGGGGACGGTGTACCAGCGCCAGAGCTCCTCGCCGGTCTCGATGTCGAGCGCCGCCACCCAGCCGCGCGTCCCGCCGTCGCCGGCCCCGTTCTGCACCAGGACCTTGCCGCGGGCGGCGATTGGCGCGGTCAGGAACCGTTCGCGGGCGCCCATCTCGGTGAATCCGGCGACCTCCACGTCCCAGAGGATCTCGCCGTCCTCGCGGTCGATGGCCAGCACGCGGCCGTCCTGCAGGTTCTGGAGCACCTTGTCCTCCCACAGCGCGATGCCGCGGGTGCGGGAGCGGTTGTCCTCGTGGTCGACGCCGGGATCGGTGATCCAGACGAACTCGCCGTAGTCGGGGTTGCGCGCGTCGATCTTGTAGACCGTGCCCCAGCCGTCGCTGGTGTACAGGAAGCCGTTGTCGACGAGCGGGTTGTTCTCGTTCTCCGGGCCGTTGCCGCCGGTGTCCTGCATGCCGCCGAGCGCAAGCGCCCAGACCATGCGCAGGTTGCCGACGTTCTCGCGGTTGATCTGCGTCAGCTTGGAGTAGCGCTGCGAGCCGTAGTCGCCGTTCATCAGCAGCCAGTTCTGCGGCTCGTCCTGGGCGTTGATCAGGCGGTCCTGGGTGACCGTGAGCTGGTACTGGGCCGCGGCCGGGACGGCCGAGGCCACGAGAAACGCGAACGTGAGCGCGATCAGGGCCGGCCGTCGAAGATGCTGGCGCATGGCGGTTTCCTCCTCGGACACGTTGAGTGCGCTACTGAGCCTGCGCCGCAGGACGGGCAGACCCATGGACAGGCCCGGTTGGGCGGCGATCGGAAGCCGCAACGCGACCTTGTGGCCGCGTTCGGCGACGATTGTCGGGGTATAGCTTATAACGGTTCGGGACGGCAGTCCGGGTCGTCGTCGTCGTCGTACTCGGCACCGGCTGCAGCGAGCCGCGATATACAATGCGGCTCTCTTCACGTCCGGCGGGAGGCCGGGAACAGCCATGCGATTCACCAATCTCATCACTCTGTGGGCCGCGCTGCTCACCGTCGGCCTGCCGGCCGGAGCGGCGGCCCAGTCGGCCGGTGCGGACGGCGCCGACTGGCCGATGTACCGCGGCAACTTCGCGGGCACCGGCTATTCGCCGCTGACCTCGATCGCCCCGGACAACGTCGCCGGTCTGGCTCGCGCCTGGACGTACGACCTGTCGCGCGCCGCGCCGGATCCCTCCGGCCGGGGGCCGAACTCGCAGGCGACGCCGATCGTGGTCGACGGCGTGATGTACCTGCCGGCCGCGGATCGCGTGGTCGCGCTGCGCCCGGAGACGGGGGAGGAGATCTGGAGCCGTCCGGTGGCCGGCCGTCCGCCGTCCCGCCGGGGCGTCGCCTGGTGGCCCGGCGACGACGAGCACGAGCCGCGCATCCTTTTCACCACCGGCCTTGAGCTGCATGCGCTGGAGGCGGCCACCGGCGCGCCCGCGGCCGGCTTCGGCGACAACGGCACGATCGGCCTGGGCATCCCCTACAACTCGGTGCCGCTCGTCTTCGGGCACGTTGCCGTGGTCGGCGCCAACACCCCGCCCGGCACCACCGGCGGCATCGGCAACGCCCGCGCGTTCGACGTACGCAACGGGGCCAGCCTGTGGGAGTTCGACTCGGTGGCGCAGCCGGGCGACGTCGGGCACGACACCTGGGCGGGCGACAGTTGGCAGGGGCGGCTGGGCGCCAACGCGTGGCCGTTCTTCTTCACGGCCGACGTCGAGCGCGGCCTCATCTACCTGCCGCTGGCTTCGCCGATTCCGGGCTACTACGGCGGCGACCGGCCGGGCGCGAACCTCTACGGCAACTCGGTGGTCGCGGTCGAGGCCGAGACCGGCGAGTACGTGTGGCACTTCCAGACGATCCACCACGATCTGTGGGACGCCGATCCGCCCGCTCCACCCGCGCTGTTCGACATCCCGAGCGAGGACGGTGCGATTCCGGCCCTTGGGGTGACCACCAAGTCCGGCTATCTGTACATCCTGAACCGCGAGACCGGCGAGCCGCTCCACGGTGTGGAGGAGCGCGACGTGGCGGCCAGCGACGTGCCGGGTGAGGTTGCCTATCCGACCCAGCCGATTCCGGTGAAGCCGCCCCCGATGGGGCGTGTGCGTTACGAGGCATCGGACCTGGTGACGGCCGAGGACACGTCGCCGGCGCACGCCGCGGCATGCGCCGCGCTGGTGGACAGTCTCGGCGAAATCTACAACGCGGGGCCGTTCACGCCCTGGGTCTACCGGGCCGCGGGCGCGGCGCCGCGGACCACGCTGAACTTCCCGGGCGGCGTCGGCGGCCCGAACTGGGGCGGCGTCTCGTTCGATCCCGCGACCGGCTACGCCTTCGTCTTCTCGATGGACGTCGGCGCCCTCGGCTGGATGGTCGACGCCACGGATGCGGCTGCGCCGTCGCCGTACGAGAAGCAGACGCCGCGGCCGGCCAGCTTCGAGGTCAACGTGGACGGCGTCCGGATGCCGTGCCAGAGGCCGCCGTGGGGGCAGTTGTTCGCGGTGGACGTGGCGACCGGCGACATCGCCTGGCGACAGAACCTCGGCGTCACGGATACGCTGCCCGCCGGGAAGCAGAATACCGGGCGTCCCGGGCGCGCCGCCGCCATCGCGACGGCCAGCGGCCTGCTGTTCATCGCAGCGACCGACGACAACCGCTTCCGGGCTATCGAGGCGGCGACAGGCCGCGAGCTGTGGGCGGATCGGCTCGACCAGCGCGGCAATGCCGACCCGATGACCTATCTCGGCGCCGATGGCCGGCAGTACGTCGTGATCGCGGCGACGGACGTGATCGTCGCCTCTGCGCCGTAGAACGGCGTAGATCTTCTAGTCAGGCCCGGTTGGGCGGCAATCGGCGCCAGCAGGCGACGATTGTCGGGGTAGGGCTAGCAGGGCTGGCAACGCAACGCGGGGGACGTGATGGCGAACGTGACCGTGACCCGGCGGATCGACGCGCCGGCCGACGTGGTGTTCCGGGTTGTCGCGCACGTCGAGCAGTTCTCGCAGGCGGTGCCGGGCATCCTCCGGGTCGAGTTCCTGTCGGAGGTGAAGTCGGGCGTCGGCGCGCGCTTTCGCGAGACGCGCATGATGATGGGGCGCGAGGCGTCCACGGAGCTGGAGGTCACGGAGTACGTCGAGAACGAGCGGGTGCGCATCGTGTCCGAGGCCGGGGGAGCGCTCTGGGACACCGGCCGCGGACGGCGGGGGAACCGAGTTGAAGATGGTGATGGATGCGCGGCCGCAGACGCTGAGCGCCCGGATGACCGTGCCCCTCATCATCGGAACGGTGCAGAAGGCGGTCGAGGAAGACATGGACGCGGTGAAGTCGTTCTGCGAGCGTCCGGCGGGGCAGTAGACCGGAGGCTGCGGGGGAGTCACCATCCTGCAGCCGGAGGGAGTTGAAATGCGCACTTCACTATCGGCGCACGTCATGTGCGTCACGCTGGCGGCGATCCTGCTCGCGTTCACGGCGGTCCCGTTGCGCGCCCAGTCCCCTGATGTCACGCCGGTCACCGACGCCATGCTCCAGGACCCGGCGCCCGAGGACTGGCTGATGTGGCGGCGGACGCTCGACGGCTGGGGCTACAGCCCGCTGGACCAGATCGACCGCGACAACGTCGGTCGGCTCCGGATGGTCTGGTCGCGTGGCCTCG
>JAGWAH010000006.1:35807-40357 GCA_021296515.1 Acidobacteriota bacterium | reverse complement strand
CCCACGAGTCGACTGCGGATCGAGCCGTGGAAGCGGTCGGCCAGCTCCAGAACCTTCGCTTCCGTCGTCCGGTGAACACGAAGCTCGCCGATCGCGCCGCAAAGACAGTCGGAAAACTGGCTGCCGACTACAAACGAGTCTTGCGCGAGAACGAACGCCTCAGGGTGCAGGCGGCGATGGCCGGCGGCGCCGAAGCGCAGGGCCAGGACGCGGACACGGCCGAGGTCGACGGCATCCCGGTCGTATCCCGCGTGGTGTCCGGCCTCGAGCCGGGAGCGCTCCGCACCCTCGCCGACTCGCTCCGCGACCGCCTCGGAAGCGGAGTCGTGGTGCTGGCGTCCGACAACGACGGCAAGGCGGCGCTGGTCGTCTCGGTAACCCGTGACCTGACGGCTCGCGTACACGCGGGCAGGCTGGTCACGGAACTCGCCCCTATCGTCGGGGGACGCGGCGGCGGCCGCCCGGATTTTGCACAGGCAGGCGGCCGGCAGATCGACCGTATCGACAGCATCGTTCCCGAGAGCCGCACGGCGGTCAGCCGCATGCTGGCCGGATCGTAGCTTCGCGACGATGCGTTTCGCCGCGTGGGGCATCCGCACGCACCGTGCATGAGCGCTTTGAATGCAAAGTGCCGGAACGACGATGGGAAACGGGAATGGGAATCGACCTGCCTGGGCCGCCATGTCCGGCGCGTGGTCGTTTCAGGATTCGCGTGCCGAGTACGCCGGGGCGGGCGGCTCTCCTCAACCGGTCGGCGTGGCGCTGTCTTCCGCGCAGTCTGTACGTCTCGACGTCTGGCTCGACGTGGCCTGCCTCTTCCGGACGCGGTCCGAGGCGCAGCGCGCGGCCAAGGGCGGCAAGGTCGAGATCAACGGGCGGCGCGGGAAGCCGCACCGGGAGATTCGCCCCGGCGACGAGATCCGCATCACCCGCCCCAACGGCGTGACGCAGGTGGTGTCGGTGGCGGCGCTCGCCGAGCACCATCTGCCGAAGGCCGATGCGCGGGCGTTGTACGAGGACCGGACGCCGCCGCCCACCGAGGAGGAGCTGGCGTTCAGGATGCTGCTCCGGCGCGCCGGCCGCGCGCCCGCCCCCGACAAGCAGCAGCGGCGGCAACTCCGGCGTCTGAAGGGGCGCGAGTAGCCAACGACGAACCACCTGGGCCACTGCCCTGCCGGTCCGGCGCCGAGTCGAACCCCGCGGTGCTCGGACCGCCGGGACGCGCGGGAGGGTCGTGCGGTCAGTTGCTGCTCAGCGGTTCCACCGACAGCGCGTCCCTGCCGTCGCCCAGGGCCGGGACCGGCAGGTCCGGCTCGTCGGCGGGATCCGGAGCTACCGCGGGGCGCGGAATGTCAGCCGGCCACTCCACCGGTTCCGGCCAGTTGTCCGAGAGGAAGCGGAGGGCGCGTTCCGCGCGCCGCGTCGTGATGGCGTGGCCGCGGCGCAGCCGCGCGATGGTTTCGCCGCTCCCCGTCGCGTAGCGGGAAACGGTCGAGATGCTCCGTCCGGTGCTCTCTGCGAATATGCCGCAGAGCGCCACGAGCCGCCGAACCGTGTCGTCCATGGCACGGAAGCATGCCACAAATGGCACGTGCGTTCAAGTGATTCCGTGTATCGTGTCGGTCGTGACACGCTACGGGATCGACTACCTGCGGCAGGCCGTTCGCCAGCGGATCGATGCGGAGGGGCTGCGCCCGTTCTCGCTCCGCACCGGCATCCCGCTGGGGCAGTTGAGGAGCGTGGTCGAGGGGCGGGCGGCAAGGAGCACGACCCTCGAGTTGATCGCATCCGTCCTGGAGTTGGAATTCTACATCGGCCCGGCGCGGGCTGATTCGCCGGCACGGCCGCGACTCCCCTCCGAGATCGCCCGGGCCCTCGACCTGCCGCGCGACGCGACGGTCGACGACGCCGTCGACGCGATAAGGAAGGACGCGATGGCGTCGAGACTGCGCGAGGGAATCGAGCTCGTGCAGGAACTGATGGAACGGGCGGCAGCGGCGGCGGCAATGATTCCCCGGCTCGTCTCCCGCGGGCGTTCGCGCGCCGGCGAGGGGACGGAGTGCGGCGTCGTGATGATCCCGTTCGCCCCGGAAGTGCGGCTCGCGGCAGGTACCGGCGAGGTGGTGTTCGAGGAATCGCCGGAGGTGTCTATCGCCGTCTCCGCCGACGCCCTGGCGTCCTGGGCGCGGCCGGGGCGCCTGACGTGCGTGCGCGCGGCCGGCGACTCGATGGAGCCGAACATCCGCGACGGCGACCTCGTCGTGGTCGATGCGGCCCGGACCGACCCGCTGGACGGACAACTGTTCGCGGTACGGACGGACGGCGGTGTCGTCATCAAGCGCCTGCGGCAGAACCGCGGGCGCTGGCTGCTGGCCAGCGACAACCGGGCCCATCCCTCGCAGCCGGTGGCCGAGGACGACCGGATTCTCGGACAGGTCGCCTGGTGCGGCCCGCGGGGCCGCGGCCGCGGCTGACGAAGAGCCGCCCGCTCCGGATGTGCGTTTGCACATTCGGCACGGCAGGCTGTGGCCTTGCACCCGCGCGCGCGATTCCTGTTATCGTGTCAGTAGTGACACATTTCGATGGCATCGACTACCTGCGGCGGACAGTGCGCCAGCGGGTCGAGACCCAGGGGCTGCGGCCGTTCTCACTGCGCACCGGCATTCCCCTCGGACAGTTGAGAAGCCTCATTCAGGGCCGCGACGCGCGCAGCACGACCATCGAGCTGATCGCGTCCGCGCTGGGGCTCGAGATCTACATCGGCCCGGCCCGGGGGGACTCGTCGACGGGACGGGGACTGCCACCGGCGATCGCCGACGCACTCGGCCTCCCGCGTGACGCCAGCGTCGCCGACGCGCTCGAGGCGCTGGACAAGGACGCGCTGGCATCGAGGCTGCGCGAGAGCCTCGGCCTCGTGCAGGACTTCGTGGACCGGACGGCGAAGGCGGCGGCGCTGATTTCCGGCCCGCAGGCGAACGGGAGCACGCACGCACGCGGGGGACACGACAGCGCCGTCGCGGTGATCCCGTTCGCTCCCGACGTCCGGCTCGCCGCGGGCTCCGGCGAAATCATATTCGAGGAGTCGCCCGAGATGTCGATCGCCGTTGCGAGGGAGGCGCTGGCGACCTGGGCGCGGCCGGAGCGCCTCACGTGCGTCCGGGCGGCGGGCGATTCGATGGAGCCGACGATTCGCGACGGGGATCTCGTCGTGATCGACGCCGGCCGTACCGCACCGCTGGACGGAGGCTTGTTCGCGGTACGCACCGATGCGGGGCTCGTCGTCAAGCGCCTGCGACAGTCCGGCAGCCGCTGGCTGCTGGCCAGCGACAATCCCGTCCACGATCCCCGCGCGGCGGCCGAAGACGACCGGATCCTGGGGGAAGTCGCCTGGTCCGGACCGCAAGGGCCGCCATGATTCCCGACCGCCCCGGGCGAGGAGGTCGCCTGGACCGGCCGGGCGTGCCGGACTCGCCCCCGGACCCGTCGCCTTGCCTTATAATGGCGGTCACTCGCGGGTGTCTTCGCCCGCCCAAGGAGCATGTCCATGCGAAGTTTCGTACCGGCGCTCGGTCTGCTGGCGGCAGTCGCCCTGATGGTGATGTCGGGTGTTGCGCTCGGCCAGCAGGATGCGGAGACCATCAGCGTCTACAAATCCCCCACCTGAGGCTGCTGCATCAAGTGGGTGGTTCACCTGCAGGAGCACGGCTTCAACGTAGAGATGACGGACGTCCCCAACGTACTGCCGCTCAAGCGGCGCGCAGGCATTCCCCCGGCGCTGTCGTCGTGTCACACCGCCATCGTCGGCGACTACGTGATCGAGGGCCACGTGCCGGCCGCGGACATCGCGCGCCTGCTCGTCGAGCGTCCGCGCGTTGCCGGACTCGCGGTGCCGGGAATGCCCATCGGGTCTCCGGGCATGGAAGTGCCGGGCCGACCGGTGCAGCGCTACGACGTCATCGCGTTCGAGAGGAACGGCAACACGGAGGTCTACTCGTCGCACGGCAGGTAGCGGACGGCGCCGGTTGCCGTCCCTGCACGGCGGCCGCTCGCCCCGGGAGGAATGCAGTCCCCGTGGGATGCATCGTCGCTCGCATGCGGCGGTGCCTTCGGCGCGGGCTGTCACGATTGGGAGTTTCATGGCGAACCACAAGTCTGCGATCAAGGCCCACGAGCAGAGTCTCCAGCGCCGGGACAGAAACAACCGCATGAAGAGCCGAGTGCGCCGCGCGATCCGGGCGACGCGCAGCGCCATCGGCGCAATCGACGGCGGGAACGAAGACCAGACGTCGGGCGCGCGCGAGTCGATCCGCGCGACGTCGGCCCTGATCGACAAGCTCGCGAGCAAGGGCGTCATCCACCGCAACGCGGCGGCCCGGCACAAGTCGCGGCTCGAAAAGCGGATTCGGAAGGCGTCGGCGCCGGCCCCGGAAGGCTAGAAGTCTGCTCCGTAGAAACGGCGTAGACTTCTAGCCAGGCCCGGTTGGGCGGCAAGCGGAGCCGTAGGCGAGGCTTGGCGGGCTAGGAGTCTGCGCCGTAGGAACGGCGTAGAC
>JAGWAH010000006.1:2177-35755 GCA_021296515.1 Acidobacteriota bacterium | reverse complement strand
CGTAGGAACGGCGTAGACTCCTAGTCAGGCCCGGTTGGGCGGCAAGCGGAGCCGTAGGCGAGGCTTGGCGGGCTAGGAGCGGCCCGCACCGCGTGCTGCCGCGGTTCCACACAGATCCACCACCAGGCGCTCCAACAGAACGCGCGGATCCCCGCCGGACTGCTTCAGGGCCAGGTCCGTCCTGAAGACCGCCTCTATCGCCGGCGCGACCCGGGCTCCGCCCAGCTTGGCCCTGGCAACCCACGCGAGTTGCCCCAGCACCATGTAGGGCACGGCCCCGGCGTCGAGCGCCAGCCCCAGTTCCCTGAGCGCACGGTCGGTCGTCCCCTGCTCGATGGCGCGCGCCACCGCCCAGTCGTCGGCGGCGCCGGCCATGACCGGACCCAGCAGATCACGCACATGGGCCGAGGTTATGGTCTCACCCGCATCCGCGAACAGCAGCAGCCGGTCCACCGCGTTCCGCAAGCGCACGGCGTCGCGTCCGACGAGGTCGCCCAGCAGGCGGATTGCCGGGGCCTCGGCCCGCCGGCCCGCCTCTTCCACGCGCTCCCGTATCCAGTCACGCACCCCGGCCGCGTCCTCCGGAACCCCGCAGCGGACGACGGTGGCCCGCTCTCGAAGCTGCTTCGAGATCCGCCGCCGCGTGTTCAGCCCGTTCGCCGCCAGCACGAGCGTCGTCTCGGCCGGCGGCGCCTTCAGGTAGCCTTCCAGAGCCGCCAGGGCGCGACGTGAGGCATCGCTCTCCTTCGGCGGCTCCAGCATCCGCTCGGCCCGCAACGCGATGACGATCCGGCGCGGCGCCATCACCGGCAGGAGATCCGCCGCGGCGAGCACATCGTCCAGGCCGGCGTCGCCCCCGTGGAAGCGATCGAGGTTGAAGGCCCGCACGCCCTCGTCGATGGTGTCGGCCAGCGCCGTGATCAGAGCCGCCTTCTCGCGCTCGTCGTCGCCGATCAGGAGATAGACGGAATCCGGCTCGGCGGACGCGATCCGCGCGCGCAGCGCCGCCGGCGTCAGTACGTCCACGCTCCCCTCAGAAGGCCTCGAGGATGGAGCTGACCACCGTGGTCGCGAAGTCCACGGCGAGCCGCTCGACGGTGTTCGCCTCCTGCCCGAAGAAGGTCGAGACGCTGGCGATATCGCCCGTTCCCGACGCCACCTCGTACTCGTCGCTGAACACCATCTGGGCATCGTCCCAGACCACCTCGCCGGTCGTCAGATCGCGAAACTCGATGGCGGCCTGGAGCGTGAAGACGTAGCGGGAGGCCTGCTGGTCCGCGCTGAAGCTGGCCGGCGCGATACGGATGTCGGTGATGGTCCCGGTCAACGTCGCGTCGGCGCCGGCTTCCGCCGTCTGGACCCGGTACGAGCCCCGGCTGATGAATGCAGTACGCACCTCCTGCGTGAGAAGCTGCTCCACGTCGAAGACGGGGGTGTTGTTCTCGAACATCGGGATGGCGACGATCTCGATGTAATCCGGCAGGAACGATCCCTGGCCGGCCAGCGAGTAGCCGCACCCCGAAAGGGCGCCGCAGGCAAGTGCGGCAAGCAGAGCCCAAACCGCCGGCGCACGGCGCAGGCGCCCCGGCATCCGCGCGTCCGTGTCCGCCCCGGCGGCGTTGCTCCTCGGTCGGATTCGTTGCATCGGGTGCACTCCTCTCACGATTTCGCGACGATGCTGACGAGCCGGCCCGGCACGACGACGATCCGGGCGACGGTTTTCCCGGCGGTGTGCGCCTGCACCTGCGGCTGGTCCAGCGCGAGCCGGCGCAGCTCGTCCTCGCCGCTATCGACGGAGACCGTCAACCGGGCGCGCACTTTCCCGTTGACCTGCACGGGCAGGACCAGCGTGTCGGCCCGCGCCACCTCGGCGTCGAAGACCGGCCACCCCGCGGCCTCGACGCCCTCGCCATGGCCCAGGGCCTCCCACAGCTCCTCGGACAGGTGGGGAGCGAACGGCGAGAGCATCAACACCAGCGCCTCCAGCGCCTCGCGCACGACGGCCAGCGAAGCCGGCCCGACCCCCGACGCCGGCGCGGACGGATCGCTTGCGAACGGGCCGCTGCGCGCCCGCTCGCAATAGGCGTACAGGTCGTTCACCAGCTCCATCAACGCCGACACCGCGGTGTTCAGGTGCACGCGCGGATCGAGGTCCTCGGAAACGTGCCGGATGGTGTCGTGCGTCTTGCGCCTGAGTGCGCGCTCGGCGTCGCCGAGCTCCAGCCCTTCGACCGGAGGAACGCCGCCCGCCGCGCAGATCTCCGCGAACGGGGTCACGAGCCGCCAGACGCGGGCCAGGAAGCGGGCGCTGCCGTCGAGCCCGGCGTCCGTCCACTCGATCTCCTTCTCCGGCGGGGCGACGAACATCTCGTAGAGCCGCAGCGCGTCGGCGCCGCAGCTCGCGGTCATCTCGTCCGGGTCGACCACGTTGCCTTTCGACTTCGACATCACCGCGCCCTCGCGCAGCACCATCCCCTGCGTCAGCAGCCGCGTGAACGGCTCGTCGTGCTCCACCAGCCCGAGGTCGCGCAGCACCTTGCAGAAGAAGCGGGAGTAGATGAGGTGCAGGATGGCATGCTCGACCCCGCCGCTGTAGAAGTCGATCGGCGTCCAGTAGCGGGCCGTCCCGGGGTCGAACGGCGCCGTGTCGCCGCGCGGGTCGCAGTAGCGATAGAAGTACCACGACGAGTCGACGAACGTGTCCATCGTGTCGGTCTCGCGCCGCGCCGCGCCGCCGCACTCCGGGCACACCTGCGCCAGCGGCGAGTCGCCGCGGCCGGTGAACTCCTCCACCCGCGGCAGCTCCACCGGGAGCTGCTCCTCGGGCACCGGACGGGTTCCGCAGCGGTCGCAGTAGATGATGGGTATGGGCGTGCCCCAGTAGCGCTGGCGCGAGATGCCCCAGTCCTTCAGCCGGTACTGCACCTGTCCCTTTCCGATCCCGCGCGCCTCGGCGGCTTCGGTCATGACCACCCGCGCGCGATCGCTCTGCAGCCCCGAGAACTCCCCCGAGTCGACAAGGACGCCGGGGTCCGCGAACGCGGTGTCCAGGCCGTCGTCCAGGGGCGCCTCTCCCGCCGGCTGGATGACCACCCGGACCAGGAGCCCGTACTTCCGCGCGAACTCCAGATCGCGCTGATCGTGGGCGGGAACCGCCATGATCGCCCCGGTGCCGTAGTCGGCCAGGACGAAGTTGGCCACCCAGATCGGCACGGTCTCGCCGGTGAAGGGGTTGACCGCCCGGCGGCCGGTGTCGACGCCCTCCTTGTCGATCTGCCCGGTCAGCCGGGCCGTTCGGTCCAGGGCGCGAAAGCGACCCACCCGAGCCCGGAACGCCGCCGCGTCCGGCCGGTCGGCCGCGATGCGCTCGACGAGCGGATGCTCCGGCGCTAGCAGAACGAACGTGGCCCCGTGGATGGTGTCGATGCGGGTCGTGAACACCTCGATGGCGTCCTCCGCCGGTTCGCCCCCGCCGTCGGCACCGGCCGGGCCGGAGAGGCCGACTGCGCCAGCGGCCGGGCCGCCTTCGCCGGCCAGGGCGAAGCGGACCAGCGCGCCGTGCGAGCGGCCGATCCAGTTGCGCTGCATCGTCAGCACCTTGTCCGGCCACTGGTCCAGCTTCTCCGTTCCGTCGAGCAGCTCGTCGGCATACTGCGTGATGCGCAGGAACCACTGCTTCAGGTCGCGCGTCCGGACCGTCGTGCCGCAGCGCCAGCAGCCGCCGTCCACCACCTGCTCGTTGGCCAGCACGGTCCGGCAGTCGGAGCACCAGTTCACCGCCGACTGCCTGCGGTAGGCGAGCCCCCGCTCGTACATCTTCAGGAACAGCCACTGGTTCCACCGGTAGTACTCCGGGTCGCAGGTCGCGATCTCGCGCTCCCAGGCGTAGCTGATCCCGAGCCGCTGCAACTGGTCCTTCATGTGCGCGATGTTCTCGCGCGTCCAGGTCTCGGGGTGCGTCCGGTTCTTGATCGCGGCGTTCTCGGCGGGCATGCCGAAGGCGTCCCAACCGAACGGATGGAGCACGTTGTAACCGCGCATCCGCTTCATGCGCGCCACGACGTCGCCGATCATGTAGTTGCGCACGTGTCCGACGTGGGCGTGGCCCGACGGGTAGGCGAACATCACGAGGCAGTAGAACTTCGGCCGGTCCGGGTCCGCGGTCACCTCGAAGGCGCGGCGCTCCCGCCAGCGCCGTTGCCATTTCTTCTCTATCGTCTGGGGGTCGTAGTCGCGCACGAAGGCGATTGTACCAGCAGCCCCTCCCAGGCGCCGCAGACGCCCTGCGGAGAGACGGTGGACAGCCCCCCGGAACCCGAAGACCGGTTGCCATGATGTCCGAGGCAACGGGGCCTGGCGGAAGCTGAAGTGGTCCCGGTCACCCGACGCCCGGCCAGTACGGCGACTGCGCACGGGTAACGGACTGGAGAGCGGCAGCCGCGATGGAGGTCGAGCCGCGCACCGGCGGAATGGAAGCGGGCGGATCCGCCGCGCAGACCTCCAGCGTGCCGTCCAGGCACTCCTCGAGCGCCTGCAGGTCGTAGCCTCCCTCGGTGACCACGGCCAGCCGGCCGGCGCAGCGCTCGGCCGCGAACGCCCACAGGCGGCGCGTCAGGATCGCGTAGCCGTCCGTGGAAAGCTGCATCCCGCCCAACGGATCGTCCGCGTGCGCGTCGAAACCGGCCGACAGCAGGACGGCGTCCGGAGCGTATCCGGCCAGGATCGGCATCACCACCTCGCGGAACACGCGGTCGAGATCCGCGTCTCCCGCGCCGGCCGCGAGCGGCACGTTGACCGTCGTCCCCGCCCCGTCGTCCCGCCCGACGTCGTCGGCCGCCCCGGTGCCGGGATAGAAGGGATACTGGTGCGTGGAGACGTACAGGACCCGCGAATCGTCGTAGAAGATCCACTGGATGCCGTTGCCGTGGTGGACGTCGTAGTCGATCACCGCGATGCGCTCCAGGCCGCGCGCAAGGGCGTGCGCGGCCGCGACGGCGGCGTTGTTGTAGAGGCAGAAGCCCATCGCCCGCGCCCGCTCGGCATGGTGTCCGGGGGGCCGCACGAACGCCAGGCCCGGCGCGCCGCGATCGAGCGCGTGGTCGACGGCGGCCACCGTGGCGCCCGCGGCGAGGCGCGCCACCGCCTCGGAGTCCGGCGACGTCCAGGTGTCGGGATCGAGCCGCACGCGGCGCCCCGCGGTGGACGCGATGTCCTCCAGGTAGCGGCCGTCGTGGACTCTCGCGAGGGCCTGGTCCGACACCGGCGCCGGCGCCGCCGCCGGCCCGCCGGTCGCCGCCCAGCGCTCCGCCACGCGCGCCATGACCTCGGCCCGCGCGGGCCGCTCCGGGTGCCCGCCCGGCGTACGGTGATCGACGAAACGGGGCGACGAGACAAGCAGGACGTCCGACTTCGCCATCACCCAACTCCCCTGTCGGCTATCGCTTCCGATTGTCGTCTTCCGGCTGGCGTCGGTCCGCTCCGGCCACGATCGCCCGCGCACGTTCCGCCAGCGCGTTCAGCGACCCCGCCAGTTCCACCCGCTTGCGCTCGACCAGATCGGCATCGGCTCCGCGCGGCACCTCGATCGGCGCGCCGACCACCATGGCCGCGCGGGCGAACGGCTTCGGCACCTGGGTCCCGTCCCAGCTCCGCGCGGTCCAGAACCGATCCGCCTCGCTGTGAAACGGCAGCACCGGGTTTCCGGTGAGGCTGGCGAGCCAGACCGCCCCCGGCTGCACCGAGCGGGCCGGACCGCGGGGGCCGTCCACTGCGAACCCGGTCGGCGCGCCGTCCGCCGCCAGGCGCCGCATTCTGACCAGGGCGCGGGCGCCGCCGCGCGACGTCGATCCGCGCGCCGTGCGGTAGCCGAACTTCTCTATCAGCCGCCCGATCCACTCGCCGTCGAAGTTCTCGCTGATCATGACGACGATGCCGCGGCGGCGAAAGAACCAGGTGGCGTGCACGATGCGGCCGTGCCAGAAGGCCATGACCGGTTGCCGGCCCGCCGCCTGAATCGCATCGTAGTGCCGCAGCCCCTCGGCCGTCCACCGGATCGTCCGGCAGAGGGCGGCGATGACCGGCTGTCCCACCGTCGCGATCGCCTCGGCCGAGGCGATCTGGCGAGCGGACAGGCGCCGGCGCCGGGCGTCGCGGCTCACATGCCTTCGTAGGACGGACCGCCACCGCCCTCCGGCGGCACCCAGTCGATGATCTGGTAGGGGTCCATGATGTCGCACGTCTTGCAGTGGACGCAGTTCGACGCGTTGATCTGCAGCCGCTTGCCCGCGCCGGCGTCCGCGTCGACGATCTCGTACACGTTGGCGGGACAGAAACGCGTGCAGGGATTGGCGTACTCCTCGATGCAGCGCGTGCGGCAGATGTCGGTGTCCGCCACGAGCAGGTGCGACGGCTGGTCCTCGTCGTGGCGCGTGCCCGAGTAGTGGACGTTGGTCAGGCGGTCGAACGTCAGGGCGCGGTCGATCGGCACGCCGGGAGGCTCGGGCGGCACGCCGCCGCCGAAGTACCGCTTCACCGTGCGCGTTCGTTCGTGGCCCGCGTGCGACGGCATGGGATCCCTGAACCACCAACCACCGGTCACCAGCGACATTCCGGAGTAGAGCAGACCGGCCAGCAGTCCGCCGGCGAAGCTCTGGTGCACGTTCCGCACCGGGTACAGCTCGCGGCGGATCGGCCCCTCCTCGACGAGACGGGCGTACTCGGACAGCCGCGCGCCCGAGACGTCGCCCTCGCGCACGGCGCGGAACGCCGCGTCGGCCGCGTGCATGCCGCTCCGCATCGCGAGATGGATGCCCTTGAGCCGCATCGAGTTCAGAAATCCCGCCGCGTCGCCCGCGATCAGCGCGCCGTCGGCGTGGCAGCGCGGCAGGGCATGCCAGCCGCCCTCCGGGAGCGCCTTGGCGCCGTAGCGCACCATCTGTCCGCCGGCCAGCAGGTTCGAGACGAGCGGGTGGCGCTTGAAGCGCTGGAACGCCACGTGCGGATCGAAGAGCGGATCCCGGTAGTCGAGCCCGGCCACGAATCCGACGGAGAGGCGTCCCTCCGGCAACGCGTAGATGAAACCGCCCCCGAACTCCTCGTGGCGGAGCGGATGGCCCATGGTGTGGATGACCGAGCCGGCCGGCAACCGGTCCGGGTCCACGTCCCACAGCTCCTTGATCCCGATGGCGTAGCTCTGCGGCGAGCGGCCGGCATCGAGGCCGAAGCGGCGAATCAGGGTCTTGGTGAGGTTGCCCCGCACGCCGTCGGCCAGCACCGTGACCCGGGCCCGGATGTCGACGCCCGGCTCGAACGTGCCCTTGCGCTCGCCGTGCCGGTCGAGGCCGCGGTCGCCGGTGCGCACGCCGACGACCCGATCTCCCTCGTAGAGCAGCTCCGTCCCGGCAAACCCTGTGAAGACGTCGACGCCCGCCGCCTCGACCTGCTCCGCGAGCCACTTCGCGAGGCGGTTGAGGGAGACCACGTAGTGACCGTGGTTGCGGAGGGGCGGCGGGGTAACGGGAAACGGCAGCGCCCGGCGCGCGGTCAGGAAATAGATGCGGTCGTCGCGAACGGGAACGTCGAGCGGCGCGCCGCGGCTCTTCCAGTCCGGCATCAGGTCGGTGAGAGCCGACGGATCGAGCACCGCCCCCGACAGCATGTGGGCGCCGGCCGCGCGGGCCTTCTCGAGAACGGCCACCATCAGCGGCTCGCCGCCCTGCTCCGCGTTCAGCCGCGCGAGGCGGTACGCTGCGGCAAGTCCGGCCGGCCCGCCCCCGACGACGAGAACATCGACGTCGAGCGTCTCGCGCTCCACGTCAATCTCCGTCGAGGGCCGCGACGATCGCCGGCACGACCTCGAACAGATCGCCGACGATGCCGTAGTCGGCCACCTCGAAGATGGGAGCGTCGGCGTCCTTGTTGACGGCGACGATGGTGCGGGCGCCCTTCATGCCGACCAGGTGCTGGATGGCCCCGGAGATGCCGACCGCCAGATACAGCTTCGGTGCGACGGTCTGGCCCGAGCTGCCGATCTGCCGGTCCATGGGCAGCCAGCCGGAGTCGCAGATCGGCCGCGACGCGGCCAGCTCGGCATCGAGCACCTTCGCCAGCTCCTGGGCGAGCGGCAGGTGTTCCTGGCCCTTGATGCCGCGCCCGACGGCGACGATGCGCTCGGCCTGGGTCAGGTCGACGGCCTGCTTCGCCTCCTTGAAGGGGGCTTCGGGCCGCTGGCGAATCGCCGCCGCGTCGAGCTGCACGGCCACCTCGCGCACCGTCGCGGCCGCCGCTCCGCGCACGCACGCGTCGGCGCGGTACGCGCCGATCTGGAAGCTCGCAAAGTGTGGAGCGGGTCCCTCGGGCAGCACGTCGGCCACGAACTTGCCCTGAAACATCGGCCGGACGAACACCCGCTGCCCGTCGCGGTCCTTCGAGCCGATGCAGTCCGGAATCAGCACCCTCCCGAGCCGCGCCGCCAGAGCCGGCGCGTGGTCGCGCGTCTGATACGTGTGCGGGAACAGCACCCGCTCCGGCCCTGTCGCCTCCACCACCTGCGCGAGAGCGGCGACGAAGCCGTCGGGCGTGTACGGCTCGAGCGCCTCGTGCTCCACCGCAAGCACCTCGGCCACGTCCGCCGCGGCCAGCTCCGCGGCCGTATCCTGCACGCGGGCCCCGACCACCGCCGCCGTGACCGGCGCGTTCATCTGCTGCGCGGCCGCCAGCGTCTCCCACGTGGCCGGGTTGAGCACGCCGCCGCGCTGTTCCGCGATGACCAGAGTCACAGCACCCTCGCTTCTTCTCGCAGCAGCCGCACCAGCTCGCGCGCGGCCTCCGGCGCGGATCCGTCGATGAACCGGGTGGCGCTCGTCTTCTCCGGCACGTACAGCTCCAGAATCCGCTGCCCCTGCGACGCGACCCCGTCGAGCGGCACCGTACGAATCTCCTTCCGCTTGGCCGCCATGATGCCCCGCAGCGTGGCGTAGCGGAGCTGGTTGATGCCGCTCTGGATCGTGAGCAGGGCCGGCAGCGGCATGGCCACCCACTGGAACCAGCCGCTCTCCAGCTCCCGCTTCACCCGCAGGCCGGCTCCGTCCGCGGCGATGTCCACCTCCATGATGATGGTGGCGTGCGGCAGGCCGAGACGCTCCGCCAGCACGACTCCGGTCTGGCCGAAGCCCTGGTCGTCGGACTGCAGCCCGGTCAGCACCAGGTCGAACGACTCGTCCTGCATTGCGGCCGCCAGCGCCGCCGCCACCGCGTCGGCCCCGGCCGCGGACAGTGCGTCGCTCTCGACGTGGATGGCCCGATCGGCGCCGCGGGCGAGCGCCTCGCGGATGACCTGGCTGATCCGGGCCGGACCCGCCGAGCAAACGACCACCTCGCCGCCGTGCCGCTCCTTCAGGCGCAGGGCCTCCTCGAGCGCGTAGGCGTCGGGCTCGTTCATCTCGAAGCTGGCGTCGTCGTCACGGACCCACGTTGCGGATTCCGCCGGACGCAAAGGCCAGTCGCGGGTCACGACCTGCTTGATGCAAACGGCTGTCTTCATCGTGCGTTCTTCGCTCCTCAGCGAGCCCCCGCTGGCGCCGTCGGAGCCCGATCAGCCGTCGCACCGCTTGAACAGAAGGCTGGCGTTGGTGCCGCCGAACCCGAAGGAATTCGACAGCGCGTAGTCGATGGCCAGCGCGCGCTGCACGTTGGGCACGTAGTCGAGGTCACAGTCGGGATCGGGATTGTCGAGATTGATCGTCGGCGGCACGATCTGGTGGCGCACCGCGAGCGCGGTGATGCCGGCCTCGAGTCCGCCTGCCGCGCCGAGCAGGTGTCCGGTCATCGACTTGGTCGACGAGATCGCCAGCGACGACGCGTGATCGCCGAAGCAGGTCTTGATGGCCAGGGTCTCGATGCGGTCGTTGTGCGGAGTCGACGTGCCGTGCGCGTTGACATAGTTCACCGCCGATGGCTCGATCCCCGCCGATCGGGCGGCGTTCTGCATGACCCGCACGGCGCCCGCGCCGTCCTCGCACGGAGCGGTCATGTGATGCGCGTCGGCCGACATTCCGTAGCCGACCAGCTCGCAGTAGATCCGGGCCCCGCGCGCCCGGGCGCGATCGAGATCCTCGAGAATGACGACGCCGGACCCCTCGCCCATGATGAAGCCGTCCCGGTCCCGGTCGAACGGACGGCAGGCGCGCTGCGGCTCGTCGTTGCGCGTCGACAGGGCCCGCATGGCCGCGAAGCCGCCCACTCCCATCGGCGTTATGGCCGCCTCGGATCCGCCCGCCACCATGACCTGCGCGTCGCCCCGCCGGATAATCTCGAAAGCATCGCCGATGGCGTGCGCGGAGGCGGAGCATGCCGTGCAGGTCGCCGAGTTCGGCCCTTTTGCGCCGAAGCGGATGGAGACCTGCCCCGCCGCGAGATTGATGATCGCCGAGGGGATGAAGAAGGGTGAAATCTTGCGCGGGCCGCCTTTGAGCAGGGCCTTGTGCTCTCGCTCGATGGTGCTGAAGCCGCCGATCCCGGAGGCGATGAAGACACCCACCTCCGTGCCCAGTCCCCCGTTCGTCGGCAGCCCGGCGTCGCGGAGCGCGAATTCCGACGCCGCGATTGCGTACTGGATGAAGACGTCCATCTTCCGGACGTCCTTCTTCGACAGAAACTGCAACGGGTCGAAGTCGGGCACCTCACCGGCGATCCGTGAGGCGTAGCTGGACGCGTCGAACGCGGTGATGGTCCGGATGCCGCTCCGGCCGGCCAGCAACGCTTCCCAGTTGGCCTCGGTCCCTATTCCGAGCGAGGACACGAGACCGACGCCGGTAACTGCAACGCGCCTTGGCAACGGATGCTCCTGGTGGGATCAAGCCATCGGGGCGCTAGCCGGCGTCGCCGGCGTGAGACTCGATGTAGTCGACCGCTTCCTTCACGCGCGTAATCTTCTCCGCATCCCCGTCGGGAATCTCCAGTCCGAACTCTTCCTCGAACGCCATGACCAGCTCGACCGTGTCGAGAGAATCGGCCCCCAGATCGTCGACGAACGACGCATCCGACGTGACCTCTTCCTCGTCGACGCCCAACTGCTCCACGATGATGCTCTTGACCTTGTCAACCACCGCCATCAACCAGCCTCCTCGCCCCGTCAATCGTCGCCGAACGCGACCCTGAGGCCGCGCTGCGGCCTCCGCTTGCCGCCCCACCAACCCTCACCAGGAGTCCGCGCCGTTGCACGGCGCAACCCCCTAGAGGTGCATCCCGCCATTGACGCTCACAACCTGCCCTGTAATATACGATGCTTCGTCCGACGCGAGAAAGCAGACCGCCGCCGCAACGTCGTCCGGCGTTCCGAACCTGCTCATCGGAATGCGGCCGCGCAGCGCGTCGACGGCGCCCTCGCCGAGCACCGCCGTCATGTCGGTCTCGATCATTCCAGGCGCTACGACGTTGGCCGTGATCCCGCGCGAGGCGACCTCCAGAGCCAGCGACCGGGTGAACCCTTCCAGCCCCGCCTTCGACGCCGCGTAGTTGGCTTGGCCCGGGTTGCCCGTCCGCCCCACCACGGAGCCGATGTTGACGATCCGCCCGGACCGCTGCTTCACCATCGGACGCAGCACCGCCCGGCAGCACGAGAAGGCGGCGGTCAGGTTGGTGGCGATCACCGTGTCCCAGTCCTCCGGCTTCATCCGCAGGAGCAACTGATCGCGCACGATTCCGGCGTTGTTCACCAGCACGTCGATGCGCTCGAAGTGCTCCAGCGCGGCCTGTGCGATGCCGGTCGCCGAAGCCGGCGCGGTCACGTCGAGCTGAACGGCCAGCGCGGTCCCGCCTGCATTCTCGATCTCGTCGACCACCGCCTGCGCGTGATCGGCGCGCGCGCCCGCCACTACGCGTGCGCCGGCCGACGCAAGGCGGAGCGCGATCGCCCTGCCGATACCTCGCGACGCACCGGTCACGATCGCCACCCGCCCGCTCAGGTCAAACTGCGTCATTCCTGCGCCCGCAACGTCGTTTCCGCCGATTCCAGGCTCGACGGGTCGTGGACGCAGGTCGCACTTACCGATCGATCGATCTTCCTGATGAGCCCGCTCAGGACGCCGCCCGGCCCGACCTCGATGAACGTGGTCACGCCGTCGGCGATCAAGCGGCGAACGACGTCCTCCCACCGCACGGGCGCACTCACCTGGCGGATGAGAGCCTCGACCGCCTCGCGACCCGTCCGTTTGGGCTCGGCGTCCACGTTGGCCACGACCGGCGCCTCGGGATCGGCGACCACGAGGGCGCGCAGTTCGGGCGCCAGCCGCTCCTCGGCCGGCTTCATCAGAGCGCAATGAAACGGGGCGCTCACCGGCAGCGGCATCACGCGCCGCGCTCCGAGCGCCCTGGCGCGCAGCCCCGCCCGCTCGACCGCCGCGGCATGGCCGGCAATCGCCACCTGCCCGGGGGCGTTCAGGTTCGCCGCACTGACGACCTCCCCGTCGGCGACCTCGGCGCACGCCTCCGAGACCCGCTCGGCCGGCAGCCCCAGCACGGCGGCCATGGCGCCCTCTCCGACCGGCACCGCCTCCTGCATGTAGGTTCCGCGGCGGCGCACGGTACGCAGCGCGTCCGCAAGCCCGAGAGTACCCGCGGCCACGTGGGCCGAATACTCGCCCAGGCTGTGTCCGGCCAGGAACGCCGGCGCATGACCGCGCGAACGCAGCAGTCGATCCACGGCCACGCTCGCGGCCAGGACGGCGGGCTGGGTATTGCGCGTCAGCGCGAGCTGCTCCTCCGGGCCGTCGAAGCAGAGGCCGCTGATCGGGTCGCCGAGCGCTTCGTCAGCCTCTTGGAACGTCTGCCGGCAAATGGGAAACGTCTCGCACAGCGCCCGGCCCATGCCGACCCGCTGCGAACCCTGGCCCGGAAACACGAACGCGATCATTGGGCCCGCTCCAGCAGGGGCGCCTCCGGCGCGAGGCGAGCGGCGATCGTATCGACGAACTCCGCGCGCGCGAAACGGTAGGTGAGCGCCAGGGCGTTGCGAACCGCCTTTACGGATGAACGCCCGTGGCCGACCATCGTGAGCCCGGCCACGCCCAGCAGCGGCGCCCCGCCGTACTCGGAGTAGTCGACGCGTCGGCGGAACCGGCGAAACGCGCGCTGCGACAGCAGGAACCCCAACTGCGTGGTGAACGTCCGGCCCAGCTCCTCCCGCAACAACTCCTCGACCACCTCGACCAGCCCCTCGCTCACCTTCAGCGCGACGTTCCCGGTGAACCCATCGCACACGATTACGTCCGCCGCCCCGGAGTACACGTCGCGCGCCTCTATGTTGCCGATGAAGCACAACGGCCCGCCGCTGAGCAGCCGATGCGCATCCCGCGTCAGGTCGTTGCCCTTCGTCGACTCTTCCCCTATCGAGAGCAGCCCCACCCGCGGCGTCTCTATCGCCAGCATCGTGCTGGCGTACACCGTTCCCATCGCTGCGAACTGTACGATGTGGCGCGGCCGGCAGTCGACCGTGGCCCCTACGTCGAGCAGCACCGCGTCGCGTCGCAGCGTCGGGATCCGAGTCGCCAGCGCGGGCCGATCCACGCCGGGCAGCATGCCGAACGAAGCGTGCGCCGCGACAAGCGTCGCGCCCGTGTTGCCGGCGCTGAAGAACGCGGCGGCATCGCCGCGGGCCACCGTTTCCGCCGCGACCCGCACCGACGACCGCGGCTTGCGCCGCAGGGCCGCCGGCCCCTCGTCCATCCCGATCACGTCGGGCGCCGGCACGACGCGCAGATCCACCCCCTCGGCCTCGGGATGATGCAGCAACTCGCTGTCGATCGCCTGCCTCGGGCCGACCAGCGTCAATCCGAATCCGAGGGAACGTGCGGCCACGAGCGCACCGGCGACCACGCTTCGCGGTGCGTGATCGCCACCGCCCGCGTCAACGGCAATGCGCATGGTGATCGATCACGTCGCGATCCGCGGTGAACGCCGGCACGCCGCCCACCGGTACCGGCTAGGCTTCCTTGATTGCCTTGACTTGGCGTCCCTTGTAGTAACCGCAGAACGGGCAGACCCGATGCGGCACTCGAGGCTCGTGACACTGCGGGCACGTGCTCAACCCGACAGGCTTGAGAGCATCGTGTGCGCGTCGCTTGGCCGTGCGCGCCTTCGAATGCCGCCGCTTTGGATTCGCCATGTCTGTTCAACCCTTTCGCTGCGGCCCGGGGCCGGCGGAGGTGCGCGCGAGCGACCGCAGGACGGCGAAGCGGGGATCGTGCCACGCGGTGTCGCAGCCGCAGGTCTCGCGATTCCGATTGGCGCCGCAGGCCGGACACAGGCCGCGGCACGCGTCGTCGCACAGCGGCTTCATCGGGGCCGCCAGATGCAACTGCTCCCGCACGAGGCCGCCGAGATCGATCTCGTCGTCGCGGTAGAAGGCAATCGACAGATCGTCGTCGGAAATCTCGTGCTCGCCTTCGCCCGTATTGACCTGTTGCGGCAGATAGCGCACGTCGATGTCCAGCTCCGTCGCCAAGTCGAACGGCTCCAGGCATCGGCAGCAGTCGTGCCGCACCCTCGTGACGAGCCGCCCCAGCAGACTGTACTTGTCGCCGTCCTTCCGGACGTTCAACCTCAGCTCGACCGGCGACGCGACCGCGAACGCCTCTTCCGAACCGAACGCCGAGGCGGGAAAGGCCCGATCGACCCGGTGCGCGGGACCGCGAACGTCACGCAGGTCCAGACGCATGGACACCACCCCGGCTGCTCCTTCCGTCATCCAACCGAACCCCGCACTATATCACATCGGCCTTACCCGACTCGGCGTCAACTGGCGTCAACCCCGCCCCGGCTCCAGGGCCGCGGCACGAAGATCTGCTCGAACAGCCCGATCGCAAAACGATCCGTCATCCCCGCGAGGAAGTCCTTCGCCGCGACGTCGAGACCGTCGCGTTCCACCGTCCGGGGATCGAGGAAGCGCGCCGGCCTCTCCCGTACCTTTTCCCACAAGCCTTCGAGAATCCCGCACGCCTTGGCGAACTCGGCGACCGCCGCGTCGTTCTCGTACACCTCGGCGTGCAGGAACGACCGCAGGTCGAGCGTCGCCTGCAGCACCTCTGCGCTCATCGCCACTTCCGGTTCGCCCTCCCGCGCGAGGGTCTCGCGCACGACGTCGGCCACCAGGCAACCGATCCTCTCGGAGGACGTCCCGCCGAGCACGGCGATCGGTGCGGCCGGCAGGGCCTCGACCCGCAGTATGCCGGCCCGCACCGCGTCGTCGATGTCGTGGTTGACGTAGGCGATCAGATCCGCCACCCGCGCGACCTGCCCCTCCAGGGTCGCTGCGCGCAGGGCAGGCTCGACGCCGACCGGGGCTCCATGCTTGCCCTTGGAGTGCTTGCTGATCCCGTCGCGCACCTCCCAGGTCAGATTGAGCCCCGCGCCGTTCTGCTCGAGCACGTCGACGACGCGCAGGCTCTGCTCGTAGTGGTTGAAGCCGCCGGGAAACAGGCGGGTCAGAACGCGCTCGCCGGCGTGCCCGAACGGCGCGTGCCCGAGGTCGTGGCCCAGCGCAATGGCCTCGGTCAGCTCCTCGTTGAGCCGCAGCACCTTGGCGATGGTCCGGGCGATCTGCGACACCTCGAGGGTATGCGTCAGGCGGGTCCGGTAGTGGTCGCCGGTGGGCGCCAGGAACACCTGCGTCTTGTGCTTGAGACGACGGAACGCCTTGGAGTGGACAATCCGGTCGCGGTCCCGCTGGAACGCCGGCCGGATCGGATCATCCGGCTCGGGCCGCAGCCGGCCGCGGCTGCGACTGCTGAGCGCGGCGGCGGGCCCCAACGTGGCTCGCTCGCGCGTTTCGAGCTGCCGGCGAAGCGAGTCGTCGCGACCGGACTCCGCCATCAGCCCCCCGCGCTGGGGCCCGGACCGGCGCTGGCGCGAGGCCGGATGGTCGCCACCGCGTGCTTGAAGAGCAGCACGTCCGATTCGTCGTGCTCCACGAGCAGCGCGTAGCGATCGAAGCTCTTGATGCGCCCACAGACCTCGGTGCCGTCCATCAGGCGCACCGTCACGCGCAGCCGCTCGCGCCGAGCGCCGTTGAGAAAGACGTCCTGCAGGTTCGATACGGACTGACGATCAGCGGAGGTCGACATGATTTGCAGTGGAGGGCGCCAAGCTCGTGGGATGCGCGCCGAGCGCCGCCAGGACCTCGGCCAGTGCGCCGGGGTGCTCCCCAGGCCGCTGAATCCACCGTAGATTAGGTTCTTTTCGGAACCAGATCAACTGGCGCCGCGCGTAGCGGCGGTTCTCCTGCACTATCAGCGCACGCGTGGCCGGCTCGTCGCGAACGCCCTTCAGGTATTCCAGAACCTGCCGGTACACGAGGCCGCCGAAGGGATGTGCATCCTCCGGCACTCCGGCCGCGAGCGCCCGGCGGACCTCGTCCACAACGCCGCGCTCGAACTGACGCTCGACCCGCCGCGCTACGCGCCGGGCGATCTCCTCGGCCGGCAGGCGCAGGGCGAACGGCCGCACGTCGTAGTCCTCCAGCGCGGAGCGGGTCTCGGCGAAGTGGGAGGTCAGGGTGCGTCCGGTCAGCAGGTAGACCTCGAGCGCCCGCACGAGCCGCTTCTCGTCGTGCGGCTGGACGCGCAGGGCCGACTCGGGATCGACGCGCGCCACCCAGCGATGCAGACACTCGACGCCGCGCCGCGCGGCGATGCGTCCGAGCCGCGCACGCAGCCGGTCGTCGCGTGCCGGCGCGGGACACAGGCCGCGCGTCAGCGCGCGATAGTAGAGGCCGGTGCCGCCCGCGAGCACCGGGACGCGGCCCGCGGCGGTCACCTGGCGCACGGCGTCGGCCGCCTCACGGGCATAACGCGCCGCCGAATACCTCTCCGTCGGTGCCGCGACGTCGATGAGATGGTGCGGCACCCCGCGGCGCGCCGCCGGCGACGGCTTGTCGGTCCCGATGTCGAAACCGCGGTACAGGGCCGTCGAATCGCAACTGACGACCTCGCCGCCGATCCGCAGCGCGAGCTCGACGGCGAGAGTGCTCTTGCCGGTCGCCGTCGGTCCGACGATGGCCACCAGGCGGGGCCGGGCCGGCGCGCTCACGACCACCGCATCAGGACCCAGACGATCAACCCGACAAGGAACAGAACCCAGCCGATCTGCTGCAGGCGCGAGGGCATGCTTCGTACGCTCCGCGGGGTGGTTGTGGTCGTCTCAGGCGGGCGGAGACTCGTTGAAGTAGAACGTGACCGTGAAGAAGCAGGTGTCGTCCGGATAGTCGTCCGGCAGCGGATAGGTCGGGTTGGACGTGGAGATCGCGTTGAACGCCGAGTTGGTGAAGGCCCTGACCCGGGACGGCTTCATGACGCTCAGGTCCGTGATCGACCCGTCGCGATGCACGTTGAACGTAAGCACCACGTTGCCGTGCATCGACATGATGGCGTACGGCATGAACCAGTTCCGGTACACCTGCGCCACGAACCGGCGGATCCACGGGCCGAAGTCGGCCCCCTTGGAGTCGAACTGGATGAACGGCGCCTGCCGATCCACCCGCCCGCGCTGGTTGTTGAAGGTCTGACGCCGGGCATAGCGGTCGAGGTTGCGCATGGCGCGCCCGAGCAGGCCGTCCGCCGGCCGATCCGCGTCGGGATCGAAAGCGTCCGGATCCGGCTCTCCGCCGCCGGGCAGGCTCAGGGCGCCGTCGGCGAGCAACTGCTCCAACAGCTCGTCCGGCAGCCGGCCGTCATCCTCCCCCAGCGCTTCCGCGGCCCGCGATGCATCCGCCGTCTCCGCGTCGGGTACGTCACCGCTCGCGTCCTCGAACCGGGATTCGACCGCCGACTCCTCCCGGTTCGCCGCCTCCGCGGCATCGACCGCGCGATCCGGCTCCAGGGCGTCGGATGGATCCTCGCTCTCCACGAACCGCATCGAGTTGCCGTCGGCGTTCGGCAGATTGTTGAGGGGGTCGTCCGCGGCCGTCGGCGACTGCGCGATACGATCCCGGTCGGACAACGGCGCGTTGGGATTCGGGGCCTGGTCGGCCTCGAGGTCGACGAGCGGCTCTATGTAGACGAACGTGCGGTTCTGATCCGCGGCCAGCGCGAGTTGCTGCTGCTCCTCCTGCAGCGCCTGCAGCTCCGCGAGCCGGGCCAAACGGAGCGCCTCGGCCTCCTGCACGAACGGGAGCTGCGGCACGAACAGCACGAGCAGCACGACCAGTGCGTGGGCGAGGACCGACAGCAGGACCTGCTCGCGCCACGACATCGCCGCTTCGATGGTAGGGGTGTCGAAGTAACGGTCCTCGAGGTCGAAGATCATGAAGCCCAGTCGATTATAGTCCGCGACCACCGTCACGTGCTTCCGCCGCCGACGCGCGGGTCGCGGCGTACAGATAGACGACGCCCAGCAGCATCCGGACCGCCGTGGTGTCGACGAAGCCGGCGTCGTCGAGCAAACGGCGAAACTGGACCCCGCTCGGGAACGCGCCGACGGACGCCGGCAGATACGCGTAGGCGCTGTCGTGCCGCGAGACGAAGCGCCCGACCCACGGCAGGACGCGGCGGAAATACCAGCGGTAGAGCGAGGAAAGCCCGGGCAGGGTCGGCATCCCGAACTCCAGGATGGCGATGCGGCCGCCGGGCCGGACCACGCGATGCAGCTCCGCCAGCGTCCGGAGGGGGTCCTCCACGTTGCGAATGCCGAACGCGATCGTGGCCGCATCGACCGAGGCCGCCGGGAGCGGCACGCGCATCGCATCGCCCCGCACCAGTCCGATCCGGCCGCCCATGCCCAGTGCGTCGAGCTTGCGGGCGGCGTGCTCCAGCATGCGGCCGGCGAAGTCGATGCCCACGACGCGCGCCGCACCCTTGCGCCGGCGGCGCAGCGCGATGGCGAGGTCCGCGGTTCCGGTGCAGAGATCCAGAACCGTCTCTTCGCCGGTCAGGTGCAACGCGCCGACGGCGCGCGCCCGCCAGCGCCGGTCGAGACCGCCGCTCAGCAGGCGGTTCAGCAGGTCGTAGCGCCCCGCGATCGCGTCGAACATCGCGGCGATGCGATCCGGCGTCTTGTCGATCACCCGGTCCACGCCGGAAAGAGGTCCTGATCGAAACCCAGGCACGAGACGATCTTCCCGGCGATGAAGTCGGCGAGGTCGTCGAGCGTGTCCGGACGCTGGTAGAAGGCGGGCATCGCCGGCAGCATGTGCGCGCCGGCCTCGGCGCAGAGCACCATGTTGCGGAGCTGCGGCAGGCTCATCGGGGTCTCGCGCGGCACGATTACGAGGGGGCGCCGCTCCTTCAACGCGACATCCGCCGCCCGCTCGATCAGGTTCCGGGACAATCCGTGCGCCACACCCGCCAGCGTCTTCATCGAGCAGGGCACGATGACCATCGCGTCGCAGGGCGAGGTGCCACTGGCAATCGCCGCACCGACGTCCCGGTTTCGATGGACGGCCAGCGCGTCGGACGCGACCGCCACCCCGTAACGCGCGGTCAGATAGGAGCCGAGTCGATCCACCGCGGCGTCCGGCCCCAGCTCGTCCGCCAGCAGGCGCCGCCCGAAATCCGACACCACGAGATCCACCCGCACGTCCGCCGCCAGCAACGCCGCCAGCGTGCGAACCGCGTAGAGGGCGCCGCTCGCACCGGTGATCCCGACCGCCACACGCGACGGGTTATCCGACATGGATGGCGGCGGCCGTGGCGGCCAGGTAGAGGATGCCGACGTACCCGTTCAGATCGAAAGCCTGCTTCACGCGCGACAGATCGGCGGCACTGACGAGCGACTGCTCGTACGCCAGCAGCAGGGCCACCCCCGCTACCCCGGCGAGATAGACGGGGCCCAGCGGCGCCAGCCAGGCCAGCGCGGCCAACCCGGCGACGGTCACGACGTGCGAGAGGCGCGAGAGGCGCAGCGCCCCCTCCACCCCGAACCGGGCCGGAATGGATCGGAGTCCGTGGCTGCGATCGAAGCCGACGTCCTCGCACGCGTAGATCATGTCGAAGCCGGCGACCCAGGCCCCGGTGGCCACCGCGAGCAGCCACGGCGTCCAGCTCCAGCCGCCGCCCGCCGCCAGCCAGCCGCCGACCGGAGCGACGGCGAGCGCGAGTCCCAGAAAGAGCTGCGTCCAGGTGGTGTGCCGCTTGGCCAGCGAGTACCAGAACACGATGGCGAGCGCCACCGGAGACAGCGCGAAACAGACCGCGCCCAGAGGATACGTGACCGCCACGAACGCCGTCGCGGCCACGACGACGATGGCCGCCGCCTCGCGGCGGGAAACCCGTCCGCGCGGAATCTCGCGCCCGCGCGTGCGCGGATTCAGCGCGTCGTAGTGCGCGTCGACGAGGCGGTTGAAGGCCATCGCAGCCGTCCGCGCGGTGAACATCGCCAGCACGATCCAGCCGGCCCTACGCCAAGTCAGGTCGGTCTCCAGGCCGGCGAGCAGAGCGCCGGTCAACGCGAACGGCAGGGCGAACACCGTGTGGCTGAACCGAATGAACGACGAGTAGGTCCGCAGTCGAGTCAGCATGCCTGCTCCGAGGATCGCGCGACGGCCGATCGATTCAGGACCCGGCCGGCGCGCCGCGGCCCGCGTCCGCTCCATCGAGCCAGGCGATCTGCTCCGGCTCGATCCCCGTCAACAGGTATTCTTCCACATCCGTTACGGCGGCCGGCGTCTCGACGGCGATCAGCGCCGCGCAGCGGGACGGCTCGATGGCTCCGTGGGTCCTCCCCCGGCCGAGCGCGGCGGCCCCGGCGAGCGTGCCGCTGCGCAGGATACGCCGGGCCGGGACCTCCGGCGCGAGACGGCGGACCTCGGCCAGCTCGGCGAACGTGTTCAGATCGGGCGCGCTGGCGAGGCTGTCTGTGCCTACCGCCACCGAAGCCCCGGCCGCGTAGAACGCCGCCACGGGCGGGACGCCGGCGCCGGTCCAGGCGTTGCTCCGCGGGCAGGTCACGATGGTGGCGCCGGACCGGGCCACGCGGCGGATCTCGTCCGGCCGCATCTGCACCCCGTGAACCAGCAACGAGTCCTCCCGCAGCCAGCCCAGCGCGTCCAGGTAGGCCACCGGCCCGGACCCCGGCGGCCGCCATTCCGGATCCCACCGGCCGCGGGCGTCCAGAATCTCCCGCCAGGCCCCGGTCCCCGCGCGCAGGAACTCGCACTCTTCCCGCGACTCGGCCAGATGCACCGAACGCGGTCCGGGAACGGCGGCCAGCATCCGGAAGAGCGCGGGGGAAACCGAGTAGGGTGCATGCGCCGCTGGACAGACCCGCACCCGCTCGTCCCGGCGTTCGGACGCCAGGCGATCGAGGCGCTCCGCCGCCGCCGCGGCGGCGGCACCCGCCACGTCGAAGCCGAGCAACTCGTGGAAGACCACGGCCTCCACCGGGCCCGCCTCCAGCGCCGCCAGCGACGCCAGCGTATTGGTGACGTCGCCGACCAGCGCGGTCCCGGCCCGGTGCAGCTCGGCGACCGCCGCGACGATCGCCGCCGGCGCCGCGCCGGGGGGCTCTTCCTGCAGGTTGCGCATCAGTGCCGCCGCCCAGGCCGGCATCGAGCGTGCGGGCGGGACGGCGCTCCGCTGCGTGGACAGCTCGAGGTGGGTATGGGCATTGACGAGGCCGGGCAGCACGCAGACGCTTCCGAGGTCGACCTCCCTGTCCGCGGCGTCGCTGCCGGCGTCCGCCGCGGCACCGACGGCGCGAATGACGCCCCCGTCGACGTCCACCCAGCCGTCCTCCAGCGGGGGAGACGCAATGGGCGCCAGCCAGCGGGCGCGGTAGCGGGTCCGGGGCACGGGCCGGGCTACACCACGGGCTGCCGGCGCCGCTTGCCGGCCAGACTCCGTGCGGGATAGCGATCCAGCTCGGCCGGCACGGACACGTCGCCCGCCTCGCGCGCGGTGGCGAGCTCGGTCATGCGCGGCACCTGCCGCTCGCGAAAGATGGGGTCGCCCAGCACCCTGTACTGCATGTCGCGACGCTTCGGCACGAAGCCGGCGTCCTCGATGTTGCGGACGATCTCCACCTCGTCCATGCAGTAGGCGGCGCCGGCGGCGCGCACGACGTTCTCCTCGATCATCACGCTGCCCATGTCGTTGGCCCCGCAGGCGAGGCTCAACTGGCCGACCTTGCCGCCCTGCGTGACCCAGGAGGCCTGCAGGTTGTCGAAGTTGTCGAGGACGAGCCGGGCGAGCGCCAGGGTTCTCAGGTACTCGACGCCGGTGGCGCCGGCGCCCCCCAACTCGGTGTTCGACGGCTGGAAGCTCCAGGTGATGAACGCGGTGAAGCCCCCGGTCGCATCCTGCAGCTCCCGCAGCCGCAGCAGGTGCTCGATACGTTCGTCGAGCCGCTCGACCGTACCGTACATCATCGTCGCGGTGGTCCGCAGGCCCGCGTCGTGGGCGTGCCGCATCACGTCGATCCACTCCGCCGCGGTGGCCTTGCCGTAGCAGTTCAACCGCTTGCGTACGCGATCGACGAGGATCTCGGCCCCACCGCCCGGAATGCTGTCGAGACCCGCCGCCACCAGCCGGTCGATGACGGTGCGCGCCGGAAGCTGCGAGAGGCGGGACAGGTGGATGACCTCCGGCGGCGAGAGCGCGTGCAGCTTGAAGTCCGGATAACGCGCCTTGACCGCCCTGAACAGATCCTCGTACCAGCGCAGAGGCAGGTCGGGATTGTGGCCGCCCTGCAGCAGGAGCTGCACGCCGCCGACCGCGACGGTCTCGTCGATCTTGGCGAAGATCTCGTCGAATCCGAGCACGTAGCCGTCGCCGGCGCCGACCTCCCGGTAGAACGCGCAGAAGTTGCAGCGCGCCACGCACACGTTCGTATAGTTGACGTTGCGATCGATGATGTAGGTGACGATCCGGCCGGGGTGCCGTGCGGCCCGCGCGGCGTCGGCCAACTGCCCGAGCCGGTGCGTCGGCAGGTCGGCATAGAGAGCGAGGGCCTCGGCGGCATCGAGACGCCCGCCATCGAGCACGCGCCGCACAGCGCCGTCGACAAGACGTTCCGTCATGCGTCGAAGAACCGCAGAGGGCCGGCCTGCGGCACGATGCCGATGTCCGCCGCGGCGGCGTAAAACCGCTTCACGCCGGATCGGCCCTCCGCGGTCAGAGTGAACTGCACGTTCTTCCGCAGATACTCCCTCGCCACTTCGGCCGGCTCCTCATCCACGAGCGAATGCGCGGCCACCACGTCGTCGATCGCGGCGGCGCCCGCATCGCGTGCGGCGCGCAGGGCCTGCACGTGCTCCGCTTCGACCACATCGCTGCGACCGGCCCAGAAGGCCCAGACGAACGGCAGGCCGGTCATCGCGGTCCACTCTTCGCCCAGGTCGATCTTGTCGAGGTCGACCACCGTCTCGTGCTCCGTGAACAGCGCGATGTCGCCGATCAGCAGGGCCGCGTCGCACCGCTTGAGCATCGCCTGCAGGTCCGGATGCATCGTGACGAACTTCGGCTCGATCTCGAACCACTGCGCGCAGAGGACGCGGAGCAATGCCACCGCCGCGCGCGAGCTCGAATCGATGGCGATGGAACGGATGGCCGCCGTCGGCCGGGTCGTGAAGAGAGCCACCGACGCCACCGGACCGGTGGACGCCACCGCGACGTCGGGCACCACCCGGTAGTCCGGCCGGCGCAGGTACTCGATGGCCGGCAGAAGCGCGAGGTCGACCGCCCCCTCATGAAGCAGGGCGGAGCAACGCGCCGGCACGTCGTACTGCAGCGAGAAGAGATCCGGACGCGCATCCAGCCCGTGGACGAGCGGCCTTGCATTGAGGTACTCGACGACTCCGACACGGATGGCACTCATGGCTGATGCGTGCGCAGCTTCCGGAAACGGCCGTCCCGCTCGACCGGCACCAGTCCCGCCGCGCGGATGTTCCGCGTGATTTCCTCCAGCGGCGCACGACGAAGCCCGTGCTGCGATGCATCGCTCGGTGAGACGCCGTCGACGTCGTCCGCACCGAACGTCAGCGCCACCTGCGCCAATTGCGGTCCGTAGCGCCGCCAATCCACCTGGATCGACTCGGTATTGTCGACCAGCAGGCGCGCCAGCGCAACCTGCCGGACGTCTTCGTAGCCGGTCGAGGGCCGTTCGGACGAGGCGCGCGGAAGGGGCGCGAAAACCGGCACGGAAACATCCGCGCCCCAGCCGGCTACGCGGCGGAGCGCCTCGCCGCCGGCCAGCGATGAATCCACGGTCCAACGCGCCACCGGCACGCCGCCCGCCGCCGCGCGGGCGATCCAGGCCGGATCCGCGGTGCGCTCGACGCGCGCCTCGGCGACGTACGCCAGCCCCGCCGCTCGCAACGCGGCGATCAGGTCGTCGAAGCGCGCAACATCGCCCGCGCACAGGTCCACGAGCTCGTCGAGCGCGAAGCCGCTCACCGGAACGTTGCCCGCCGCGCGCACGGCGGCGCGAACCGCTTCCACGACGCGACTCGCGGCAGCGGGGCACCCGGCGAGACGCACCTCACCCGCCGGCCGGGAAACGGACTCTCCGGGGATGCCCGTCGCCGGCACTTCCGCCACGCGCACGAAGGTGGCGCGGTCGCCGCGCGTCTTGCGTCGCCGTTCATCGGCCAGCGCTCCGAGACGCAGAAGATTGCACGTCTCCGACAGCGCGGCGATCTCCGACGCGGAGAGCGGCACGCCGGCCTGCACCTTGTCGCCGATCGCCTCGAACCGGGATGCGGTGGTCATGCGGCTCCGTGCACCGGCGGCGGATCGCCGCCCGCCGTCATGGCGTCCGCGATCCGCTGGGCGACGGCAAGCGCCCGCCGGCCGTCCGCGCCGGTCACGCGCGGAGACGTCCGCCCCCGCGCGGCACGAACGAAGTCGTCCAACTCCCGCTCGAGAGGCTCGGCGTTCTTCACCTCGACCCGTCCTCCGTCGATGCCTGTCCGCTCGCCCTCGCCCTTCTTGACCTTCCAGGTCTCGACCTGCTGCTCCGCATAGTCTACCGAGACGAGCGCGTGGGGCTGAAACACGCGCAGCTTGCGTACCCGATCCCGGCTGATCCGGCTGGCCGTCAGATTCGCGATGCAACCGTTCGCGAAACGCAGGCGGGCATTCGCGATATCGATCCGCGAGCTGAGCACGGGGACGCCGACCGCCTCGATCGAGACCGGCTCGGAACCGACGCAGGACAGCACGACGTCGAGATCGTGAATCATGACGTCGAACACGACGTCGATGTCGAGGCTGCGGGGCTGAAAGCTCGCCAGGCGGTGCACCTCGATGAAGCGCGGAGCCGAAATCAACGGCAGCGCCGCGGTGACCGCGGGGTTGTGCCGCTCGGTGTGCCCCACCGCCAGCGTCGCGCCCGAAGCCGCAGCGGCCGCGATCAGGTGGTCGGCCTCGGCAATCGACGCGGCGATCGGCTTCTCGACCAGCACCGCCACACCGGCCTCCAGCAGCGGCAGGCCGACACGGACGTGATCCCTGGTCGGCACGGCCACCACCACCCCGTCGACGGGAGCCTCGATCTCGCCCACGGTGGGCAGCGCGACCGTGCCCACGTCGGCGGCAACCGCCCGCGCCCGCTCCAGGTCGACGTCGACCACCGCGACGAGATCGACCTCCGGGGCTGCGCCGAGAATGCGGGCATGGTGGCGCCCCAGATGCCCGACGCCGACGACCGCCGCGCGGAAAACCGGCTCTCTCATGCCGCCGGCGCCCCGCCCGCGCCGACGACCCGGCCCACCACCGACACGCCGGCGCCGTTCGCGGCCTCGAACACGCGGTCCCCGTCCAACACCACGGTACGACGCGCATCGACCGACAGCACGGTGGCGCCGGCCGCGCTGAGCGCCTCTATCGTGGGAACCCCGATCACCGGCACGTCGAAGCGCATGTCCTGATTCGGCTTCGCCACCTTGATGACGCAGCACCCGGGCCCGGCCAGCCGTCCGGCTCGGGCGATGACCTCGTCGGTGCCCTCCATCGCCTCGACCGCCACCACGGCGCGCTGCCGGACGGCAATCGTCTGGCCGATGTCGAGTCCGGCAATCGCATCCGCCATCCCGTAGCCGAAAGCGAGGTCGCCGCGCTCCTCGTCGTTCGGAGCCCGCTCGGTGAGCGTGCCGGAGCGCGCGAGAAGGGGGTCGAGAAACGCGGTCGAGTCGACCAGTTGAATCCCGTGCGTGCCGAGCACGTCCGCCACCGCCGAGATCAAGGCGTCGGTGTTGCGGGTCCTCAGCCGGCGGAGCACCGACAGCAGGGTGAGGTCCGGAACGATGCCCGAGAATATGCGGGTGTGCTTGACCTGACCCGCCATCAGCGCCCGGGTGACGTTGGCGCGCTTCAGAATGTCGATGCAACGGCCGAGCTGGCCGAGCGAGACCCAGTGAAACTCGGCCGGCCGACCCGCGGCGGCCGCCTCTTCCATCGACGGGTGTGCTTCCTCCCGTATCGCGACCACCGTGACGTCGTGCCCGAGGCTGCGGGCCGCGTCGAGCGCCAGAAACGGAAACTGGCCGTTGCCTGCAATCAGGCCGATTCGCATGGACGGCTCGAGGTTGCGGGCTACTCCTCGACGACGACCGGCTCCACCCTCCTGGCCGGCCGGCGCAGGTTGACGCCGCGCCTGGAGGTCCGAATGAACTCGACCAGGTAGCGTACCTCGTGGCCGTCGAGACTCTCGTCGGTGTCGATGCGCGCAAGCGCCCGCGTGGTGTTGAGCTTGGACTGCAGCAGATAGCGGAAGGCGCGCTTCAACTGGGTGATGGTCTGCGGCGAGGCGCCGCGGCGCTGAAGACCGATGGTGTTGACGCCGTACAGCCGAGCCCGATTGCCCACCGTCTTCCCGTACGGCAGCGCGTCCATGGTGACCACGCTGTAGCCGCCGATGAACGCCTGCCGCCCGACGCGGCAGAACTGGTGGACGCCCGAGAACGCACTGATCGTCGCCTCGTCCTCGACCACGACGTGGCCGCCCAGCGTGGCGCCGTTGCCGAAGATCGTCTTGTTGCCGACGATGCAGTCGTGCGCCACGTGCGCGTACGCCATGAACACGTTGTCGTTGCCGACGAGGGTCAATCCGCCGCCGCCGCGCGTCCCGCGATGAATGGTGACGAATTCCCGGATCACGTTCCGGTGGCCGATGACGAGGCGCGTCTCCTCGCCCGCGTACTTGAGATCCTGCGGAATGAGCCCCACGGAGGCGAAGGGGAAGATCTCGCACTCGTCGCCGAGCTCGGTGTCTCCGTCCACGACGGCCGACGCGCCGACCCGGCAGCCGCGCCCCATTCTGACGCCGGCCCCGACTATGGCGTGCGGGCCGACGACCGTGTCGGGACCGAGCACCGCATCCTGGTGGACCTTGGCGGTCTTGTCGACGTAGGCGGAACGCTCTATGCCGACCAACAGCTCCGCCTCCGCCACGGTCTGTCCATCCACCGTCGCCACGCCCCGGACGACGGCCACTTCCGCGTCGCGGCTGCGGAGCGTCACGTCGAGGCACAACCGATCCCCCGGAAACACCTGCTTGCGGAACTTCGCGTTGTTCACCCCGCGCAACGCCGCCCGCCCCGTGGGGACGTCGCTCGATGGGCCGAGCAGAAGCAAAGTCGCCACCTGCATCAGCGTCTCGATCATCATGACGCCGGGCATCAACGGGTTTCCGGGAAAATGCCCCTGAAAGTACTCCTCGTTGACGGTGACGTTCTTCACCGCGCGCACGCGGCGGCCCGGCTCGTGCTCGACGACGCTGTCGACGAGCAGGGACGGGTAGCGGTGTTTGAGACGGTCGAGAACGACAGGTATGTCGAGAGGCACGTTTGTCCGGGCTCAAGTGAACGCGGGCGCCAGTCTACAGGGCCGCACACCCGCAGTCCACCCGGCGGACGATCCGACCGAAGGCACTGGCCGGCCCGGGAAACGACCTGCGGCGGGCCATCAGCGTCTGTTCAGATCGTCTATGACCAGTTGCGTCAGGTCGAGCGCCGGGTTCGCCCAGACCAGCCCGGCCGAGTTCAGGATGAAATCGATCCCGCGCGCGCTCGCGACCGCGGCAAGTGCGGGACCCAGCCTCGAGTCCAGATCCACCTGGAGTCTCTGTTGCAGATCCGTCACCTCCGCGTCGGCGTCCTGGGTGACGCGCTGCATCTCGGCCTGGGCGTCCTCCGTGTCGCGCTGAATGTCGACCTGCAGGCGGGCGATGTCGCGAGTCAGGCCCTGACGGGCCTCGAGGCTCATGACCGTCTCGCCCTGCGCCAGTCGCTGCTGCATGCTCAGCAGGCTCTGATTCTTGGCGTCGATCTGGGTCTGCAGCGTGGCCTGCCGCGCCTCGATCTCCGCCCGCTTCGCCTCGAGCAACTGCTGCACCTGCGCGTTGGCGCTCTGTCCGGGGACCGACTCGGCGACGACGCGCTGCAGATCCACGAAAGCGTACTTGGTGCCGGCCGGGAACGGCAGCGACGACCGAGCCTGCGCGGCCGCGGGCGTAGCGGTAACTCCGGACAGTGCAGCGGCGAGCAACGTCGTCAGGACAACAAGTCTCATCGGGTAATCCTCGTGGGCGCGCGATTCCCAGCCGCGCGCGGCCTGGATAGTTGACAACGAACGCATGGACCCGGTCGCGTCGTCAGAACGTCGTGCCCATCGCGAAACGGAATCCGTGGCGTTCCTGCGGCTGATAGCGATCGTTGAAGATGCCTTCCACCTGCGGGTTGTAGTAGTAGATCAGCCGGAACGGCACGTTCAGCATCGGCATGAAGAAGCGCAACTCGACGCCGGTCGACGTTCGGAAGTCGTTCATCCTGAACTCCCGACCGAAGTCCTGGACCTGCCCGGCGTCGTAGAAGGTCACCAGCCGTACCGGCCCCCCGAGCACGAACTGGTACTCGAGGTTGAACAGCAGGCTCTTGTTGCCGCCCATGACGATCAGCCCCTGGTACGAATTGTTCGGGACCTCCGGGTTCACGTCCGACAGCGTAGGCCCGACGCGGCGGATGTCGAATCCGCGAATCGAGTACTCGCCGCCGAGCCAGAGACGCTCGAAGACCGGAATCATGTCGGGATTGCCCGCCTGCAGGTGACGGTACTGCACGCGCGCGCCGAAGATCGTCCGGGCCGTGTGCGGCCGGTAGAGGGTGGCCTCCAGGATCGGCTTCACGAACCTCGTGTTGCCGCCCGCGCCGGCCAGTTCGAGAGCCAGCGACAGGCTCTTGCCCTGGCTCGGAAAGATCGGGTGATCGACGGTGTTGTGCTGGAGCTGCGGAGTCACCTTGCTGACGGTGCGCCTGCCGTCGCTCCCGAGCAGCAGGGCGTCCGCGAAGAACGGGTTGTACGCCGCCAGGTACGACGCGTCGACGTTGCGCCCCAGGTACTCGCTGATGCTCGCCTGGGAGTTCTCCAGGCTGTAGGTCACGAACATGCGCGTGAACAGCCTCAGCGGTATGCCGAACGTCGAAGAGCCGCCGACCGTCTTCTCCCGGAAGCTGAACCAGTCGATTTCCCGCGAGAAGATCTGCGTTCCCAGAGAGATCGGACGCCCGAAGTTGTAGGGCCTCGTGAAGGACAACTGCGAGTTGTTGGCCCACTGCCCGCGCTGCATTGAGACGCCGAGCGTCTCCCCGCGCCCCAGGAAGTTCGACGTCTGGAACGAGACCTGGCCGAACACGCCGTCGAACTGCGAATAGCCGGCCCCGAAAGTCAACTGGTTCAGGTTGGTCTCGGTCAGATCGAACGTGAGGTTCACCTCGTTCTCGGCGGACTCCACCTTCTCGATGTTCACGCCCTCTTCTTCGAGCGGCTCGAAGAACCCGAGCTGATTGAGCCGCCGCACGCTGTGCTTCAGCGCTTCCGTGTTGAGCACCGCGTTCTCGGCCACCTGCAGCTCGCGGCGGATCACCTCGTCGTGCGTGGTCTGATTGCCCGCGAACTCGATCCGGTTGATGAAGTACTGCTCGCCTTCCTGCACGCGGATGGTGACGTCGACGACGGGGTCGCCGTCGATGCGGGTCGGACGCGGTGCGGCGACGTACTCGCCGTCGCCGTTCCCGTTCCCGTTGGCTTCGACGTGCGCCTCACCGTTCCCGTTCCCGTTGCCATTCCCGTTCGCCGCGGCCTCGACCTCCGCCTCGACGACTCGCGCCGCTTCGCTCTCCTCGGTGCGGGGCTCGAGCTCGGGAGCGAGCGTCATCTCGTAGTAGCCGAGCGAGCCGTACAGCTCACGGGCGTCGTCGAAGCCCTTCCGCACGTCGCCCTCGCTGTAGTAGTCCCCCGGCTCGATGTCCTCGAAGATCCGCTGAAGCCCCCTCTCGAGCAGGATCTCGTTGCCGGCGAAGTCCACCTCGCCGATGCGGTACCGCTCTCCCTCGTCGACCGGAATCCGCAGCCGCAGCCCACGGGTCTCACCGTCCTCCGAGAGCTCCAGGTAATCGAGCTCCGGCTGGCCGACCTGCGCCGTGATGTAGCCCTGGTCGCGATAGAAGGCCTCGATGGCCACCGCATCCTCTTCGTACTCCTCGGGCTTGTAGGTGCCCCGCCCGGTCATCCACGAGAGCCACCAGCGCTGCTTGATCTTCTTCATCCGGCCGCGCAGCCGGCGATCGCTCATCGCCTCGTTGCCGATGAAGTCGATCTCGTGCACCTGGACCTTCGGCCCCTCGGTCATGTTGAACGTCAGGCGGACCAGCTTCGGCCCCCCCGGCAGCGCCTCGATGGTGTGGTCGACCTCCGCGAACATGTGCCCCTGCGCCTGGTGTCCCTGCCGGATCACGGCCTTGACGCGGCGTATGGTCTCCGGGTCGATGAAGGAGTCCATCCGGAGCGTGATGCCCTGCTGCTCGAGGTTCTCCAGGATGTCCTCGGTCTTCAGCACCTCGGAACCCTCGTAGGTCACGATCTTGACCCGCTCGCGCTCCTCGAGGTTGAAGATGACCCGCTTGGCCTCCACGCCGTTCGGGTACGGGTCGTCAACCACCTCGATCCAGAGGTCGTTCAGGAACCCGGTGTCCCAGAGGCGCTGGAAGTCATCCAGGATGAGCTCGGCCGTCTCGTCCGTGTAGGGCGTCCACCTCTGCTGGGACGGCAGGCTGACCTGCTTCGCGACCTCCATGTAGTAGAGGTACGTATTGAGGTCGACGCCCGGCACGCCTCCCTGGGTCGGGAACCGGAGCTCGATGTTCCGGAGCAGCGTCGGCGAATCGGGAGGCGGCAACGAAGGCCGCGGCGGCTCGGGCGTCCCGCCGAAGATGGACGGCGCCTGCTGCTGCGGCGTCCCGAAGATGGAAGGCTGCCCCTCCGCCGGTGCGACGCCGGCGGCCAGGACCGCCGAGAGCGCCAGAATCGCGGCCGTGGCGCGCACGCCGGCCCGCTCTGGATGTGCCGTTGGTTGATTCACCTGCATTGAAGTGCACCCGCTGGGCGCCGCCTGCGCCGGCCCGTCATCCCGCCCACCGGTCACGGCTGGCAAGCGCCGCGTGACAGACGAACCTTCGTACGATTCTACGGCATCTTGGACGTTCCGAACCAGAATTCGGCCGGTACAAATGTCTCCTAGACCAAACACCGCCCCTCCACCTCCTCACCGGCGGCCCGGTAGGCCAGCACCCCGGCATCCAGGTAGACCTCGATCTCGCCGGACTCGAGCCGCCCCCGGATCAACTCCTCCGAAAGCGGGTCCTCCACGTGCCGCTGGATCGCCCGCCGCAGGGGCCGCGCCCCGTAGGAGCGGTCCTTGCAGGTCAGATCGATGATCCAGTCGATGACGTCCGGGGTCAGGGTGATGCGCAGATCGCGGCCGGCCAGGTTCTCGTTGAGCTGCCCGACGAGCATCCGCAGGATCTCGCGCAAGTCGTCGTCGGTGAGCGCCTCGAACACGATGATCTCGTCGACCCGGTTCACGAACTCGGGGTTGAACGTGCGCTTGACCTCGCCCAGCACCAGGTCCGTCACGCTGCGCTGGACCTCCTGCGCGCTGGAGGACTGAAACCCGACCGCCGCCTTCTTCTGGATGTGGCGGGCGCCGATGTTCGACGTCATGATGACGATGGTGTTCTTGAAGTCGACGCGATTGCCCAGGCCGTCGGTCAGATGGCCGTCCTCGAACACCTGCAACAGGATGTTGAAGAGATCGGGATGCGCCTTCTCGATCTCGTCGAGCAGGACGACCGAGTAGGGGTGGCGCTTGACCTTCTCGGTGAGCTGCCCCCCCTCGTCGTGGCCGACGTACCCCGGCGGCGACCCGATCAGCTTCGAGACGGAGTGCTTCTCCATGTACTCCGACATGTCGAACCGCACGAGCGCGGTGTCGCTGCCGAACAGGAAGCTCGCCAGCGCCCGCGCCAACTCCGTCTTGCCGACGCCGGTCGGTCCGAGGAAGACGAAGCTGCCGACGGGTCTGTGCGGAGACTTCAGCCCCGCACGGGATCGCCGGATGGCGCGCGCGAGCGCCGAGATGGCCCGCTCCTGGCTGATCACCCGCCGGTGCAGCTCGTCCTCCATCCGGAGCAGCTTCGCGCTCTCGTCCTGGTTGATCGTGGTCAGCGGCACGCCGGTCCACTTGGACACCACATCGTCGATGTCGTCCGGGCCCACCTCCACGGGCTGGCCGCCCGCCTCGACGTCGAACTTGTCGCGCACCACCTGCAGGTTCTCGCGCGCGAGCACCTCCTGCTCGCGGAAGAACTGCGCCCGTTCGTAGTCCTTCTGCGCCGTCGCGCTCTCCATCTGCTCGACCGCGACGCGGATGTTCTTGTTGAGCTCGCTGAATTCCTCGCTGAAGCCGGCGGCCCGGAGCTTGGCGCGCGCCCCCGCCTCGTCGACCAGGTCGATGGCCTTGTCGGGCAGGAAACGATCGGTGATGTAGCGGTTCGACTGGTAGACCGCCGCCTCCATGGCCTCCTGCGAGTACGCCACGCGGTGGTAGCGCTCGTAGCGGTCCTTGATCCGGTTGAGGATCTCCAACGCTTCGGTCTCGGTGGGCGGCTCGACCTTCACCGCCTGGAACCGCCGCTCGAGCGAGCGGTCCTTTTCGATGTACTTCCGGTACTCGGCCGGCGTCGTCGCTCCGATGCAGCGAATCTCCCCGCGCGACAGCGCCGGCTTCAGGATGTTCGCCGCGTCGAGCGAGCCCTCTGCCGATCCCGCGCCCACCAGCGTGTGCAGCTCGTCGATGAACACGATGATGTTCGGGTTCTCGGTCAACTCCTTCATGATCGCCTTGAGGCGTTCCTCGAACTGCCCGCGGTACTTGGTGCCGGCCACGATCAGCGGGATGTCGAGCGCGAGCAGCCGCTTGTCCGCCAGAAAGTGCGGGACGTCGCCGAAAGCGATGCGTTGGGCCAGCCCCTCGACGATGGCCGTCTTGCCGACCCCGGGCTCGCCGATGAGCACGGCGTTGTTCTTCGTCCGGCGGCACAGCACCTGCTGCACCCGCTCGAGCTCCACGGCGCGGCCCACCAGCGGGTCGAGCCGGTTCTTCATGGCGGCGTCCGACAGGTCGCGGCTGAACTCGGCCAGCAGCGGCGTCTCCTTGACGCGGGTCACCGTGGTCTTCTCGTTCAGGAGCTGCACGATGTCCTCGCGGACCGCGTTGAGCCGCATCCCCTTCTCGGACAGGATGGTCGACGCCACGGA
>JAGWAH010000006.1:0-1858 GCA_021296515.1 Acidobacteriota bacterium | reverse complement strand
TGTATCGCTCGAACATGTCGACAGCTCCGACGCGTGGTGGCCAGCGTCCGGGTGTGCATCGATTATAAGGTATCGGCGCCCCGGCCACGCGGACCGCCGAGGCGCCGCGTCAAGCCTAGGAGAGACCTCCGCCGGCGAGCCGCAGCACGCGGTCGCAGGCGGCGGCCAGCCGCTCGTTGTGGGTCGCCACGACCGACGTCAGGCCGTGCGCGCGGTGCATGTCGAGCAGCAGGCCGTGGATCGCCGCGCCGGTCGTCTCGTCCAGATCGCCGGTCGGCTCGTCGGCGAGCAGCAACGCCGGCCGCATCACGAGGGCGCGCGCCACGGCCACCCGCTGCTGCTCCCCGCCCGACAGCATGCCGGGCCGGTGCGCGAGGCGCTCTCCGAGCCCCACCTCGCGCAGCAGCGCCTCCGCCCGCGCCCGGGACTCCGCCGGCGAACGCCGCGCGATGCGCATCGGCATCTCGACGTTCTCCTGGGCGGAGAACTCCGGCAGCAGGTGATGGAGCTGGAAGACGAATCCGACGCGCCGGTTCCTGAACGCGGTGAGGGCATCGTCGTCGAGCGCCGTCAGCTCCACGCCGGCGGCCTCGATCCGCCCTTCCCGGGCGCGGTCGAGGCCGCCCAGAAGCTGCAGCAGCGTGCTCTTGCCCACCCCGGACGCCCCCATGATCGCAACCATCTCCCCGGCCTCGACGGTCAGATCGAGATCGCGCAGCACCGGCAGCCTGCGCCCGCCCATGGGATACGACTTCGACAACCCCCGCACGTCGAGGAAAGGCATGGCCACAGTGGTCGGGCGCGAGTCCTACTGGTACCGGAGCGCCTCCGCCGGCTCGATGCCGGCCGCGCGGCGCGAGGGATGCAGGGTCACGAAGAGGCAGACGGCGTTCGCCGCCAGCAGGACGACTCCGACGTCGAGAGGCTCGATGATGAACGGCACGTAGGTCACCTGGTACACGTCCACCGGGAGCCGCAGGAGCTGGTAGCGATCCATGACCGTGCAGATGACGTAGCCGGCGGCGGCGCCCGCCGCGGTCCCGGCCAGACCGATGGCGGCCCCCTGCAGGACGAAGATCCGCCGTATGTCTTGAGGATGGCGATGTCCCGGCTCTTCTCCATGACGAGCATGATCAGCGACGACACGATATTGAGCGTCGCCACGACCACGATCAGGCCGATGGCGACGGAGATGGCCATCTTCTCCAGGAACAGCGCCTCGAAGAGGGTCGAGTTGAGCCGCGACCAGTCCTCCGTCATGTAGGCGTCGCCGAGCTGTTCAGGGATGGCGTCGGCGACCTCCCGCGAGGCATAGGGGTCGTCGACGCGAAGCTGCATCATCTCGACCCGGTCCTTTCCGAACAGCCGCCGGGCGGCGTTCAGCGTCACGAAGCCGTACGCCGTGTCGTACTCGTACAGCCCGAGACTGAATACGCCGACCACCGCGAGGCGGCGGGGACGCGGCAGCACCCCCATCGGCGACAGGGTGCCGCTCGGGGTGAGGAGGGTGATCTCGTCTCCCACGAACGCGCCGAGCTCCCTGGAGACCCCCTCGCCGATCACGATGCCGCCGAGCGCCGGCCCGTCGTAGCCCGACAGATCCGCCAGGCTTCCGCTGGTCACCGACGTGTTCAGCTCCGTGACCGCCGCCTCCAGCTCCGGGTCGATTCCTTTGACGTTCATGAAGACGTCGCCGCCGCGGCTGCGGGCGAGGGCCCGTCCGGGAATCGCCGGTGCGGCGGCCTCGACGCGCGGCAGCGCGGCCAGCGTGCGAGCCGTCTCCCGGTAGTCCGCGAAGCCGCCTTCCACCACGTTCCAGACGTACACGTGGGCCTGCGAGCCGACGATGCGATCCCGC
>JAGWAH010000073.1:9048-13878 GCA_021296515.1 Acidobacteriota bacterium | reverse complement strand
TCCAGCGGGATGATCCGCGGCTCGCGCACCATTTCGTAGAGGATGACGATGTAGCCGGCGATCTGGAAGATCTGGTTGCCGGTGTTGTAGGTGTTCGGAATCATCGAGCCCGGCACGCCGCGGGTGATGCAGCGGCTGTAGGGGCTCATGTTCTCGTGCGAGTCGGTGCGGTTGGCGACCAGCCACCGGGCGCGCGCATCGGCTTCCGGCCGGGTCGGCACCCGACCTGTCGGCGGGTCCGCGATCATCGACGTGCGGCGCGTGTAGACGACCGACTCGCGCGGGTCGCTCCAGAAGTAGTTGTAGCCGCGAGCCAGGCTCCCGGACGCGGTGGTCCGCGTGCTACCCGGCGCGTTGTCGCGCGCGAGCATCTCCCGGCCGCGGCGCTCGATCTCGGCCGCCTGCTCTTCGGTGTAGAAGGCCTGGTCGCCCAGCCGCGCCGGCCGCTCCAGCGGCGTCAGCGTGTCGTTGGTCCAGATGCCGGAGATGTCCGGCTGGCCGTCGGCGGTGCGCGGCGCGCGGTAGCCGGGATCGGGCCCGACGGGCGGCTGCCCGGCCGCGATGTCCGTCAGGGTCAACGCCAGCATGGCCACTGCGACCGTGGCTGCAATCCGCTTGTACATCGCTTCTCCGTTCGATTCCTCCGGGCACGGCAATGCCGGAACGTCGTCCAACCGGATCTCGGGCACGTGTTCTTCGGGCTCAACTCTGCGCCGGTTCGCCGCCACCGACGCCGAGCACGGTGGCACCGGACTCGCGCGCGACCGCCGCCAGCCGTGCGTCGAAGACCACGAAGGGCACGTCGTGCCCCAGCCGGTCCTGCAGATGGTAGCAACTGGCGAGCTGAATCGCGTCGGACGCACGCAACGCGTACGCGTTCAGAAGGATGCGTGCGCGCGACGTGACCGCCGGGACGACTTCCACGACCAGGAACGACGGGAAGTCTCGATCCAGTGCCGCAAGCCCCGCATCGCGCTCCGGAATCTCGCAGTCGCCGGCGCGCGCCCGGCGTGCGAGCGCCGACGCAACCTCGACTTGCGACAACCGGCTGACGGCCACGGTACCGGACGCCAGCCAGCCTTCGACGGTGTCGCTCCAGGGCTCGCGCACGTACCGCTTGGCCAGGGCGCTGGCATCGAAGAACCGGATCAGAAGCGATCCTCCCGGTCCTCCATGATGGTCTCGGAAAGCGGACGCCCCCGCATGACGACGGGCTTGTGCACCCGCAACAGGGGCTTGCCGGTACCGGTCACGACACCTTCGGCACGGAGTTGATCCAGGCGCGCCTCGAGGGACTGACCGGTCTGGTCGACCGGGGTTACCGTGGCGACCGGACGACCGCGGTCGGTGATCGTCAGGGTCCGCCCTTCACGAACGTGCCGGAGATACGTACCGAGACGCGTCTTGAACTCTCGGGCGCCGACGGCGAGCGGCTCAGGCATGTGGTCATTGTGACTACATACCACCCGGCGCGTCAATCGGATTACTCCACGGGATTGCCGCGCGGGTCCCGGAGGGTCCGGTAGCCGTCCACGCGATCCCGGGCGACGTGGGCGTCGCGGTAGAAGCCGGCCGTGTCGAAGGTGACGTTCACCACCTCCGTCCCCGGATTCTCCCAGTACCAGCCGTGCACGCCAGTGAAGGGGGCGATGTAGCTCCCGTGCGCCACGTCGTTCTCCTGCGCGTCGAAGCTCTCGGCGTAGCCGGGCGGCGCGCCGTCCGGCGCGCTGTGAAAGTTGTACTCGAGTGGCCCGCTGGCGGCCCAGGAATAGACCATGGCGCCGGCTTCCTGGATTCGATAGGTGTACTCGACCCATTCGCCGGGGCGCACGCGGAACTCGTACGAATCCATCCGGTACTCGTCGTCTTCCGCCGTGATGGCGACGACCTGCGCCAGCGCGAGCAGACCGAACAACCCGCCGGTACCGAGCGGGTCCACGCCGCGCTCGGCGGGCAGGACCGCCCCGACGAAGACCAGCGCCGCCACGAGCAGCGACGCGAGCGCCGCGATGGCGAGCCGCTTGATGGAGACCGGCGGGGCCGTGGACGCGGAAGCAGGCTCGGCCATTTTCAGGGATAGTAGACGTAGCCGAACAACTGCTGCGCGGTGAGCAGGAACCCGCCGCCCATCAACGCCGCGTTCGTCACGAAGGCGTGGCGGACGAAGCTCGGGCGCATCCGCCACACGGTGATCGCGATGAGCACGGCGCTCAGGGCCAGGACCTGACCGATCTCCACCCCCACGTTGAAGCTGAGGATGTTGGCGACCAGGCCGTTGTCGGTGACGGTGAACTCCTGCAGCTTCGTGGCCAGGCCCAACCCGTGGAAGAGTCCGAAGATCAGCACCGCCGCCTTCGTGTTCGGACGGACGTTGAACACGCGTTCGAAGCCGCCCATGTTCTCGAACGCCTTGTAGCAGACCGACAGGCCGATGATGGCGTCGATGAGATACGCGTTTACCTCCAGCCCGCCGAGCACGCCGAGCAGCAGCGTGATGCTGTGCCCCAGCGTGAACAGGCTGACGTAGAGGACCACGTCCCGCAGGCGGTAGAGGAAGAAGATGACCCCGACCAGGAACAGCAGGTGGTCCGTGCCGGTGACCATGTGCTTCGCCCCGAGGTACATGAAGGGAGCGGGCGCCGGGCCGTCCACGCCCTGGACGAACGCGGCGTTCTGCGTGTCCATGGGGTGGCCGGCGGCGGCCTCGGGGAGCACGAGCGGCGCCAGCAGGAGCGCGGCGGCGACGGCGAAGCGCAGAAAACCGCTCATGCCGTGAAGGATACGGTCCAACGTCCGTACATGCAACGGGTCGGGCGGCGGCTCGCCGCGCCCGACCCGCGGGGTGATGACCCGTCGGCGCACGCCATGGTCAACGCGCGCCGAGACGGAGCCGGCTACTGCTCGTTCGTCGGCCGTCCGCCCTTCGGACCGATAGTGTTCCGCAGCACGCCGACGTTCTCGAGCTCGATCTCGACGACGTCGCCCGGCTGCATGGCCGACGTGGCGCCCGGCGTGCCGGTGAAGATCATGTCGCCCGGCTCGAGCGTCACGTAGCGGCTGGCGTAGCTGACCAGGTAGGCGGAATCGAACAACAGGTCGCGGGTCCGCTGCGACTGCATGACCTGGCCGTTCACGCGCGTCTGGAGCAGCAGGTCGTTGTAGTCGACGCCGCGCGCCATGACCGGACCGACGGGCCCGAAGGTGTCGGCGCCCTTGGCGCGGAACCACTGCAGGTCGTTGCTCTGCCAGACCCGCTCGCTGATGTCGTTGCCCGGCGCGACCGCGAAGATGTGGTCGGGCGCGTCCTCGACGGAGACGTTGCGCGTCACTTTGCCGATGATCAGCACCATCTCGCCTTCGAAGTGCAGGTTGGTGGCGTCCTCGTAGTAGGTGATCTCCGCCTCGTGGCCGATCAGCGACGTGGCGTGCTTGTCGAACAGGCCGGGGTACTCCGCCGGCTGCGCGCCGCCGAGGTGGCTGCGGTAGTTGAGCCCGGCGGCGACGACCTTCTTCGGCTCGCTCGGCGGCAGCAGCGTGACATCGGCCAGCGCCACGGTGGCGCCGGTCCGCTCGGGAGACTCGAACACGCTGCCGCTGAGCTGGTGAATGGTCTCGCCCTCGAGAACGCCGTAGGAGGTGGCCCCGTCGTGCTCGTACCGCACGTACTTCGTCACGTCCTGTGCGAACGCCGACGCACCGACGGCCAGCACCGCCACCGCCACGACCGCCGACACGAGATGCATGCGCTTCATTACCCTTCCTCCTCTGGAACTCTGGAACTCGACCGCGCGAGCGAACCGCTCACGCGCCGGGAATATAGCACCCGACGGCCCGGGTCTGGGAGAACGCCAGGGTCTCTCCGGTGGCGAGGCGGCGCAGCCGGTCGTGCAGGTCGCGGGTCCGGGGCGCCCGGCGCGCCACGCCGAAAGACACGTAGCGGTCGTCGATGCGGCCCCGGTAGACCATCCGCTGCGCGGCGTCGAATACGACCGCCTCCGGAGTGACCGTGGCGCCGGCCAGCGCCACGAGCGCGCCGTCCACGTCGCGCAGGGCTGCGAACGGATAGCCGAACGACGCCCTGTGCTCCTGCAACTCGTCGAGGGGCCGGTGGGCGTCCACGTAGACCAGCCAGAACCGGACCGCGCCCGCGAACTCGTCGTGCAGGCGCCTGACCTCCGGCGCATAGCGGTTCGAAATCGGGCAGTCGGTCATGACGAACAGCAGGACGGTCGCCTCGACACCGGCGGCGGGAGCGAGCGGCCGGACACTCGTCCCGTCGAGCCCGGGCACGGTCACGGCAACCGACGGCGCGGCGGGACGCGGCTCCTCCTTCCGGTTCGCCGAGACTACCGCGAGCCCGGGGACCGCCGCGCACACCACCGCGGCGGCAAGTGCCGCACGGAGCGACCGACGGCCGGATTCATGCGCCATGCCGATCTCGTAGCGTAGCACGCCCGCGTGCTATTCTGCCTGTGAGGATGGTCGGCCGCCGGCCGCGCGGCGGGCATGCGCCGTCCGCGCGACGAACCCTGCCATGACTGCCACCGCCGACCTTCTGACACGCGATCTCGCCCATCTCATCCACCCGCTGCACGAAGAACCCCTGCACCGGAACGCACGGGTGTGGGTGAAGGGTGACGGGACGATCCTCACCGACGCCGACGGGCGGGAGTACATCGACGGACTCGCCGGGCTCTGGAACGTCACGGCCGGGCACGGCCGCACGGAACTGGCCGACGCGATGCGCGAGCAGGCGGCGGAGCTGGCCTACGTGTCCGGCTACGCCGGCAGCTCCAACCCGCGCGCCATCGAGCTGGCCGAACGGCTCTC
>JAGWAH010000073.1:8447-9020 GCA_021296515.1 Acidobacteriota bacterium | reverse complement strand
GAGGCGACCGACAGCAGCATCAAGATGGCGCGCGCCTGCTGGAAGCTGCGCGGCCGTCCGGACAAGACGAAGGTGATCTCCCGCGTGAACGGCTACCACGGGGTCACCCTGGCCGCGATGAGCGCCACCGGACTGAGCCGCTACTGGCCCCTGTTCGAGCCGCGCGTCCCCGGCTTCTCGCACATTCCGGCGCCCGATCCGTACCGCTACGAGGCGCCGCCCGGCGAGAGCCAGGGGGTGGCCGCCGCCAACGAGCTCGAGCGGGCCATCCTCCGGGAAGGCGCCGACACGGTGGCGATGTTCATCGCCGAGCCGGTGCAGGGCGCGGGCGGCGTCATTGTGCCGCCGGACGACTACTTCCCGCGCATCCGGGAGATCTGCGACCGCTACGACGTGCTGCTCGTCGCCGACGAGGTGATCACCGGCTTCGGCCGGACCGGCCGCCTCTTCGCGCTCGATCACTGGGGCGTCGAGCCGGACATCGTGCAGTTCGCCAAGGCGATCACCTCCGGCTACTTCCCCTTCGGCGGCATCGGCATCAGCGACCGGGTGGCCGCGACGCTCGACGAGGCC
>JAGWAH010000073.1:0-8416 GCA_021296515.1 Acidobacteriota bacterium | reverse complement strand
GCGGTGGCGCTCCGGACGCTTCGAATCATCGAGGACGAGCGGTTCCCCGAACAGGCCGCCGCGAAAGGCAACGAGCTTCTCGCCCGGCTCGACACCGCGCTCGCGGATCACCCGCACGTCGGGAACATCCGCGGCAAGGGGTTGATGTGCGCGGTGGAGCTGGTGGAGGACCGGGCGACGAAGCGGTCGTTTCCGGCCGATCACGGGATCGGCGCCGCGGTGCTCCGCGCGTCGATCGACCGCGGACTGGTGAGCCGCGTGAAGGCCGACACCTACGTGCTGGCGCCGCCGATCGTGATCACCAGCGCGCAGATCGATCGGACCGTCGACATCCTGGCCGAATCGATCCGCGCCGTGCTCGACTGAAGCCGGGTGCGAAGCCCCTTCAGGACCGTTTCGGCCGGCGCCACCAGGACCGCATCCGTCTCGCCGCTTCCGGCCCGGCCAGCGCGGCGCCGCCCCAGAAGATCACCTCCGCGACGACGATGACGGCGGTCGCCACGGTGCCGCGCGCCGCAACGCTGAGGGGCAGGAACGGGACGCCGGGGAGCAGGATCCACAGGCCCAGCGAAGCGCTCATCAGGACCACGCCGACCACCGCCCATCGGCTCGGACGCGGCGCGGCCCGATCCGGCGGGCGTTCAGGCGCGACGTGAGGCACCGGGAGGGTCACGTCGCAGCGGACCAGTTCATGACTCTGCCGGCCGACCGCCACCGACCGTCATCGCCGTGAGCCTCACGGCTCGGTCGACTCCGCCCCGTTCCGCCCGACCGAGAAACGTCCGGTCGAGTGTCCCCGGAAGGTTCCGTGCTCGAGCCATTCGCGCGACGCCTCGTGCATGAAGCGGTACTGCGTCGTCTCCCAGACCGCGAAGTGCGTCGCGCAGGCCATCATCACCAGCACGCTGGCGTCCGTCCCGGTCAGGTCCTCATGGAGCTGCTCGTCGGGTCCGAGCAAGCGGTCCTGCTCGCCGACCAGGATCAGCGTCGGCGCCTGCACCTTGCCCGCGTACTCGCGGTTCCAGCCCCACGAGCCGGCTGAGGTCCGCACCCGCATCACGCCGTGCGGCGGGCCCCAGACCGCGCCGCGCTGGTCGTAGGCCATGACCGTCTGCCAGATGACCCTCTGAATGCCCGGGTCGATCTGGCCGTCGCAGGCGACGGTGGAACGCCAGCGCCCGTTCTCCAGGGTGTCCCGCGTCTGGAGGCGCATCGGGATGTCGCCGGCCGGAATCGCCGCCGGAGGATCCGACGGCCCCTGCCGCCTGTAGCCGGGGGCGAACAGGACGAGCTTGTCGATCTTGTCGGGATGGCGCGCGGCGAAGCCGCCGGTGCGCGGACCGCCCGCGGACCAGCCGACCAGGCTGACCTTGTCTACGCCCCGCAGCTCGCGGAGGTAGTCGACGACGCGACCGATCTCGTCCCAGTCCGACTGGCTCGTGGTCAGCCCGTGCCGGTAGCTCGGCTCGCAGTCCCCGGCCAGCGGATTGGGCGTGACGACGGCGCGGTCCTCGGCCGCCATGTTGCACGGGTCGTCCATCATCGGCCGCGGTGACAGGCCGTAGCCGGTCTGGTCCATCGAGAAGGTATCGAACCCGGCCGCCGCGAGATGCTCCATCCAGGAATAGTCCTTGTACGGCAGGTCGTAGTCCGGCACGGAAGGGATCGAGCCGCCGTGCACGAAGAGCACCACCCTGCCCTCCGGCCGCTCGCCCGCCGCGATCCGGTCGGCGAGTTCCGTGCTCAGCTTTTCATGCAGGAAGAGGCCGACGCGCTCGCCCTCGTTCGCGGGGACCGTCGACGTGTGCGGCACGAAGCGGTCGACGGTGACGAAGGCGTCGTCGGCCGCGCCGAGCCCGGTCGCCGCCGGCAGCAGCGCGCAGAGCATTGCCGCCGCCAGGGCGCTCACCCGCCGTTTCGATGTCGTCGTTTCGAACATGGCTCACCTCTACTGACGACGGCGACTGGCTGACGCCGGCGTCCATCGCCCGATCGAACTTCGTTCCGCCCGACCCGGCAGCGTCAGGAGTCTGCGCCGCAGGAGTTTCGCACCAGCAGACTCCCAACGCGACCTCAGGTCGCGCTGTGACCGTCAACTCGCGCGGTGCGTCACCGCTCCGCCTGAATCGGTCCCTCTGCCGGACGAGCCGTCTCGCCGACTTCGTAGCCCTTCGCCTTCCAGTCGTTCAATGCACAGAATTCGCCGGCGCTGTAACCCTGAGACCTGAAGAGCTCCGCGGCCCGGGAGCTCCGCCCTCCGGCGTTTCAAAAGAATACGAGGCGCACGTCCTTGGGAATGTCCGGCATGCGGGCCTCGAGCTCGCCCACCGGAATGTGGATCGAGCCGGGGATTGAGCCGCTCTCGACCTCGTAGTCCTCGCGGACGTCGATCAGCAGCACCCGGGCGCCGGAGTCGAGCTGCGCCTTCAACTCGTCGACCTCGATCCTCTCGGTCTGCGCGGCGACCGTCGCGGCCAGCACCAGGCCGAGCATCGGGAGCCACGCCGTCACGCATGCGCGTGTCGCCAATTGTCTCGCTCTCATCACGGTTACCTCGCTGAAGAATCGAACGACCGCCCGCCGAGTCCCGGAACTCCTGCGTCAATCATGCCCCAAGCGACGCCGTACGCACCAGGAGGTTCCACCACCTTGCCGTCGAGCTCGCCGGGGCTGCGGCCGGCAGGGACATCCCGGCCCCGTCCCGATCCCCAGAAATCCCGGCGGACGCCTGCCGGGACTGGTAGAATGATGGCCGGCCGCGTGACAGATCGCCTGACCTGCCGCATCGGCATCGCATCCATCGTCGCGTCCATCGCGATGACTCCCGCGGTCTCGGCTCAGGAACCGCAGACTCTCGCTGTCGCGCCGTTCACCAACATCAGCGCCGAGCCGTCCCACAACTGGATCGGCGTGGGGATTGCCGAGACCGTCAGCACGGAACTGCGCGACGCCGACGGGATCGACGTGCTCAGCCGCGCGGTCGTCGACGGGGCGGTCGCAAGCCTGGGCTACGCGGGTCCCGAGGCTTCGGCCGAGCGCGTCCTGCTCGAGGTGGTGCGGGAGCTCGGGGCCGACTACGTGCTGGCGGGGGCGTTCCAGCAGCTCGGAGATCGACTGCGGCTCACCGCGCGGCTCATCGACGTCCAGAGCGAGGCGGCGGCGGAAGCGTTCAAGGTCGACGGACGACAGGACGACCTCTTCGAATTGCAGGACCGACTGACGCGCGAGGTTCGCGGTGCGGTGAGACGGATGCTCGGCCGGGACGGAAGTGCCCGGATCGCCTCCGACGGCGCAGAGACTCGGGAGAGCAACGGCAACGGCAACGGCGAGAGCGACGTCCCGCCGCAAACGGGCAACGGCAACGGCGCCGGGCTCTACAGCCGATACGGCGAAGACGGCCCGAACGGCGGACCGAATGCCCCGACGTCAGCCGGCCCGCGCAGCCTCTCGCCAGGGATGGTCCCGGGGCTCGTCACGGCGGACGCCGGCGGCGAGCTGCTGCTCGGCGGACCGCCCGCGGCGCCCGCGGCGCAGGCCGGACCGGCAGCCGGCTTCGCGATAGGCGGCGGTCGGCGAAGCGTACAGGCGCAGCGGACTAACGAGCCGCCCACCATCGACGGCCGCCTCGACGACGCCGTCTGGCGCGACGCCGTGCTCATTACCGACTTCACCCAGACCAACCCGGTCGAGGGGGCGCCGGCGACCGAGCGCACGGAAGTCCGGATCGCCTACGACGCCGACCACCTCTATTTCGCCTTCTACGCGCACTACACCGACCCGACCCAGATGCGCGCCAACCGCGTCGACCGGGACCAGTTCTGGCGCGACGACTGGATCGCGGTGATGTTCGACCCGTTCCTCGATCAGCAGCGCGCGTACCGCTTCTCGGTCAATGCCTACGGGATCCAGGGCGACGCCATCATCCGGGGAGGGCGGAGCATGCGCGGGCCGCCGGGAGGCGGCGGCGACTGGTCCTGGGACGCGCTGTTCGAGACCGGCGGGGCCGTCGTCCGGGACGGCTGGACGGCCGAGATGGCGATTCCGTTCAAGAGCCTGCGGTATCCGTCCCGCGGGGCCGGCGAGCACCGCTGGGGCTTCCAGATCACCCGCACGTTGCAGACCAAGGACGAGACGCTGGTCTGGGCGCCCATGACGCGGGCCGTCGCGGGCGTCCTCACGCAGATGGGCACGCTGGGCGGTTTGCGCGGCCTGTCGGTGAGCAGGAACCTGGAGTTCCTCCCGACCGCGACCGCCATTCAACTCGGTCGCCTGACCGACACCGGGTACGCGGAGGGCGACACCCAACCCGACTTCGGGTTCAACATGAAGTACGGCGTCACGTCCAACCTCACCGCCGACTTCACCCTCAATCCCGACTTCTCGCAGATCGAGGCGGACCGCCCGCAGATCGAGACGAACCAGCGGTACGCGCTGTTCTTCCCCGAGCTGCGGCCGTTCTTTCTCGAGGGGCAGGAGATCTTCCGCACGCCGGGCCGCACGAATCTGGTCCACACCAAGACCATCGTCGACCCGCAGATCGGCGCGAAGCTCACCGGCAAGACCGGCAACACGACGCTCGGCGTGCTGGTCGCGAACGACGCCGCGCCAGGCAAGTTCGACGACCCGGGCGAGTACGGTTTCGGCGAGACGGCGAACTTCGTCATCGGGCGCGCCCGCTACGATCTCTACTCGCAGTCGTACATCGGCGCGATCATGACCGACCGCGAGTTCCTCGACTCCTACAGCCGGGTGGCGGGCGTCGACGGCCGGTTCCGGCTCGGTCAGACCCACCGGGCGCAATTCCTGGCGGTCACCTCGTCGCACCGCGACCTGGATGGCAATTCCCTGAGCGGACCGATGTTCAACGCCGAGCTCCGGCGCGACAGCCGCAACCTGAGCTACAGCGTCGACTTCAACAGCATCGACCCGGACTTCCGCACCGATGCCGGCTTCGTCCGCCGTGTCGACATGCAGCAGCTCGACGCGGACGTCGAGTACGAATGGTGGCCGGAGAGCTGGCTGATCAGTTGGGGTCCGCAATTCCGCTACCGGCGCAACGTCGACCACGCGGGTGTTCTGCAGGACGAGGACTACCGCGCCGACATCAGCGCCCGGTTCGCACGCAACATCTTCTTCCGCGCCGACGCGCAGCGCGAGATGGAACGGTTCCAGGGGATCGACTTCCACAAGACCCGCTTCTCGCTGCGCAACGGCGTCAACACGAGCCGGCGCTTCTCGCTCTTCTACGGCATCGACTGGGGCGAGCAGATCCGCTTCGTCGAGAACCCGTTCCTCGGCCGCATGTTCGACTACAACGTCGGCCTGACGGTGCTGCCGACCTCGCGCCTGAACACGCGATTCGACCTCGACACCGCCCGGTTCTCGGACATGCACACCGGCGAGCTCGTGTTCGACGTGAAGATCCTGCGCGCGTTCACCACGTACCAGTTCACCGACCGGCTGCTGGTGCGGAACATCCTGGAGCACAACACCGGCAACGGAAAGGTGGGGATCAACCTGCTCTTCACCTATCGCGTAAACGCCGGCACCGCCTTCTACATCGGCTACGACGACCGGCTGCAGGAAGGCATCTACCTGGACCGGGAGCGGTTCTACAACCGCGACCTGCAGCGGCAGCAGCGGGCGTTCTTCACGAAGCTGCAGTACCTGTTCCGTTACTGACGCCGCGCGGGCGTGATCGAGGGCCGTCGGCCCGGTCCCCGCCGAGGCGTGATGTACGATTGCGGCCGATGGTCGATACCGCGCAACGCTCGTCACTCGACCACCTGCTGCAGGCCGGACTGGAAGACCGCGACCGGCGCGCCATCCGCCGGCGGCTGCGCCCCCTCGACGGCGGCATCGGCCCGCGCGTGACCATCAACGGGCGTTCCGTCATCCAGCTCTGCTCGAACGACTACCTGGGGCTCGCGGCGCACCCGGCGGTGGCCCGCGCGGCGGCCGACGCGGCGCTCGAGCACGGCGCGGGAGCCGGATCGGCGCGCCTGATCGTGGGGACCTCGACCGCGCATGCCGCCCTCGAGCGCGACGTCGCGAGGCTGAAGCAGACCGAGGCGGCCGTCGTGCTCTCCTCCGGGTATCACGCCAACACCGGCGTGCTGCCGATCCTGGCCGGACCGGAGGACGCGATCTTCAGCGACGAGTTGAACCACGCCAGCCTCATCGACGGCTGCCGGCTCGCGCGCGCCGCCGTACGCGTCTACCGGCACGCCGACGCCGGCCATCTCGAGCGGCTGCTGCGCGACGCGGACGGCTTCCGGCGCCGCCTGGTCGTCACCGAGACGGTCTTCGGCATGGACGGCGACCTGGCGCCGCTGGCCGATCTGGTCGCCATCGCACGGCGCCACGACGCCTGGATCGTGGTGGACGAGGCGCACGCGACCGGCGTCTTCGGACGCAACGGGGGCGGGCTCGTCTCCCAGCTCGGCCTGACCGACGCGGTCGACGTTCAGCTCGGCACGCTGAGCAAGGCGCTCGGCTCGCTCGGAGGCTACGTGGCCGGCTCGGCGGCGCTCGTCGACTGGGTGATCAACGCCGCCCGCACGTTCATCTACACGACCGCCCTGCCCCCGGCGGCGGTGGCCGCGGCGCGGGCCGCCATCGCGGTGCTGGCCGCCGAGCCCGAACGGCGGGACCGCGTCTGGTCGCACGCCACGTGGCTGCGCGCGCGCCTGGCCGGGATCGGGTATCGGCTCGGGCCCGGCCGGTCGCCGATTCTTCCGGTCCTCGTCGGCGGCGCCGACGAGGCGGTACTGCTCTCCGAGGCGCTGCTGGCCCGCGGGGTGCTGGCGCCGGCCATCCGCCCGCCCACGGTGCCCGACGGAACGGCCCGCCTGCGGGTCGCGCCGATGGCGACGCACACGGCGGACGACCTGGCCACGGCGATCGACGTGTTCGCCGCGGCGGGGCGCGAGACGGGCCACCTCCGATGAACGAGCCCGGCGAGCCCACGGCGTCCCACGAAGAGTTGCGGAGCCTGGACCACGCGTATCTCTGGCACCCGTTCACGCCCATGCAGGCGTGGTTCGACGAGGACCCGGTGGTCATCGTGCGCGGCGACGGCAACGAGCTGATCGACGACGGCGGACAACGCTACCTGGACGGCGTCTCGTCGCTCTGGTGCAACGTCCACGGCCACAACCACCCGGCGCTCAACGCGGCCATCACCGCGCAGCTCGGACAGGTGGCCCACACGACGCTGCTCGGCCTCACCAACGTGCCCGCGGTGCGCCTGGCCGAGCGCCTCGTGGAGCTGGCGCCGGCCGGCCTGACCCGCGTCTTCTACTCCGACAACGGGGCGACGGCCGAAGAAGCCGCCATGAAGATGGCGCTTCAGTACTGGCACCTGGCCGGGGCGCCGGGAAAGAACCGCTTCGCCTCGCTCGTGCAGGCGTACCACGGCGATACGCTCGGCGCGGTCGGGGTCGGCTACTCCGAGACCTTCCACCGGTTCTTCAAGCCGGTGCTGGCCGACGCGCTGCGCCTGACGCCGCCGCACGTGCACCGCTGGCGCGACCGCCTCTCGCACGCCGACGCGCTGCAGCAGGCGGTCACCGAGGCCCGCGACGCCATCGCCCGCGAGGCCGACGCCCTGGCCGCCGTCGTCGTCGAGCCGCTCATGCAGGGCGCGGCCGGCATGTGGCCGCACCCCCCGGACTACCTGCGCGCGCTCCGGGAGGCGACCACCGAGGCCGGCGTCCTCCTCATCTGCGACGAGGTGGCGACCGGATTCGGACGCACGGGAACGATGTTCGCGTGCGAGCAGGCCGGCGTCGCCCCCGACCTGCTCTGCGTCGCCAAGGGCATCACCGGGGGCTACCTGCCCCTGGCCGCCACGCTGGCGACCGAACGCATCCACGACGCGTTCCTGGGACCGCCCGCCGCGGGCCGCACCTTCTACCACGGCCACACCTACACCGGAAACCCGCTTGGATGCGCGGCCGCCCTGGCCAATCTCGACCTCTTCGCCCGCGATCGGACGCTGGACCGGCTCGGTCCGAAGATCGCCCGTCTCGAACGACTCCTCGCGGACGAGGTGGCGCCGCTGCCGCAGGTGGCCGATGTCCGGCAGTGCGGGGTCATGGTGGGCATCGAGCTCGCGGCGGACGCTGCCGAACGGCGCCCCTACCCCCCCGCCGACCGGATGGGCGCCCGCGTGACGGCGGAGGCGCGCCGGCGCGGGGTCATCGTGCGCCCGCTCGGCGACGTCGTCGTGCTGATGCCGCCCCTCTCGATCACCGGTGCCGAGATCGACCGGCTCGTGACCGTCGTACGGGACGCCATCGCCGCGGTCACCGGCACGTGATGGCCGGCCTGTTCATCACCGGCACCGATACCGGGGTCGGCAAGACGTTCGTCGCCCGCGGCATCGCCTCGGCGCTGCGCGCGCGGGGCCGCC
>JAGWAH010000072.1:13577-16815 GCA_021296515.1 Acidobacteriota bacterium | reverse complement strand
GCGCAACTGCTCACGGGATGCCGGACACGACCTACACGGACAACCTGACGCTGGGCTCCGGCGCCGACCGCATCGAGCTCTACCACTTCGGGGCCGGCCACACCAACGGCGACACGTTCATCCTGTATCCGGGACTGCGGGTCCTGCAGATGGGCGACATGTTCCCGTGGCGGGACGCGCCGTTCCTCGATCGGAGCAACGGCGGCAGCGGCGTCTCGTTCCCCGAGACGCTGCAGGCGCTGATCGACAACGTCGACGGCTACGACACGGTGGTTCCGGGTCACATCCCGGTGACCACGCCGGAGTCGCTCCAGGAGTACCAGCGCTTCACCGCCGACCTGCTGGCCGCCGTGCGCGGGGCCATCGAGGCGGGGCAGAGCGCGGAGGAAGCCGCAGCCTCCATCGACCTGACCGACCGGTACGAGGGCTATCGGACGGAGCGCATGGCCGCTGCCATCGCGGCGATCTACGAAGAGCTCGGGCAGTAGCCGGCAGGGAAGTGCACAGGCGCCGACCGGCCCGGAACGGTTGCCGGGTCGGTCGGGCTCCAACGTGCGGGCGCTCTCCGGGCGCCGATTTCAGTCCTGAGACTCCGGGAGAGCGAACGCGATGTACTCCGAGCCGGAGGGCGGCCCCATGCGGCCGCCGCCGGCCGCTATCACCACGAACTGCCGGCCGTCGACGGCATAGACCGCGGGGGTCGAGAAGCCGGCGGCCGGCAGGTCGGCCTGCCACAGCGCCGCGCCGTCCCGGGTGTCGTGCGCCCGGATCTTCCGGTCCGGCGTCGCCGCGATGAAGATCAACCCCGACGCGGTCACCACCGGTCCGCCGTAGCTCTCCGAGCCGAGACCCTGTCCGACCGTCTGCGGGTAGTCGCCGAAGGGCACCTGCCAGTCGAAGTCGCCGGTCGCCAGATCCACCGACGTCAGCGTCCCCCAGGGCGTCCGGTTGCCCGGCAGGCCGTCCTGGTCGCGGAGCCACGTGTAGCCGCCGAACGCGTAGTCCACCTCCGTCGACGGCGGCAGGTCCTCTTCTTCCTCCGGGTTCCGGATGTAGCGGATCGCGGCGCGGATCTCGATCTCGTCCAGATGGTCGAAGCCGGTCATGCGTCCGCGTCCGTTGCGCACCACGTCGTTGATCTCGCCGCCGGTCAGCCGTTCGCCTACGTCGATCAGGCTGGGTCCCACCGCGTTGCCCGCGCGATCCGCGCCGTGGCACGTGCCGCAGTGCTCGGCGTAGACGGCGCGCGCCGAGAAGCCGGCCGGGACCTCGTAGAGCTGCAGGATGGCGCCGATCTCCGACGAGTTGACGATCAGCCGGTTGGTGGCCGGATCGAACGCCGAGCCGCCCCATTCCTGGCCGCCGTCGTAGCCCGGGTACATCATCGTCCCCTGCAGGCTGGGCGGCGCCCAGGGCCGCTGATCGAGGCGGTCCCAGATCGCGCTCACGAAGTCGATCGACTCCTGACTGCGCGTCGTCATCTCGAAACGTTGCCGCGTCAGCGCGACAGACGACTCCGGTTGCGCCGTCACCACGACCTCGCCCGGTATGTCGCTCGGGTGGGCCGTCACCTCGTCGATGTCGTAGAGCGACTCGCCCGTCTCGCGGTCGAAGAGGAACAGGTGGCCCGACTTGGAGGTGACCGCCACCGCGTCGATGGTCCGGCCGCCGCGCTCGAGCTGCACGAGGGTCGGCGGCGACGGCAGGTCGCGGTCCCAGACGTCGTGCCGGATGGTCTGGAAGTACCAGNNACGTCGATGGCCAGCAGGCTGTTGGCGAACAGGTTGTCGCCGACGCGCGAGGCGCCGTAGAAGTCGGGCGTCGCCGATCCGGTCGGCGCGAACAGCAGGCCCCGCTCCGCGTCCAGCGCCATGCCGGTCCAGGTGTTCGCGCCGCCCGCCACCTCCAGAGAGCCCTCGGCCCAGGTCTCCGAGCCCGGCTCTCCCGGCCGCGGGACGTTGTGATGCCGCCAGACCAGCGAACCGTCGATGGCGCTGTAGGCCGAGATGGCGCCCGGCAGCGCGTCGGAGGCTTCGCTCGTCGAGAAGCCCATCACGATCAGGTCCTCGAAGACGATGCCCGGCACGGTCACGCGGAGCGGGCCGTCGCCCTCCACGGTTGCCGAGAGGTCGACGACACCGTTTTCGCCGAAATCGATGACAGGCTGGCCCGCGGCCGGGTCGAGTGCGACCAGTGCGTCGTTGCCCGTGAAGAAGAGGCGCGCCGCCGTGCCGCTGTCGGTCTCACGCTCCCACCACATCAGCCCCCGTTGGGGCGCGCCCTCGATGCCCGGGTCGTAGCGCCACAGTTCCTCGCCGGTGGCCGCGTTCAGCGCGAACGCGACGAGCTGCGGCGACAGTCCGTAGAGCATCCCGTCGACGACGAGGGGGCTCGTGTACATGGTCGAGTTGCCCGCCCGCAGCTCGCCGGAGTCGTAGGTCCAGGCGACCTCCAGTTCGGCGACGTTCTCGGGCGTGATCTGATCGAGCGGCGAGTAGTGCCGGCGGGCCACGTCGCCGAGGTATGTATCCCAGTCGGCGTCCTGCGCCTCGGAAACCGATCCGGACAGCGCGAGCAGGGTCAGCAGGATGGCGGTCGAGCGGCTTGGATGTGTCACGGCGACACTATGCCGCATCCGAGCGGTCGTGTCGACATCCGGCGCGGCCAGGGAGCCCACGCCGCGGCACGTGCGGCGGAAGAGAAGCGTAGTTGCGGACGTCCTCCACCGAGCGCCGGGTGGTCAGGTTGAACCGGATGCGCGATGATACACATGCAGAATGCATATCGCTGGAATGAGGCGGCTGACGGGGGCCTGTGCCATCCTGGCCGGCATGGCGTGCGGGTGCGGCAGTGAGGTCGGCGTGGACGTGAGTCCGGGGGTGGCCCTCGAGCTGGCCGAGCGGCGCGCGGCCACCATCTTCAACGTACTGTACGACGTCCGGCTGACGATCCCCGAGGAGCGCGACCAACCCATCACCGGAAGCGTGACCACGTCGTTTACGCTCACCGAGGTCGGCCCGCTGATCTTCGATTTCGCCCAGCCGGCGGAAAGCGTCCACGCAGTGCGGGTGGCTGGCGAAACGGTCGCTTTCGAGGCGCGCGGGGAACACATCATCGTACCGGCCACGGCGATGGCGCCCGGGCACAACGTGGTGGACATCGAGTTCACGGCGGGAGACGGGTCGCTCAACCGGCAGGACGACTTCCTCTATACCCTGTTCGTGCCCGACCGGGCGCG
>JAGWAH010000072.1:4966-13458 GCA_021296515.1 Acidobacteriota bacterium | reverse complement strand
TTCACCGAGACCCACGCGATCAGCAGCTACCTGTTCGCCTTCGCGGCGGGAGACTTCCAGGTGGAGGAAGCCGAGCGCGGCGGCCGGCGGATGGCGATGTACCACCGCGAGACCGACCGCGAGCGGATCGAGCGCAACGCCGGCGCGATCTTCGACCTGCACGCGTCGGCCCTGGCGTGGCTGGAGGAGTACACCGGCATCCCGTTTCCGTTCGAGAAGTTCGACTTCGTGCTCGTGCCGGCCTTCCAGTACGGCGGCATGGAGCATCCGGGGGCCATCTTCTACCGCGCCGATTCGCTGCTGCTCGACGAGAGCGCCACCCAGAACGCGCAGCTCGGGCGGGCCAGTCTGATCGCGCACGAGACCGCCCACCAGTGGTTCGGCGACCTCGTCACCATGCCGTGGTTCGACGATGTCTGGATGAAGGAGACGTTCGCCAACTTCATGGCGGCGAAGATCGTCAACCCGGCGTTCCCGGAGGTCGACCACGATCTGCGGTTCCTGCTCGCGCACTACCCGGCGGCGTACGGCGTCGACCGCACGGCTGGCGCCAACCCGATCCGGCAGCCGCTCGACAACCTGAACGAGGCGGGCACGCTCTACGGGGCGATCATCTACCAGAAGGCCCCGATCGTCTTCGCCCACCTCGAGCGGCTGATCGGGGAGGACGCACTGCGTGACGGGCTGCGCGAGTACCTGGGCGCGCACGCCTACGCCAACGCGGGCTGGACGGACCTGATCGCGATCCTCGACGCGCGGACGACGGAGGACCTGGCGGCCTGGAGCCGGACGTGGGTGGAGGAGAGCGGACGGCCCCGGGTGGAAGTGGCGTTGGAGACCGACGGAGACGGAATCGCACGGTTGGCGGTGCGGCAGTCCGATCCCGCCGAGGCGGGCCGCCTCTGGAACCAGCGGCTCGAGCTGCGGTTGGGGTACGACGACGGTGAATCGAACACCCTGGCTGTTCACCTCCGGGATGCGGAGGCGGTCGTGGCGGAAGCGGCGGGACTGCCCGCGCCCGACTACGTGCTCGCCAACGGCGCCGGGCTCGGCTACGGGTTGATGGCGCTCGACCCGCGTACCCGTGACTACCTCCTCGCCGAACTGCCGGCCATCGACGAGCCCCTGACGCGGGCCATCGGCTGGGTGTCGCTCTGGGAATCGCTCCTCGAGGGCGACGTGGGACCCGAAGCGCTCATCGACCTGGCGCAGCGGGCGCTGCCGGCGGAGACGGACGAGCAGAACGTCTCGCGCATCCTCGGCTACCTCACCTCGGCGTACTGGCGCTACCTGGCGCCGGAGCGCCGCGCGGCCCTGGCGCCGGAGATCGAGGCGCTGCTATGGAGCGGTACTGCGGCGGCGGGGAGCCGCAGCCTCGCGGCGGCCTGGTTCGGCGCGTACCGCAACGTCGCGCTGTCGGCGGAAGCGTTGGTGCGCCTCGAGCGCATCTGGCGGGAAGAGGAGGAGGTGCCCGGCGTACCGCTTGCCGAGCGGGACTTCACGGCGCTCGCCCAGGGGCTTGCGGTGCGGGGCGTAGCGGACAGCGCGGAGATCGTCGCCGCGCAGCGGGAACGCATCGACAACCCGGACCGGCGCGCCGCGTTCGAGTTCGTCATGCCGGCGCTGTCGGCCGAGCCGGAGGTGCGCGACGCCTTCTTCGATTCACTGCGCGAGCCCGCCAACCGGGCGCGCGAGCCGTGGGTCCTGACGGCGCTCCGGTGGTTGCATCATCCGCTGCGGGCACGCGAGTCGGAGGTCTACCTGCGGCCCGGCCTCGACCTGCTGGAGGAGATCCAGCGCACCGGCGACATCTTCTTCCCGCTGAGCTGGCTGCAGACCACGCTCGACGGGCATCAGACGGCCAGCGCCGCGGCCATCGTGGAGCAGTACCTGGCCGACCGCCCGGATCTGGCCCCGCGGCTCCGCGCCAAGGCGCTGCAGGCGGCCGACGGTTTGCTGCGCGCCGCGCGGATCGTCGAGGGTTCTCACTGAAGCCGATGTCGGCCGGCCGACATCGATCGTCCCAGCCACAGCGCGGCTGCGACGCCGGCGCCGCACTTGGCGAGTTCCAGCAGGGTGTACGCTGCGTGGAGAACACCGAACGTGGCGACGGCCGGAGGCGGCGGGTCGCGCGGGACGAAGTCGATGCTGCGGCCGACGGCGAGAATCTGCGGCGTGATTCCCACTGTCAGGATGACCACCACGGCCAGCATCGCGGCGACCGTCCAGCGCAGCCGCCCGCCGGCTGGCGAGCGCAGCCCCCAGAGCAGCCAGAGCGCCGCCCCGCCGATGCCGATCTGGGCGACGTTCCAGAGCTGGAAGAACAGCCGGTTCAGCTCCGACGACAGGTAGCGCAGAACGCTCCGGGCGTCCTCGCGGCCGGCGTCCTCCACGAACGCCGCGAACGCAGCGTGGCTCGGGCCGTCGAGCAGCCGGTCGATGGTGTAGAAGTTCTGCATCGCGACGATGCTGACGCACACCGTCCCCATCACCCAGATGCCGAGGCAGAACGCGGCCGCATGAGTCTTCATGCCCGAACGATACCAGTTGGCCGCAGCAGCGGACGACCACGCGCGAGCGTGCCGGCCGCGCGCCGGCGAGCGTGCGCAGGCGGTCCTAGAAGAACCGCAGCGAGTAACCCACCTTGACCCCGCGGCCAATCTCGGGGGCCAGGTCCTTGATGAACGACATGTGGTTCCGGAACAGCGCGTTGGTGAGGTTGTAACCGGTGAACGACAGCACGTGCGCCATGTGCTGCCGCGGCCAGATGTAGGACGCGTCCAGGTTCAGGACGGCGTATCCGGGCGTCGTGGTCTCGTCGCGGAACACCCGGCCCTGCCGCGCCGCGAACATCAACTCCGGGCTCACCGTGAACGCCCCGTAGGGTATGTCGACGCCGAGCGTGGCGCGAAGGGGCGGGATGCGCGGCACCGCCTCGTTCGTAGACGTCAGCGTCGCGTTCACGTAGCCGATGCCGAGCGACGCCCAGGCCTGGCTGCCCAGCCGCACGCTGCCCCGCGCGTCGAAGCCGACAAAACGGCTGTCGTCCTGAATGATGTCCAGCACCCGCAGGTTGTTCACCACCTCGGTGGTGTGATCCCCGAAGATGAAGTTCTCGATGTCGTAGACGTAGAAGTTCAGATCGGTCCCGACGTCGCCGCCGGGCAGGGGAACGCGTCCGGCGGTCTTGTAGTCGTTTCGCTCCGCGCGTCCGGCGAACTGCAGGCGGTAGCGCCCGAAGCTCACCTCCTCGTAGCCGAAGGCCGAGATCGTGCTCTGGTCGGTGCGCGGCGCCAGTGTCTCCGTGCCGGTCACGTCGAAATCCCGGTACTTCAGCTCCGTGCCGAACCGGCCGGTGAAGTGTCCGAGCTGCCGCTGGTAGAACAGGGTGCGCTTGATGTAGGTGCGGTTGCTGATCCGCGAATCCACGTTGTCGACGCCGCCCACCGTGTCGACATGGTCGTCCGCCACGTCGATGACGTGGAAACCGGTGCGCACGCCTTGCAGGAAGTCGTTGTCCAGGTTGCGCAGGCCGAGGTCGGAACGGCCGACGCGGCGCCGCGAGGTGAGGTCGATTGCGGCATCGTTCCCGCCTCCGGCATCTTCGGGCTCCGCGTGCCCGTGGGCGTTCTCCTCGGACCCGTGCGAATGGAATATGTCCTCGAACGGGAGACCGAAGCGGCTGTCCTCGAATGTGAGGGAGAGACTGGCGAAGGCCCGATCTCCGAAGTAGCCGAGCCCGGTGCGCGCGTTGGTCAGCTCGGCGGCTGTGTTGAAGACGGGTCCTTCCGGCGTGTCGTAGTCACCCGTCCGGCGTTGGGCGCCGCTGCCCCAGTACAGCATGTTGCCCTGCGCGTACTGCAGGTTGGCGTACGCTCCCGCTTGCCGGTTCGCGCTTCCGGTGTCGGCGCCGAGTTGCGCCCGCGTGCCGTCGATCAGGGTTTCGCCGTAGCTCTCGGGCGGCGTGAGCAGGTTCCGGTAGGCTGCGTGCGGGGTGATGAGGCGAGCCGAACCCGCCGGCTCTGCTTGCCGGGGCAGTGTTCCGCACGGGCGGCGCGTCGAGGGCCGGACACGTTATCGTGGCGATGATAGACTCGCGGCCCCATACCTTCGAGCATACACGTATTATGCGGCCTCCGTCGTGTGTATATTACGGCGGGCATTCCACACGGGAGTCGTTCCACGAGGCAGTCGTTTCCGGAGGTTCACGGATGAAGCTCACTCCCGAGAGCGATACTCGACAGGGCACCGGCAGCGAAGCACGCAGCCCGTTTCCGGAGCGTACCCCATGACGCACGGTCTGCGGATGCCCCCCGCGCTCATGCGGGAGCTCGCCGGGTACGTCACCGAGATTCTGGTCGAGTGGAAGCAGCGTCTGCCCGACGAGTCGGCCTGGGACGGCGAGTTCAAGCAGGAACTCAGGGCCCGGCTGATGGAGGCGCCCCCGGAGAGCGGCCGGGCGCCGCGCGAAGTGATCGATCGCGCCGTGCGGGATGTCCTGTCGCCGGCGATGCGGCATGAGCACCCGAGGGCCTTCGGGTTCGTGCCGTCGGCGCCGACGTGGCCGGGCGTGCTCGCGGACTACCTGGTGACCGGCTTCAACATCAATGCGGCGACGTGGCTGTCGGCGAGCGGGCCGAGCCAGCTCGAAGCCGTCGTGCTCGACTGGTTCCGCCGCTGGCTGCGATTCCCGGAGACGGCCGGCGGCGTGTTGACCAGCGGCGGTTCCGCCGCGGCCCTGGACGCTCTGGTGGCCGCCCGCGAGGCGGCCGGCAACCCGGAGCGAGCGACCGTGTACATGAGCGACCAGGGCCACAGCGCCCAGGCCCGCGCCGCGCGCATCATCGGCATTCGACCGGACCGCGTTCGCGTGCTGTCCACCGGCCCCGACTTCCGCCTCGACCCGGACACGCTGGCAGCGGCCGTCGAAACCGACCGGGCGGCGGGCTGCATGCCCATCGCGGTGTGCGCCGATGCCGGTTCCACCAGTACCGGCGCTGTCGACCCCTTGCTGCAGATCGCGGACTACTGCGCGCCGCAGGGCATCTGGCTGCACGTGGACGCGGCCTACGGGGGCTCGGCAGTCATCACCGAGGCGGGCGCTCGCCTCCTGCGCGGCATCGAGCGCGCCGATTCCATCGGCATCGATCCGCACAAGTGGATGTTCCAGCCGTACGATACGGGTTGCCTGCTGGTCCGCGACATCACGACGCTCGAACGAGCGTTCGCGATCCACCATGACGTGCTGCAGGACTCGGTCTGGGGCGCCAACCACCCGAATCAGGCGGACCGCGGCCTGCAACTGAGCCGCCGCGACCGCGCCCTCAAGATCTGGATGTCGGTGCAGATCTTCGGCATGGCCGCGTTCCGGGACGCGGTGGCGCAAGGAATCGAGCGGGCCGAGCGCGCGGCGCAGTACGTCGCCGACAGTGCGATCCTGGAGCTGATGACGCCGGCGTCGCTGGGAATCGTCTGCTTCCGGGTCAACCCGCGGGACGGCGCGACCCCGGAGGCGACGCTCCACCAGATCAACAAGACGATCCTCGCCCGCGTGTTCTGGGAGGAACGCGCGTTCCTGTCGTCGACGCTGCTTCGCAGGCGATTCGCGCTCCGTCTGTGCGTCATCAACCACACGACGACCTGGGACGACGTCCACGAGACCCTGGAGACCATCGAGCGTCTCGGACGGGAAGCGCTCTGACGCGCGCCCCGAACGGGCCGGCTTCGCGCGGCCGACCCCTCGAAATCGGGAGGCGCCGGAACTGCCCGAGGCAACCGCGCTTCGGTTACCATTGGCTGCGATGACGCGCCTCGGCTCGTGCATCCTGATCGTGGCGGCCCTTGGCGCCGCGCACCCCGCGCGTTCGGCCGCGCATCCCGCGCCGTTCAGCTTCGTCGACGTGCGGCTCGGAGCCGGCACGCTGGACGTCACGGTGGTGGCGCACGTCTGGGACGTCGCCTACGAATTCGACATCGACGATCCGGCCCTGGTGCTGAATCCCGACATCCTGCGGCCGCGGGGCGAACGGCTCGGAGCGCTGATCGGCGAACGGCTGCGGCTGACGGTCGACGGGCGCCCGCTCGCGCTGGACGGCTGGTCGGCGCCGGAGATCCTGCGCGAGCGGCAGTCCGTGCGATTGCAGGCGCGGCTTCCGCTCGACGACGGGGTCGGCGCGGTGACCGTGTCGGCCGAGCTGTTCCCCTACGACCCGAATCACCAGACTTTCCTCAACGTCTACGAGGACGCCGAGCTGACGACGCAGGCCATCCTCGGCGGCGGCGAGACGGAGTACGAGTACTTCCTCGGCACCCGGCAGGGCGTCTGGGCGGTGCTCCAGCGGTTCGTCCCGTCGGGCGTGCACCACATCCTGATCGGACCCGATCACCTGCTGTTTCTCATCGGCCTGCTGCTGCTCGGGGGCAGCGTGCGGCAACTGCTGTTCGTGGTCACCGCGTTCACCGTCGCCCACAGCATCACGCTGTCGCTGGCGGTGCTGAACGTGGTGACGCCGCCGGCGCGGCTCGTGGAGCCGATCATCGCGCTGAGCATCGTCTACGTCGGTCTCGACAACCTGCTGGCCCGCGGCGGGCGGGACATGCGGATCTGGATCGCGCTGGTGTTCGGGCTGATTCACGGCTTCGGGTTCGCGAGCGTGCTGCGCGAGATGGGACTGCCCAGCGGCGCGCTCGGATGGTCGCTGTTCTCGTTCAACTTCGGGGTCGAGCTGGGGCAACTCGCCGTCGTCCTGGTGGTCGCGGCGATCCTGTGGAGGATCCGGGCCTACAGCGCGGTGGCCGGCCAGCGGATCGCGGTCGCCGGGTCGATCGCGGTGATCGCGGCCGGCGCGTTCTGGTTCGTGGAGCGGGTATTCCTGTCGGGAGGCATGGCATGAGCGAGGTGGGATCGATGCAGTGGGGGCGTGAGATGAAGCGGGTGCTTGTGCTCGGCGCGGTGCTGCTGGTCGGCGCCGCGTCGCTGGCGGTGACCGAGGCGGAGCAGGGCGGGCCGGTCGTCGAGGTCGAGCGGCTGAAGGAGAACCTCTACGTGCTGCGCGGCGGCGGCGGCAACTCGGCCGCATTCGTGACCACCGACGGCGTCGTCCTCGTCGACACGAAGGTCGCCGGCTGGGGACAGCCGCTGATCGACCGCATCGCGGAGCTGACGCCCAACCCGGTGACGACCATCATCAACACGCACGCCCACTTCGACCACGTGAGCGGCAACGTGGAGTTCCCGGCGTCGGTCGAGGTGGTCGCGCACACGAACGCCCGGCGGCTGATGGAGGAGTGGAACCCCGTCACCGGATTCCCGGGCGATTTCCCGGATGTCTTCCAGACCAGCGGCGGCCAGGGCCTGCCGACCCGGACCTACGACGATCGCCTGACGCTGGGCAGCGGCGACGACCAGGTCGACCTCTACTACTTCGGGCGCGGCCACACCGGCGGCGACACCTGGGTGGTCTTCCCGTCCCTGCGCGTCATGCACGCCGGCGACATGTTCCCCGGCCGGCAGGTGCCGATCATGGACGCGAGCAACGGCGGCAGCGGCGTCGAGTACGCGCAGTCGCTGCGCAACGCCTGGCAGACGGTGACCGACATCGACCTGATCATCACCGGCCACAGCACCCAGATGACGCGGAGCGACCTCGCGCAGATGGCCGCCTTCGTCGACACGTTCGTCGCCGACGTGCGCGAGGCGAAGGAGGCCGGCCAGTCGGCGGCCGAGGTGGCGGCGAGCTGGCAGGTGCCGGCGGAGTTCTCCGGCTTCGGCAGTCCGGGCCCCGAGCGGCTGGAGGCCTACGTGCAGGTGATCTTCGACGAGCTGGAGTAGGACCATGCAAAGGCAGCGCCGCGGTGACGGATCGATTGGCGTTTCTGCCGCGCGGATCGCCGGGGCAGCGGTCCGTCTCGCCCCGATCTGTGTGGCGGCGGCGGCAGCGGTGGGCTGCGCGGCCGCCGTCGAGCCGGGCGTCGACAACCTGAAGGCGTCGTTCGCGGCGCAGATCGACAGCATCGGGTCGGTGAGCGGCGTCGAGCAGACCGGGGATGCGCTGACGTTCACCGAGACGCGGGCGGACGGCACCGAGGTGCAATGGCGGGTGACAATCGATTCCGCGGTGATCGAGGAGCCGGCGGTGGAAGGGGCGCCGACGCAGGGAAACGTCATCTCGTCGTGGTACGCCGACGGCGAGTTGATCGAGCCGCTCGGGTCGATGTCGCGCCTCCCGGATGCGTTTCTCAACGCGGGCATAGCCCAGGATTGCTGGGCCCTGTGGGACGCCGACGCCGGTCGCTGGGGCTGGACGTAAGTGGTGTTCTGTCGAATCGACGCCCACACGCGCGTGTGAGGTGGCCATGCCGCGCGACCTGTTCGAGCGGCTGACCGACCACGACGAGGCTCCGGACCGGCGGTACCACCTGCGCCGGCTGGCGAGCATGGTCGCGTCGAAGATGCCCGCGCCCGGCGATGGCGGTGCGATGGCCGCGGAACC
>JAGWAH010000072.1:3991-4899 GCA_021296515.1 Acidobacteriota bacterium | reverse complement strand
GGCATCGCCGCGGCGGGCGTGGCCGTCGCGCAGACGGAGGGCCGGCCAGTCGCTGTCGAGGCCGACATCACGTTCACCGAGGGGCCGACGGTGGACGAGGCCGGCGCGGTGTACTTCACGGATCTGCGCGGCGCCGGGCGCATCCTGAAGATGGACGCCGACGGGAACGTCAGCACGTACCGCGAGCCGAGCAACCGCGCCAACGGGCTCATCTTCGACAGCGAGTGGCGCCTGCTGGCGTGCGAAGGGGGCAACGGCGACGACGTCCTGCCGCGCATCACGCGGACGAACATCGAGACCGGCGAGATCGAGGTGCTGGCCGACAGCTTCGAGGGCAGGCAACTCCACCAGCCGAACGATCTGACCATCGACGGGCAGGGGCGGGTCTACTTCACCGACCGCCCGGGACCGGTCGTGACGGAGGAGCAGACCGGCGTGCACGGTGTGTATCGCATTGACCCCGACGGCTCCATCGCCCGCATCCTCACGGAACCGGACATCGAGCGGCCGAACGGGATCGTGATTTCGCCCGACGACACCACGCTCTACCTGATCGAGACGGCACAGCAGGAGGGCGGCGCGCGGATGATCCGGGCCTACGACCTCGCGGAGGACGGCACCGCGAGCAACATGCGCGTCTTCCACGACTTCTATCCCGGCCGGAGCGGGGACGGGATGACCATCGACAGCGAGGGCAACCTGTACGTCGCGGCCGGGCTCAACCGCCTGCGCGGCACGAGCGAGACGCTCGACACGGTGACCGGTGTGCACGTTTTCTCGCCGGACGGAGAGCTGCTCGAGCACATCCCGATCTGGGAGGACACGATCACCAACGTCGCCTTCGGCGGCGACGACCTGCGCACGCTGTACATCACGGCGGGCAAGACGCTCTTCAGCATCCGGACCGA
>JAGWAH010000072.1:0-3872 GCA_021296515.1 Acidobacteriota bacterium | reverse complement strand
CGGCGGTACGTGCGGAGGGGCTGCGAGTCGATCGCGGCCGCCTCGACAACCCGAGGGTAGGACGATGTCGAAGACCCTGGCAGCCTGCGTCGTAGGACTCGGCATCGCGGCGGCCGGCGTCGGGCTGCCCGCTGCGCGGGCCGCCGGCCCGCACGTCACGCCTCTGCCCGGCACGGCCCTGTCCCCACCTGCCGCCCCCACGGTTGCATTGCGGACGCAGGCCCCCGTGTCCGCCGGGGTGTCGACCGGCGAGTCCGTGCGCCCGGTCCTGAACCGCTACTGCGTCGGCTGTCACAACGAGCGCCTGCGAACGGCGGGACTTGCGCTGGACGCCATGGACCCCGCTCGGGTGGGCGACCATCCGGATGCGTGGGAAAAGGTCGTGCGCAAGCTGCGAACCGGCGCGATGCCCCCGGCCGGCCGGCGGCGGCCCGCCGCCGCCACCTACGAGGCCGTGGCGCTCAGTCTCGAAACGGCCCTGGACCAGGCCGCGGCGGCGGAGCCCAATCCGGGCCGCACCACCGTGCACCGCCTGAACCGGCGGGAGTACGCGAACGCGGTGCGCGACCTGCTCGCGCTGGAGATCGATGCGAGCGCGCTGTTGCCGGCCGACAACGCGGATCTCGGCTTCGACAACATGGCGGACATCCTGTCGGTGTCCCCGGCGCTGCTCGACCGCTACATCTTCGCGGCGCGCCGGATCAGCCGCCTGGCGGTCGGCGATCCCGACATCGAGCCGACCACCGCGACCTATGCCGTCCCCTCGATGCGGTTTCAGGACCTGCGGATGAGCGAGGACCTGCCGTTCGGCTCCCGCGGCGGCATCGCGATACGCCACAACTTCCCGCTGGACGGGGAGTACGACGTCAGCATCCGGCTGCAGCGACAGCTCTACGACTACGTGCGCGGCCTGCAGAACCGGCAGCAGCTCGAGGTGCGCCTGGACGGCGAGCGGGTGGCGCTGTTCGACATCGGCGGCGCGCCCGGCACGCCGCCTCCGCGGACGTTCGCGGGCGCCGTGCTCGGGGACCGTGCCTGGGAGGAGTACGCGCTGCACGCGGACGAGGATCTCTCGGTCCGCGTTTCCGCCAGGGCGGGGCCGCGCGTGCTCGGGGTCTCCTTCGTCCAGGGCCGATCGGAGCGCGACGGGGTGCTGCAGCCGCGGGCGACCGGGAAGGTGTTGGCTGTCGCCGAGCGCTGGAGCTCGCCGTCGGAAGCGCCCGAGGCGGCGGTCGACCAGGTGCGCATCGCCGGTCCGTTCGATGCCGCCGGCCCGGGCGAGACCCCGAGTCGGGAGCGGCTGTTCGTGTGCCGTCCCGCGCCCGGCGCAGCGGAAGAAGCGTGCGCCCGTGAGATTCTCGGAGCGGTCGCGCGGCGGGCCTTCCGCCGGCCGGTGGCCGAGACGGACCTGACCACCCTGCTCGGTTTCTTCGCGGCGGGGCGCAAGGCGGGCGGCTTCGATGCCGGGATCCAGCGGGCTCTCGAGAGCATCCTGGTCGATCCGGAGTTCCTGTTCCGCGTCGAGCGCGACCCGGTGGATACGAGGCCCGGCACGATACACCCGGTCAGCGACCTGGAGCTGGCGGCGCGACTCTCGTTCTTCCTCTGGAGCAGCATCCCGGACGATGAGCTCCTGGACGTCGCCGCGCGCGGCGAGCTGCGTGACACGGACGTGCTGCGACACCAGGTGCGACGCATGCTGGCCGATTCCCGCGCGCAGGCCCTCGTCGACGGTTTCGCTCTGCAGTGGCTGGCCCTGCGGACGCTGTCGAGCGTCGTTCCGACGCCGGAGCTGTTCCCGCATTGGGACGACAACCTGCGCGAGGCGTTTCGGCGCGAGACGGAGCTGTTCGTGGCCAGCCAGATCCGCGAGGACCGCAGTATTCTGGACCTCGTACGCGCCGACTACACGTTCGCCAACGAGCGGCTGGCCGAGCACTACGGAATCCCGAACGTCTACGGCAGCCGGTTCCGGCGCGTGACGTTCCCCGACGGCGTGCGCGGCGGCCTGCTGGGCCACGGCAGCATCCTGACCGTCACCTCCTATCCCACGCGGACGTCGCCGGTGCTCCGCGGCCACTGGCTGCTCTCGCACCTGCTCGGCGCGGCCCCGCCGCCTCCGCCGCCTGACGTGCCGGCGCTACCGGACCGGGGGGAGGGCGGCCGGCCGGCCTCGGTGCGCGAGCGGCTGGAGCAGCACCGCGAGAACCCGGTCTGCGCCAACTGCCATGCTCCGATGGATCCGCTCGGCTTCGCCCTGGAGCACTTCGATGCGATCGGCAAGTGGCGGGCGACCGGCGAGGGAGGCGACCCGATCGACGCGTCGGGCGTCTTCCCGGACGGGACCGGGTTCGAGGGGTTGGCGGGACTCAAGGCGATGTTGCTGGAGCGTCACCGGCAGTTCGTGTGGACCGTGACCGAGAAGCTGGCCACCTACGCCCTCGGCCGCGGGCTGGAGTACTACGACATGCCGGCCCTTCGCGAGATCATTCGCGACGCGGCTGCGGACGACTACACGTGGTCCTCCCTCGTGCTCGGGATCGTCGAGAGCACCCAGTTTCAGATGCGGAGATCAGAATCATGATGATCAGCAAGAAGGCTCTCCCTCGCCGCACCGTGCTCCGCGGAATCGGCGCCACGCTGGCGCTGCCGCTCCTCGACGGCATGGTGCCGGCGCTGACCGCGCTCGGCCGGACCGCCGCGAAGCCGATCAGGCGGCTGGGCGTCGTCTATGTCCCGAACGGGATCGTGATGGAGCGGTGGACTCCCGCGACGGCGGGCACGGGGTTCGAGATCACCCCGATCCTGCAGCCGCTGGAGCGCTTCCGCGACCGCTTGCTGGTCGTGTCGGGGCTCAGCAACAAGGGGCCGGACAACATCCACGAGACCGGCGCCACCAGCTTCCTGACCGGCGTGCCGCCGAAGCGCACGCAGGGCTCCCAGCTCGGGGCCGGCGTGTCGATGGACCAGCAGGTGGCGCGGGAGGCGGCCCGGCACACGCAGCTCGCGTCGCTGGAGCTGGCCCTCGAGTCGGGCGACGATGTCGGCACGTGCGGTGGTGGATACACCTGTGCATACACCAATACGATCTGCTGGCTGAGCGCGACGACGCCGCTGCCGATGGAGACCAATCCGCGTACGGTCTTCGAACGGCTGCTGGGAGACACCGGGGGCACGGATCCTGCCGCCCGGCTCGCGCGCATCGAGCAGAACCGCAGCCTCCTCGACGCGGTGACGGACAAGGTGGCCGCGTTGCGCCGCGATCTGGGGCCGCGCGACCGGCTGAAGCTCGGCGAGTATCTCGAGGCGGTGCGGGACATCGAGCGCCGCATCCATCGATCAGGAACTGCCGGACATTGCGCCGCCCCTGGGCGTTCCGGCCGCCTTCGACGAGCACGCCAAGCTGATGTTCGACCTGCAGGTGCTGGCCTACCAGACCGACCTGACCCGCGTCGTCAGCTTCATGATCAGCCGCGAGTACAGCGGTCGAACCTATCCGCAGATCGGCGTGCCGGAGGCGCATCACCCGACGTCGCATCACCAGCAGGATCCGGACAAGCTCGACAAGCTGACCCGGATTAACACGTACCACACGTCGCTGCTGGCATACTACCTGGACAAGCTGCGCGCCACGCCGGACGGCGACGGTTCGCTGCTCGACCACGTGGCGGTGCTGTACGGCGCCGGCCTGAGCGACGGCAACCGGCATTCCTCGGAGAACCTGCCGATCCTGCTCGCAGGCGGCGGAGCGGGGACGCTCCACTGCGGACAGCACCTGCGGTGTCCGGACCCGACGCCGATGTCCAACCTGCACGTGACGCTGATGGACAAGCTCGGCGTGCCGGTCGACGAGTTCGGGACGAGCACGGGGG
>JAGWAH010000005.1:60689-63267 GCA_021296515.1 Acidobacteriota bacterium | reverse complement strand
TGCTGCGGGGCCACGAGCACCCCGGCGGCGGCTTCGTCGGGGGGCTGGTCGCGTCGATCGCGTTCAGCCTGTACGCTTTTGTGTTCGGCCCGCAGGCGGCTCGCGGGATACTGCGCGCGGACCCCCGAGCGGTCGGCGCCGCAGGTCTGGCCGTGGCAATCGCATCGGGCTTCGTCGGATCGATCCGCGATACCGCCCCGTTCCTTACCGGCCAATGGGCAACCCTCGCGGGGCTGAAGATCGGCACGCCGGTGATGTTCGACGTCGGCGTCTACCTCGTTGTCATCGGAGTCGTGCTGACCTTCGTCCTCGGAATCAAGGAGCAGTAGCCGGGATGCGCGGGCAGCAGGGAAACCACTGATGGAACCAATCGTCGCCGTGATTGTCGGCGTCTTGATGGCGGCAACCGTCTACCTGATGCTCAGCCGCAACTTCGTGCGTTTCATATTCGGGCTGGCGCTGCTTTCCCATGCCGCCAACCTCGTGATCTTCGCGAGCGGAGGCATGACGCGCGCCCGGCCGCCGCTGATTGCACCGGGAGAGTCCGCGCCCCTCCCCGACATCTCGAACGCCGTGCCCCAAGCGTTGATTCTGACCGCGATCGTGATCTCTTTCAGCCTGCTCACGTTCGCGCTGGTGCTCGCCTTCCGGACCTACCAGGAGCTGGAAACCGTCGACACCGACCGCATGCGGGCCGCGGAACCCATGTCGGCAGGCGCGGACGCGGGGCAGAGGACGGTCGGTTGAACTGGCTGCTGGTCTGTCCGATCGTGATTCCGCTGGCCGCGGCCGTGATCGGCTTCGCGGGGCGCGGCAGCGAGAGGACGCAGAAAGCCGTAAGCCTCGCCGGCGCCATCGGCCTGTCGGGGGCAGCCGCGGGCCTGTTGTCGTCGGTGTGGCGCGACGGTATCGCTTCGGTCCAGATCGGCCAGTGGCCGGCACCCTACGGGATCACGCTGGTCGCCGATCACCTGAGCGCGGCGATGGTCGCGGTCTCCGCCCTGATCGGTCTGGCCACCGTGATCTACGCGTTCGGGGACACGCGGCCCGGTCCGCTTTCACGTGCTCTGCACCCCTTGCTGCACGCGCTGCTGGCGGGCGTGTGCGGCGCGTTCCTGGCGGGAGACGTCTTCAATCTCTACGTCTGGTTCGAGATCATGCTCATCGCCTCGCTGGCCCTGCTGGTACTGGGCGGAACGCCCGCGCAACTGGACGGCGCCGTGCGCTACGCGGCCCTGAGCCTGATCGCGACGGCGGCATCGGACTGCTGTACGGTTTGACGGGCACGCTCAACATGGCGGACCTGCACCTGCGGGTGCAGGAGGTCGAAGATCAGGGTTTGCTCACCCTGGTCGGCATGGTGTTCATCATCGCGTTCGGCCTGAAGGCGGCGGTATTCCCGCTCTTCTTCTGGCTTCCGGCCAGCTACCACACGCCGCAGACCGCGGTTTCCGCCGTCTTCTCCGGCCTGCTGACGAAGGTCGGCGTCTACGCGCTGATGCGTTTCTTCACGCTGATCTTCCGGAACGACGTCGGATACACGCACGAGCTGCTGCTCTGGGTGGCGGGCCTGACCATGGTCACCGGCGTTCTCGGGGCGGCCTCGCAGACGTTCCACATCATCAGCCAGATCGGGTACATGATCCTCGGCCTCGCGCTCTTCACGACGCTCGGGTTGCTGGGCGGCATTTTCTACGTCATCCACCACATCATCGTGAAAGCGAACCTCTTCTTCGTTTCGGGCGCCGTAAATCGGCTGGCCGGATCCACCGATCTCCAGACGCTCGGCGGGCTCTACCGCGACAAGCCGCTGCTCGCGGCGCTGTTCTTCGTACCGGCGTTCTCGCTGGCGGGCTTCCCGCCGCTGTCCGGCTTCTGGGCGAAGCTATTGCTGATCCAGGCCTCGGTCGAGAGCGATGAATTCATCCTCGCCGCGGTAGCGCTGGTCGTGGGCCTGCTGACGGTCTTCTCGATGACCAAGATCTGGCTGAACGCCTTCTGGAAGGCCCGCCCCGACGAGGCCGGGCCACCGCCTTCGCTCGCGCCGCGGCGGCGGTGGCTGCTGCTGGCTCCCATTGCGACGCTGGCGACCATCACCCTGGCAATCGGTCTCTACGCCCGACCTCTCTACGCGCTGGCGGAACGGGCCGCGACCGAGCTGATGGACCCCTCGATCTACGTCGAAGCCGTACTCGACCGGGGCGCTGTCGCGGAAAACGCGGCCGGTTGTGGAGACAACGCGGAATGAGGCTCTTCCAGATCAACCTGCTGCTCGCCGGCGGCTGGTGCGCCCTGTTCGGAACCTTCGACCTGGGGACTTTCGCCGCGGGCTTCCTCCTGGCGTTCGCCGCCCTGAGCCTGTCGAGTCCCGTGCACGGGCAGACCGCCTACTTCAGGAGGGTCCTGCTGGCCGCCCGCCTGGGAGCGTATTTCCTGTATGAGCTTACGGTCTCGAGCTTCCAGGTCGCCTGGGACGTGATCACGCCCACGCACAGATCACGCCCGGCCATCGTGGCCGTGCCGCTGGACATCGAAGAGCCGATACAGATCACGGTGCTGGCCAATCTCATCTCGTTGA
>JAGWAH010000005.1:12424-60676 GCA_021296515.1 Acidobacteriota bacterium | reverse complement strand
GGAAGACGCTGTACGTGCACGAGATGTTCGTCGACGATCCGGACGAGACACGCAGGAGGATCAAGACGGGCTTCGAGCGTCTGGTCTGGGAGGCCATGCAGTGACAGACCTCGCGGAGCACTCGCAGATCGTCAGATGGGCGGTCGACGTCACGACGGTCCTGACCGTGCTGGGACTGGTCTTCTCGTTTGTACGCTTGATAAAGGGACCGAGCCTGCCGGATCGCGTCGTATCGATCGACCTAATCACGGTGCTGGCGGTCGCTATCGCGGGCCTCCTGGCAATCACGCACAGCGAGCCCGACTTTCTCGACATCGCGGTGGTCCTGGCGCTGGTGGCCTTTCTGGCAACCGTCGCCTTCGCTTGGTACGCCGAGCGCACGACCGAGTTGCTCCATCGCGACGGACGGGCCAGCGAAAGGACGGAAGAGCCTGATGGCAGGTGACATCCCGTGGTGGGAACTGATCGTTGCCGCTTGCCTCCTGGCCGGAGGCTTCTTCCTGTTCGTCGCCGGCCTCGGCATCCTGCGCCTGCCGGACGTGCTCATTCGCATGCACGCCTCCACCAAGGCGGGAACGCTGGGCGTGGGCCTGGTGTTCGGCGGCGCGGCCGTGCACTTCGGAACCGCGGCCGAAACCGCGATCGCCGGACTGACGATCATCTTCCTGCTGGTAACGGCCCCGGTTGCCGCTCACGCGATCGCGCGCGCGGCCTACCGCATGAATGTCCCACTGTCGGACAGAACTCACCTCGACGAGTGGCAGGGAAAATACGGTGGGGACCGCGGTGCGGAGAAACCCCGCGACCGGCCGTGATCCGACGGCCAGCAGGGTGGGAGGAGGGCGGCCGACACCGGTCGAACCGGCCGGCCGCCCTCGGGATGTTGACGTGGGCGGAGCCAGACAGAAATCGCTGACAACAACGCCCCGCGGGTCGACGGTCCGACCTATTCGACGGCTCCGTGACCCTCGCAGGGCGCGTTGCTGGTCTTGTCGATGCCCGTGATGATCCACCGGCCCTCGACGGTCGCTTCCGTCATCTCGCCTTCTTCTTCCGCACTCGGCATCGGGATGTTGTGCAGATCCGCCTTCTGGACCGTGAAGCACATCGTCCGCTCTTCTTCGACATCGTCCTTCGTCACGTTCGCGGTCACGGTGAACTGCTTCGTGACGAGCTCGCCGCCGAACTCGATGACCTCGATGGCCTCGGGTGAGTCGCGGACGAAGTCGTAGAGGCTGACGTCGACGATGCGCCGCTCGTTGTTGAGCGCGTTCTGGGCCTCGGAGACCTTGCGCGCCCACTCGCGCTCGTCGGCGACCTGCGTGCTCCAGGAATCGCGGATCTCGTTGAACCAGTCCCGGCGACCGCGGTTGCCTCCCCGGGGCGCACCCTCACCGGTGCGGCCCGACCAGGCGTTGGCCGCCCGCCTGATATCGGCGTTGCTCGGATCCTCACCCTCGCGCCCGGACTCGATGGCCAGGGTGATCGGCTCCTCGTTGTTGTCCTGGTACATCTTCTTGTCGGCACGGAAGGTGGTCTCGGCGTCCCGCGTCTCGGCGAGGGCCTGGTTCAACTCGATCATCTGGAGCGGACGCCGCTCCTCCTCGCCGACGAAATCGACGCCCGGGCTCGAAGCGATGCCGTCTTCCTGGGGACTGAACGGCACCAGCGACATGTTGCCGAGGGAGGTTCGGTCGTCGAACCGGGCAGCCTGGAAGAAGGAGCGCGCAATCAGCAGCTCATCGCCTCCTCCTCCGCAAGCCGCGGCGAGGAATCCTCCAGAGAGGACCACTGCAATCAGTACCAATGACCTCTTGACCATGGAACGAGACATCCCTGCCTCCTTGCTGCTGCGATCGGCGTCCTTCGCGAACGCCGATACCGGGCCTAGTCATCGCCGGCGACCGATTCGTCATCCGCCTCGCCGGCATCCTCGCGCGATTCTCCGTCTCTCTCAACGAGCCGCGCCACGGAGACGACGCGATCATCGTCACCGATACCGATCAACCGCACGCCCTGCGTCGCCCGGCCGATGGGGCGGGCGTCGCGCGCGACCATCCGCAGAACCTTGCCCTGCTGCGTGATCAACAAGACCTCGTCGTCGCCGTCGACGCAGGCAACGCCAGCGACCCTCCCGTTTCTCTCGCTCGCCTGGATGCTTATGATACCGAGTCCCCCGCGCGATTGCACGCGGTATTCTCCGAGCTCGGTCCGCTTGCCGTAGCCGTTCTCGGTCACGGTCAGGAGCGTGGCGCCGGGCCGGACGACCGTCATCGCAACCACCTCGTCTCCCGCGCGGAGGGCAATGCCCCGGACCCCGCGAGCCGTGCGCCCCATCGAACGCACGTCGGACTGCGGGAAACGGATGGCCATTCCCGCCCGGGTGCCGATGAAGATCTCGCCCTCGCCGTCGGTCAGCTCGGCGCCGACGACCGCGTCGTCCGGCTCCACCCCCATGGCGATGATGCCGCCCGAGCGCACGTGGCGAAAGGCGCTCAGATCGACCCGCTTGACCACGCCCCGCCGCGTTCCCATGGCGACGAAGTGCCGGCCGGGATCGGTGGGGAACTCCCTGAGGGTCTCCAGCGCGGCGATTCTCTCCTCGGGATCGAGGGCCACGAGATTGGCGATGGCCTTGCCGCGCCCGGCGGGACCGACGTCGGGAATCCGGTGTACCTTGAGGGGGTAGACTCGGCCGCGGTCCGTGAAGATCAGGATGTAGGCATGCGTCGACGCGATGAAGAGGTGCGTCAGGAAGTCCTCTTCCCGCGTCCGCATGCCGAGCCGGCCCTTGCCTCCCCGGCGCTGGTTCCGATACTGCGTCACCGCGGTTCGCTTGATGTACCCGGTGTTGCTGGCGGTGATGACGACGTCCTCGTCGACGATCAGGTCCTCGATGCTGAAGTCCCCGTCCTCGCCCTCGATGATCTCGGTGCGGCGCGCGTCGCCGTATTTCTCCCTCACCTCCCTGAGCTCGTCGACGACGATGCCCAGCAGGAGCGACTCGCTCTCGAGAATGGCCCGCAGCTCCCGGATGGTCTCGGCCAACCGGGCCAGCTCCTCGATGATCTTCTCGCGCTCCAGTCCGGTGAGGCGCTGAAGCTGCATGTCCAGGATCGCCTGGGCCTGGATCGCGGTGAGCGAGAAGCGCTCGATCAGGCCGCGCCGCGCCTCCGGGGGGTTGCGCGAGGCCCTTATCAGCGTGATGACCGCGTCGAGATAGTCGAGCGCGACCTTGAGCCCTTCCAGGATGTGGATGCGCGCCTCCGCCTTGGCCAGATCGTGCTCCGTGCGCCGCCGGACCACTTCCCTGCGGAAATCGAGGAACTGCTCCACCAGGTCGAGCAGCGGCAGGACCCGCGGCCGGCCGGCCACGATGGCCAGGGCGATGATGCCGAACGACGTCTGCAGCGGCGTGTGCTTGTAGAGGTTGTTCAGCACCACCTCCGGCACCTCGCCCCGCCGCAGCTCGATCACGATGCGCATGCCGTGACGGTCGGACTCGTCGCGCAGGTCGGCTATCCCTTCGATTACCTTCTCGCGCACCAGGTCGGCGATCTTCTCGAGCAGGCGCGACTTGTTGACCTGGTACGGAATCTCGGTGACGACGATGGCGGTACGGTCTCCCTTCTTGCGGGGTTCCTCCACCTCGGTGCGGGCCCGCATCGTGATCGATCCGCGGCCGGTTCGGTAGGCCTGCACGACGCCGGCCCGTCCCACGATGAACCCGCCGGTGGGGAAATCGGGACCCGGAACGAGCGTGAGCAGCTCCCGCTCCTTGTCCAGCCGCGTCGCCTCCCGATGCTCGGCGATCCAGACGATCCCATCGATCACCTCGCGCAGGTTGTGCGGCGGGATGTTCGTCGCCATCCCGACGGCGATGCCGGCCGAGCCGTTCACCAGCAGATTCGGAAACGGCGCGGGCAGGACGGAGGGCTCCTCGGTCGTCTCGTCGTAGTTCGGCACGAAGTCGACCGTGTCGCGGTCGAGATCGGCCATCAGGTCGTCGGAGAGCGACTGCAGCTTCGCCTCGGTGTAGCGCATCGCCGCCGGCGGGTCGCCGTCCACGGATCCGAAGTTCCCCTGGCCGTCGACCAGCGGGTAGCGCATGTTGAAGCCCTGCGCCAGGCGGACGAGCGTGTCGTAGATGGACGCGTCGCCATGCGGGTGGAAGTTGCCCATCACCTCGCCGACGATCTTGGCGCACTTGCGGTACGCCCGGTTTGAGGCGAGCCCCATCGTGCGCATGCCGTAGATCACGCGCCGGTGCGCCGGCTTCAACCCGTCGCGCACGTCGGGCAGGGCGCGGCCGATGATGACGCTCATGGCGTAGTCCATGTAGGACCGACGCATCTCGTCTTCGATGGTGACGGGGACGTTGGGGCGTTCGACGTCGGGCATGGGACGCTAGATGTCCAGGTTCTTGACGTCCAGGGCGTTGTCCTGGATGAACTTGCGGCGCGGCTCCACCTGGTCGCCCATGAGCGTGGTGAACATGTGGTCGGCCTCGGTGTCGTCTTCCGCGCGCACCTGCAGCAGGGTGCGGTTCTCCGGGTTCATCGTGGTCGTCCAGAGCTGGTCCGGATTCATCTCACCAAGCCCCTTGTAGCGGTTGATGGCGACGCCGCGTTTTCCGGCGGCGATGAAGTGATCGACCAGCTCCCGCATCGATCCGATCTCCGTCTGTACGTCGCGGGCCGCATCGCCTCCCGTCACGGCCGCCTCACCCGCCGCGGTCGCGTCATCGGCCGCATCGTCGCCGCCGCCCGCCGGGGTATCGCCGGGTCCGCCGTTCGCGCCGCTGCCGGAGGCCGGCCCCGGCCGCTCGACGCTGACGAAGAGCGGGCCGCGCAACGGCGCCAGCTCGTCGTGGTAGGCCAGCAGCGCGCGGTACTCGGCTCCCTCGACGAAGTCGACGCCCAGCGCCTGACGCCGGACGAATCCGTTCTGCCGGTCATCAACGACCAGGCGGCACGCGTCGTGCTCCTCGTCGTCCTCTATTGCCACTGTCCGTTCGGGTCGGGAGATCGCTTCCGCCACCGCGTCGACACGGCTGCGATCGGCGAAGAACGTGCGATCCCGCGCGCCGTGATCGAGCACCGCCATGACGACTTCCGGATCCAGCCCCCGGCGCTCGACCACCTGCAGCAGCCGCTGGAAGGCGATCAGCTTGCGGAGGACCGCCTCGAGGGCTTCGCCCGACCAGGTCCGCCCGTTCTCGGGTGCGCGCACGACCCGGGTCTCGCTGCTGCGCCGGATGAGGTAGGCCTCCAGCTCCTGGTCGTCCTTGATGTAACTCTCCGACCGGCCGCGCTTCGCACGATACAGCGGCGGCTGCGCGATGAATACGTGACCCTGCTCGATCAACTCGCGCATCTGGCGGTAGAAGAACGTCAGCAGCAGCGTGCGGATGTGCGATCCGTCCACGTCGGCGTCGGTCATGATCACGATGCGGTGGTACCGCAGCTTGGAGAGATCGAAGTCCTCCCTGCCGATCCCGCACCCGAGGGCCGCGATCATCGTCTTGATCTCGTCGCTGCCCAGCATCTTGTCGAACCGGGCCTTCTCCACATTGAGGATCTTGCCCTTGATGGGAAGGATCGCCTGGAACCGCCGATCACGCCCCTGTTTGGCCGACCCGCCGGCCGACTCGCCCTCGACGATATAGATCTCGCTGCGCGCCGGATCGCGTTCCTGGCAGTCGGCCAGCTTGCCGGGCAGCGCGCTGTTGTCCAGGGCTCCCTTGCGGCGCACCAGATCGCGCGCCTTGCGCGCCGCTTCGCGGGCGCGCGCCGCATCGATGGCCTTGTTCACGATGCGCTTGGCGACCGCGGGATTCTCTTCGAGGTACGCACCCAACCGGTCGTTGACGATTGCCTGGACGATCCCCTTGACCTCGGTATTGCCGAGCTTCGTCTTGGTCTGTCCTTCGAACTGCGGCTGCGGAATCTTCACGCTGACGACCGCCACCAGACCCTCGCGGATGTCGTCGCCGCCGATGCTCTCCTTGAGATCGCGGGCGAGGTTGTTGCGGTTGGCGTAGCTGTTGATCGTGCTCGTCAACGCCGCCCGGAAACCGGACAGATGCGTTCCGCCCTCCTGCGTGTTTATGTTGTTGGCGAAGGCGTAGACCGTGTCGGCGTAGCCGTCGTTCCACTGCAGCGCGAGCTCGACGTCGATGCCGTCCCGGGCGCCCTGCATGTAGATCGGCTCGCTGTTGGCGACGATCTTGTTCCGGTTGATGAACTCGACGAACGAGCGGATACCCCCCTCGTAGGTGAACTCGTGGCTCTTGTCGTTGCGCTCGTCGTTCAGCGTGATCGACACGCCGGCATTCAGGAATGCCAGCTCGCGCAGTCGCTGCGCCAGCGTATCGAAGCTGTACTCGACGGTCTCGAAGACCTGGGCGTCCGCCTTGAAGGTGACCTTGGTGCCGCGGCGCTTCGTCCGACCGATCACCTCGAGCCCGGAGAGCGGCCGGCCGCGCTCGTACTGCTGGCGATAGACCTGACCGTCCCGCCAGATCTCGAGATCCAGAGTCTCCGACAGCGCGTTCACGACCGAGACGCCGACTCCGTGCAGGCCGCCCGAGACCTTGTAGCTCTCGTTGTCGAACTTCCCGCCGGCGTGCAGCACCGTCAGCACGACTTCCGCCGCCGACTTCCCGCTCGCGTGCCTGTCCACGGGAATGCCGCGGCCGTTGTCGGAGATCGTCACGGAGTTGTCGATGTGCAAGGTGACCCGGATGGTGTCGCAATGGCCGGCCAGCGCCTCGTCGATGGAGTTGTCGACGACCTCGTACACCAGGTGATGGAGTCCCTGCACACCCGTGGAGCCGATGTACATCGCCGGACGCTTCCGAACCGCGTCGAGGCCTTCGAGGACCTTGATCTGATCGGCACGGTAGCTCTCCGGATCGTCCGCAGACGGTTCGGAACCCGCCGGTACGGGAGGCAGGGCGCCGGCATCGGTTCGCGGTGCAGGCCCCGCCCCTTCATGATCGAGTTGTGTCATACGGATTCCGATGGCTGGCTCGCGGTGGATCTCCATCTCGCCCGCGGCCGGGAACGATGGCTACACGCGCATCGGCATGATCACGTACGTGTAGGCTGTCTTCTCGCCGGACGGATACATGACGGCCTGGCTCTTCTCGTCCTTCAACTCCAACGTCACACTGTCCGTTTCGGCGACCGCGAGGAAATCCAGCACGTACTGCGCGTTGAAGCAGATCTGCAGCTCGGCGCCGGTGTAGTCGACGGGCAGCACCTCCTTGGCTTCCCCGAGTTCCGGACTACTCGATGTCACCTCCGCCGTCGAATCGGCAATCTGGAACTTGACCGCGTGGGAGCGCTCGCTCGACAGCAGCGCGACCCGCTTGATCGCGCTGGTCAATCGATCGCGCTCGAAATCGACCTGCTTGTCGTTTCCGGTCGGAATGACGCGCTCGTAGGCCGGGAACTGCGCGTCTATTGTGCGTGAGATGAGCTGACGCCCGTCGATCTCGAAGAACAGGTGGCTCTCGCCGCGGGTGTACCGTACGTCGCCTTCCCCGCCCGCCAACAGCCGCGACAGCTCGCCGAGAGTCTTCTTCGGCAGGATCGCGCGGATTTCGCCGTCCGGAACGTCCCCTCCGCCCCACTCCGAGGAGGCCAGCGCCAAGCGGTGACCGTCGGTCGCGATCAGGCTCATCGAGCCGGGCTTGAGAACGAACAGCGCGCCGTTCAGGAAATAGCGGGTGTCCTCTCCCGTGATCGCGAACTGCGTCTTCATCACCATGCCCCGCAGGGCCTCCCGAGCCACCGTCTCCGCACCGTCGCCGCCGGGATCCGGCAGCGTCGGAAAGTCCTCCCGGGGCAGTGTCTGCATCCGGGAATCGAAGCGGTCCGCCGACACGTTGACGGCTCCGTGCGCTCCCGCCTCGAGCCTGATCTCCGTGTCCGGCAGCGCCCGCACGATCTCGAACAGCTTCTTGGCCGGAACCGTCAGTGCGCCGGCGCGGGAGATCGATGCCTGGCACTGGCTCCGCAACCCGACTTCGAGATCCGTCGCCAGCAGGCGCACGCGGCCGGCGTCGTTCGCTTCGAGCAGAACGTTCCCGAGAATCGGAATGGTGTTCTTGCGCTCGACGATCCCCTGGCAGAGCTGAAGCTCGTGCAGCAGATCGCCCTTCTGGACGGTCAGTTCCATGGGGACGGTGACCTCGACTGGAGAGCTCGCATCGAATGGCTGAAGACCATGTACTGGATCTGAAGGATCTTTTAAGTATAACAGGATCGGAAGGCCTGTGGAAACGTTGACGGGCATTTCAAGTGCAGCCTGATCAACGACTTACCGGAGGACCGGACCGTTGACGATCTCGGCGGCGCGGGCCGGGATCGGTGGACGGAACCCGGTCTCCACAGCCGGCGGCGGGTTGCCCGCGGTTCGGTTGTGGACGAATCCGGATCCGCGACCCGGCGACCCCGAGACGTCTGGCCCGACAATCGTCGCCGCCGGCGCCGATTGCCGCCCAACCGGGCCTGACCAGGCGTCTGCGCCGTGCTACGGCGCAGACGCCTAGCGGAACGTCTCGATGAAGCTGTTGACCAGGTTGTGGAACTCGCGGTCGGTCTTGCACTGTCCCTCGACCTTGCGAATCGAGTGGACGACGGTCGAATGGTCGCGGCCGAAGCTCTTTCCGATCTGCGGGAGCGAGGCGTCGGTCAGGGTCCTGCAGAGGAACATCGCTATCTGCCGCGGGCGCGCCACCGCCTTGGAGCTGTTGCGGCCCTTCAGGTCGGCGAGCTTGAGCCGGTAGTAGTTGGCGATGAACTTCTGGACCATGCCGATGGTCACCGGCTGCTCGTCGCGGTGGAGGATGTTGCGGAGGACGTCCTGGGCAAGGGGCAGCGAGATCGCGTTGCCGGTCAACGAGGCGTACGCGATGAGTCGGATGAGCGATCCCTCCAGCTCCCGGACGTTGGACTTGATGCCGCTGGCGATGTAGAGCGCCACGTCATCGCGCAGCGGGACGGTCTCGGCCTCGGCCTTCTTTTTGAGGATCGCGATCTTGGTCTCCAGATCCGGCGACTGGATGTCGGCGATCAGGCCCCATTCGAATCGCGATCTCAGCCGCTCCTCGAGCTGCTGGATCTCGTGCGGCGGGCAGTCGCTGCTGATGACGATCTGTTTCTGCGCGTCGTACAGCGAGTTGAACGTGTGGAAGAACTCGGTCTGCGTTCCCTCCTTGCCGGACAGGAACTGCACGTCGTCGACCATCAGGACGTCGAGCTTCCGGTAGCGCTCCCGGAAATCGAGGATGCGGTCGTAGCGGAGCGCGTTGATCATCTCGTTCATGAAGCGCTCGGACGAGATGTACGTGAGGCTGAGGTCGGGCATCTGACCGAGCAGGTAGTGGCCGATCGCATGCATCAGGTGCGTCTTGCCCAGACCGACACCGCCGTACAGATAGAGGGGGTTGTACGAGCGGGAGGGCGCCTCGCCCACGGCGAGAGAGGCAGCGTGGGCGAATTGATTCGACGAGCCGACGACGAACGAGTCGAAGGTGTAGCGCGGGTTCAGGCCGCGGGCCGCCGCGCCCGGGGCAGGGGCGCGGGAGACGGACGGCGACTGCGGCTCCACATTGCCCGCGTCCACGTCCATGACGAACGCGATCTTGACCCCGCTGCGCTGCACTTCCGCTGTGGCTTCCGTGATCACCGCGGTGTAGTGCTTGGTGAGCCAGTTCCGGCAGAGTTCGCTGGGCACTCTGACGGTGACGCGGTCGCCGGTGTCCTCCACGAAGACGGTCGGGCTGAACCAGGTGTTGAAGCTGTGGCGGTTGACCTTGGTCTCGATGCGCGCCAGAAGCTCGGACCAGACGTTGTTCGGCATCGAAGTGCGGTCGCTCCGGCCGTCGCCGCCGGTCTCGCTGATCCCGTGGGCGACGGGCCGACGCAGGGCGAAAATCCCTGGCAGTGACCTGTACCGTCGTCCAGCAACCCCTCACTGGCCGCTCCACACGGCGAGGGGCATCCTGTTTATCCACAGTTTCTTCCACACCCTGTGGAAAATCTCTGTGTTGGGGGTGCCGCCTCGCGGCCGGGACCGGAAATTTACCACACTCACCGGACGACGACAACCGGATAACCACTCGTGATGCAGGGCGCGAGGACTCCGGTTTTCGTTGACATGCGTCCGGTGCGGTGGCTACCATGATCGTTTCGCGTCGGGATGTGCCCGCCGAGACGGGCCGCGAGGATGATGAGAGCATGAAACGCACGTATCAGCCGAACAACCGGCGGCGCAAACGGACCCACGGGTTCCGCAAGCGCATGAGCACGAAGACCGGCAGGGAAGTCCTGAGGCGGCGCCGGGCCAAGGGGCGGAAGCGCCTTTCGGTTTCCTAGCAGGTGTGCGCGGCGTAGAGCGGCGCAGATCGTGGACAGGTCCGGTCGCGCGAGCGAGAGGGGTGCGGCTGGCCGCGTTTTGGTCGAGAGCCGACGCCGGGGCGGCCCGTTGATCGCGGTGGCGCGCAAACGTGAATCGGAATCTCTCCCGGCTCGACCGGATCCGCCGCCGAAGGGAGTTCCTCACCGTGCAGCGGGAGGGTGTCCGCATCCACGGCCGCCATCTCGTTCTGTTCACGCTTCCGAACGGTCTGGACCGGAGCAGGCTGGGGATCATCGCGACGCGCCGGATCGGAGGGGCGGTTCGGCGGAACAGGGGCAAGCGCCTGATGCGCGAGCTCTTCAGGCACCGCAGAGGCCTTCCGGGCTTCGATTTCGTCGCGTTGTTGCGGCCCGGGTTTCCCGACGTTCGATTCGCGGCCCTCGATGCCGACTATCGCGCCACTCTCCAGCGGCATGGACGAACCCGTGAAGGGCGGCCGACCGATCGCGGACCGCGCGCCCTCCCTGGCCGCGCGGCTGCTGCTGGTCGCTATTAGGTCCTATCAAGTGACCCTTGCTCAGGTGCTCGGGGGGCGCTGTCGGTTCGTGCCCTCGTGCTCCGCCTACGCCGTCGAGGCAGTCGCACGGCACGGCGCGATTCGCGGAGGATGGCTCGCGGCCTGCCGGCTGGCGCGGTGTCAGCCTCTGTGCCGCGGCGGACTCGACCAGGTTCCCGCGCCGCGCGGCCCGCGCGCGGATGCTCTCTAGAGACACACGCTCTGGCCCCGGCGTACAGTAACAGGCCCACTCATGGAACGAAGAGTCCTGCTTGCTTTCCTTCTCTCCCTGCTGGTGCTCCTGGTGTACCAGAGTCTCGTCGCGCCGCCGCCGGCCCGCCCGCCCGAGGTGGCCGGAAGCGGAGCGCCGCCCCAGTCGGCGCCGCCTGCCGTCGCACCCGATCAGTCGCCGGCGCCGGCGGCAACGTCCACCCCAGCCGCGCCGCCGGCCGATCCGGCGACCGCACCCCGCGAGGAGATCACGCCGGTGGTCGCCGACCAGGAGGCCCGCGAGGTCGTGGTCGAGACCGAGCGCGTACGCGCGGTCTTCCGGAATCGCGGAGCCTCACCAGTCAGTTGGCTGCTCAAGGAACACCTGGACCGGGAGACGGGTGCGGCGATCGACCTCGTGCCGGGCGAGCTTCCGGCCGTCGAGCTGCCGCCGTTCTCCCTGGTGTTCGAGGACCCCGAGCTGACGGGTCGCGCGGCGGATGCGCTGTATCGGCCCAGCGCGCAACGCGTCGCGGTCGCCGACCGCGCCGAGACCCTGGCGTTCGAGTTCGAAGATTCGTCCGGATTCCGCATCAGGAAGGAGTACGAGTTCGAGCCGGGCATGCACGGCTATCTCGTTCGCTTCCGCGCCGAAGCGTTCGATGGAGACAGCCGGCTCGCGCCGCGCGTTGCATGGGGCCCGGCGCTGGGCGGCGTGGAGGCGTCGAGTTCGGGAATGGCCTACCGCGAGGGACCGCGCGGCGTCATCTTCGGCCGCCTGGTGGGCGTCGAGGGAGTGGAGGACGAGGGCATTACGCGGCCGACGTCCTCGGACATCGTGGCGCGCCCCGCGTACAGCGGGCAGATCGGCTTCGCGGGGGTCGACAATCACTACTTTCTTGCGGTTGCGCTGGTCGGCCGGCAGGAGGCAGAAGTTGCGTATCGCTATGTGCCGCTGCCGCCGCGGACGCCCGACGGACCGGCGCGCGAGCTCATGGCGTTCAGCCTGCGGGCGCCCGGCGAGACCATCGACCTGCCCTTCTTCGTCGGGCCGAAGGAATTCGACCTGCTGGAGCAGGTGGACGCGGCCCTGATCAGGTCGATCGACTTCGGGTGGCTGGGATGGCTGGTCGTGCCGCTGCACCGGTCGCTCACGTGGGTCCATGCGTACGTGGACAACTGGGGCTGGGCGATCATCATCCTCACGATTCTCGTGAACATCGTCATCTTCCCGCTGCGCCACAAGAGCGTCGTCTCGATGCGCAAGATGCAGGAAGTCCAGCCGGAAATGAAGGCGATTCAGGAACGATACTCCCACCTGAAGGCGACCGATCCCGAGAAGCAGAAGATGAACCAGGAGATCATGGCGCTCTACCGGGATCGCGGCGTGAACCCGGCGAGCGGGTGCCTGCCGATGCTCCTCACCTTTCCGGTTCTCTTTGCCTTCTTCAGCCTTCTCCGGTCGGCGGTCGAGATTCGGGGCGAGCCGTTCGTGGGTTGGATTACCGATCTGTCGGTGGAGGATCCGCTCTACATCACGCCGATCGTCATGGGCGCCTCGATGGTGCTGCAGCAGAAGATGACGCCGACGCAGGCGGATCCGATGCAGCAGAAGATCATGATGCTCATGCCGGTGGTCTTCACGTTCATGTTCGTCTGGGCGCCGAGCGGGCTTGTCCTGTACTGGCTCACCAGCAACGTCATCGGGATTCTGCAGACCGTCGTGACGAATCGGGTCATTGGTCCTCCGAAAACGCGCACCGTGCGGCCGCCCGCCGAACGGCGTGTGAAGAAGAGCGGCCGGGGGACCGGATCCGGAAGGAAGGCCAGGCAAAGTGAGTGACGCACTCGACGCGCGGATGGGCGACTTCGTAAGGGAAATCGGCCGGGCGCTGGGCCTGGCGCTCGACGTCGACGTCGAGCGCATTGAGGACGGCACGCGCGTGCGCCTGGCCGGGGACGGTTCCGACGTGTTTCTCCAACGCAAGGCGGCGGGGCTCGATGCCCTGCAGCACGTCGTCAACGCCGCGTTTCGGCGGGAGCACGCCGATGGACACATCGTGGTCGACAGCCTGGACTACCGGAAGGGCAAGGACGGCGAGCTGCGCGAGTCGGCGCGGATCCTCGCGCAACGCGCTCGCGACACCGGAGAGGCCCAGGAGATCGGTCCTCTCAACCCCTACGCAAGGCGGATCGTGCATCTGGCGGTCGCCGACATGCAGGGCGTGTCGTCGGAGAGCGTCGGGGACGCCTTCCTGAAGACCGTGCTCATCACGGCTTCCGCCGAATGAGGTAATCGCGGGTTCCGCCGCGTTTGCGAACGTAGCGAGCCTGTCGGCGCATACGCCTGGGCGACCGGTCCCGCACGGCGCCGCCGGGCCAGGACGCGGATGTTCGCCACCGACGACACGATCGTGGCCATCGCGACGCCGCCTGGTCCGGGTGGCGTGGGCATCGTGCGCGTGAGTGGACCAGGCGCGATCGGCATCGCGGGCAGGATTCTCTCCACCTCGTCCAGGCTGGCGCCGCGGCGCGCCACGCTGACCAACGCTCTCGATCCTGTCGATCGTCGCCCTCTGGATCGCGTTCTGGCGACGTACTTCCCGGGCCCGCGCTCGTACACCGGCGAGGACGTCGTCGAGGTCAGCGGTCACGGAAGTCCGGTGATTCTGCGGCAGATCGTGACGGCGGCGACCGCGGCCGGCGCCCGATTGGCTGAACCGGGCGAATTCACGTTGCGTGCCTTTCTCCGTGGCCGTCTCGATCTGGTGCAGGCCGAAGCCGTCCACGACCTGGTCACCGCGGTTACTCCGCGCCAGGCGCGTGTCGCCTTCGATCAACTGGAGGGAACCGCTACAGCGGCAATCGGCGCGCTGGATCGAGTGCTCTTCGACCTGGTGGCGCGGCTGGAGGCATCGCTCGACTTTCCCGACGAGGGCTATCACTTCATCGATGCGCGGGCGGCCGGCGTGGAAGCTGCGAGTCTCGCGGCGCGGGTGCACGATCTGATTGTCTCGGCGCAACGGGGAAGGCTGATTCGCGACGGTTGCCAAGTGGCTGTGGCCGGCCGACCCAATGTAGGAAAGTCCTCTCTTTTCAATCAGTTGTGCGGGGTGCAGCGGGCCATCGTGGCGGGCGCGGCAGGGACGACGCGGGACCTCGTGACCGAAACCGTCGATCTTGGCGGCATCCCGGTGACCCTGGTCGATACGGCGGGAATCCGCACCACGACCGAAGAGGTGGAAGCCGAAGGCGTTCGCCGTGCTCGTGCGGCGGTAGACGTGGCCGCGGCGGTCATCGTCGTTCTCGACCGTTCTCGGCCGCTCGATGCGGATGATTGGGCTCTGCTGGAGGAGACGGCGGGCCGACCCAGGCTCGTCGTGGTGAACAAGCGGGACCTGCGAGCCGCCTGGTCGCCGGCGGTCGAGCCGCGGATGGCGGCCTGCGGGCCCGTGCTGGAGACCTGTCTGATCGACGGGAGCGCCGCAACAGCGATTCGGGGTGCGCTGCTGCAGGTACTAGAGGGTGGAACGCCGATTCGCGACACGCCGGCCATCTCCAACGTGCGGCATATCGATCTCCTCGGCAGGGCGGAACGAGCGCTGCGACGGGCGTCGGCGGCTGCGGCCGGGGGTGCTTCGGAGGAACTGGTGCTGGCGGATCTGGAGGAGGCGCGGCGGGCACTCGAGGAGATATCCGGAAAGCGCACTCCCGATGCCGTGCTCGAACGCATCTTCGAGCAGTTCTGCATAGGAAAGTGAGGCGGAGGGTTTCCAGGTGGAGAGTCGATTCGACGTCATCGTGATCGGGGCGGGACACGCCGGCGTGGAGGCGGCCCGTGCAGCGGCCCGGATGGGATGTCGGGTCGCGATCTGTACGCTGTCCGAGGCCACCGTGGCGCACATGCCCTGCAACCCCGCCATAGGGGGCACGGCCAAGGGTCACCTGGTGCGCGAGATCGACGCACTGGGCGGCCTGATGGGCGAAGCGATCGATGCCACCGGCATCCAGTTCAAGCTGCTGAATCGCAGTCGGGGCCCCGCCGTGCGCTCGCCGCGGGCGCAGGCGGACAAGCGCCGGTACGGTGCGTGGGTCGCGGAGGCGCTTTGCCGGGAAGAACGAATCACCTGGGTTGTCTGCCGCGTCGGGGGCGTACTGGTACGGCATGGCCGGGTCCTGGGGGTCGACCTCGAGACCGCCGGTGGAGAAGCCGGCGGGGAAACGCTCCACGCGCGAGCGGTCGTGGTGACCACGGGTACCTTCCTGAACGGGCTGGTGCACGTGGGACGGCGGCGTACGCCGGCCGGCCGGGCGGGAGAGCCGCCGTCGCAGCGCCTGGCGGAATCGTTGAAGGCGCTCGGCCTGCCGTGGGGCCGCCTGAAGACGGGGACGCCGCCCAGGCTCCACCGTCGGAGCATCCGCTTCGAGCGGCTCGAAAGGGCGCTGGGAGACGAACAGCCGGTACCGTTCTCGTTCATGACCGGGCGCATCGACAGGCGGCAGATAGAGTGTCACCAGATGCACACGACGGAGCGCGTGCACGAGATCGTGCGAGCCAACATCCAACGGTCGCCGCTGTACAACGGTCAGATCGAGGGGATCGGGCCGCGCTATTGTCCCTCCCTCGAGGACAAGGTCATGCGGTTCCCCCATCACGAGCGGCACCAGATCTTTCTGGAGCCGGAGGGCGTCGACGCCGACGAGGTCTACGTGAACGGCTATTCGATGAGTCTGCCGGTCGAGGTCCAGGAGTCCCTCGTGCACGCGCTGCCGGGACTCGAGGATGCGGAAATGATGCGGCCGGGCTACGCCGTGGAGTACGACTTCGTGCAGCCGACGGCGTTGTCTCGGAGCTACGAGGCGAAGGACGTAGCGGGCCTGTTTCTGGCCGGCCAGGTGAACGGGACCTCGGGCTACGAGGAGGCCGCCGGACAGGGGGTCTTGGCCGGAATCAACGCGGCGCGCGCGGTTGCCTGCGAGGAGCCGTTCGTGCTCGGTCGGGACGAGGCGTACCTGGGCGTGCTGGCCGACGACCTGACGACGCGTGGATGCCTGGAGCCGTACCGCATGTTCACGTCACGGGCGGAGTACCGACTCTTGCTGCGGATCGACAACGCCGATCTGCGTTTGACGGAACGGGGTCGGGAGGTCGGCCTGGTGGATGACCGCCGGTGGGCGCGCTTCCAGGACCGGCGGTCGCGGTTCGAGGAGAACGCGCGCCGGGTTGCGAGGACGACGGTGACTTTGGCGGACGGGAACCGCGCGCGGGCGTCGCAGGCGTTGCGGCGTCCGGACGTGGAGCTCGAGTGGCTGGCCAGGGGGAACGAGTTGCGGCTGGAGGTGGCGCCCGGTGAGGAACGGGAGGACCTCTGGAGCGTGGAGACGCACTTCAAGTACGCGGGGTATCTGGAGCGGCAAGAAGCGACGATCGAGCGGGCGCGGCGGCTGGAGCATCGTCGGATCCCGGCGTCGTTCTCCTATTCGAGCCTGCCGGGGCTGTCCCGCGAGATTGCGGAGCGGTTGACGGAGACGCGGCCGGACACACTGGGGCAGGCGCTGCGGATTCCCGGCGTGACGCCGGCCGCGGTGGCGTTGATTGGCGCCAAGGTGAGCGCGTAGGGACGAAGAGTGGCAGAGGTGGGCCTGGCGGAACGGTTGCAGCGGCGGGCGGAGCGGGCGGGGCTGCCGCTGGCGCCGGCGCCGGCCGCGCGGTTGGCGGCGTACGTGGCACTGTTGTTGCGGTGGAACGAGCGCATGAATCTGACGGCGCTGGGCGGGGATGACCGGGGGCTGGACCGGCTGGTCCTGGAACCGTTGCTCGCGGCGCGGCGCATCCCGCGGGGCGCCGGGGCGCTCGTGGACATCGGCTCGGGTGGCGGCTCGCCGGCGATTCCGATCAGGATCGCGAGGCCGCGGCTGTTCGTGAGGATGGTGGAAGCGAGGGTGCGGAAGGCAGCGTTCCTGCGCGAGGCGGTTCGGCAACTGAAGCTGGACGGCGTCGTGGTGGAACGCTGCAGGTACGAGGAGCTGCTGGACCGGGCCGAGCTGCGGGGCGCTCACGACGTTCTGACCATACGGGGAGTCCGCGTGGACGAGAGGGCGGCAAGCGCTCTCGAGGGACTGGTGAGGGCTGGGGGCACGCTGTTGTTCTTCGGCGGAGCCGCCGGGAGGGTGAACGATGGCTCCGCTGCTCGGGCGGAGGCGGAGCGCGGAGAGGGACCGGGTCGGGTTGGAGCGAGTGGCCTGGTGGTGGTTCGGAAGGGAGGAGCGTAGCCTCCGGTGGGAATTCCCGCGGGATGTTCCACGTGGAACACTTGTCGGCGCGGATCGTTTCTTTGGCGCGCCCCGGCGCGCAGCCCAGGGGGTAGTGCGCTCGGATTCGGCCCGTGGTCCTAATTGTCCGCGGCAGGTGCCCGGAGTGATCCCTGTGGATGTTGTCGCGCCTATGCCGGCGGGCAGTGACGGGTCGAGCCGACGCGGAGGCGACCAGCGCCCCGTCAACCGGGGCTGGCGAGAGGATTCGGAAATGACCTGTTGGATGGCTCCACTCCGCCGGGGGCGGAGTGGATATGGTTAGAATCTCGCGGGGGAAACGGAGAGGGAGGTGAGTTCTGAAGGAAGGCAAGGACCGTCTGATTGTGGCCCTCGACGTGCGGAGCCATGGTGAAGCAGAGCGGCTCGTGGAGGAGTTGGAGAACGTCGCCCTTTTCAAGATCGGTCTGCGTCTCTTTCTGGCCGGTGATCTCTACGGACTCGTGCGGCGGATCCAGGAGCAGCGGCGGGGCGGGATCTTCATCGACCTGAAGATGGCGGGCGACATCAGTAACACGATTGCGGACTTCGTCGACCATGCAGGAGAGTTGGGCATCAGGTTCGTCACCCTGGCGGAGAGCAGGGATGACGTTTTCACGCGCCATAGTCTGGCGGCCGGTCGCAAGGCGCGCGGAAGGAATCCGTCTCCACAGTTCCTCATGGTTCCGTTGTTGTCGAGCCTGTCGCCCGCGAATTTCGGACGGCCGGAAATCAGCGCGGAAGACTACATCGTGGAGCGTGGAGGCGAGATGCTGGCCGCCGGGTGCGACGGACTGATCGTGTCGGGGGCGGCCATCGGGGCGTGTCGAGCCGCGTTCGGACCCGACGTAACGCTGGTGAGCCCGGGGGTTCGTCCGAAGTGGAGCGGAGCGGACGATCACGTGCGGCTGACAACACCATCGGATGCGATACGACTCGGAGCGGACTATCTCGTGGTAGGGCGGCCGATTCGTAGTGCGACAGACCCCCGGGCGGCCGCACAACGGGTGATCGATGAGATCGACGAGCAGTTGCGGGCGTTCGGTAGATGGGAGAGAACCTGACGCTGCCGGGGGGCCCTGCCACCACTTGTTCCACGTGGAACAGCGGTTGACCAGGACGGTGACCGATGCGTACGATGGCAGACGTACGCGTCGGTCGCCGTCCTCTCGGTGCCCGGGCGACGCGTAGGGCGTCAGACCTAACGAGGTCGAAGTGAGATCGCGCATCTTTGCGATAGCGAACCAGAAGGGTGGGGTCGGCAAGACCACGACGACGATCAATCTCGCAGCGTCGTTGGCGTTGGGCGACCAGACCGTGCTGGTCGTCGACATGGACCCGCAGGGCAACCTGACGAGCGGTGTCGGCCAGAAGGGCAACCATGCGCCCGCCGGCACCATCTACGAGGCCCTGACGGCGGAGTCGACGCCGGTGGCTCACGACTACATCGTGCCGACGTGCGTCTCCGGGCTCTCGCTCCTGCCGGCGGACCACAACCTGACCGGCGCCGAGATCGAGCTCGTTTCCGCCGCCCGGCGCGAGCAGCGGCTGCGTCTGCTGCTGGAGCAGGTGCGGGGGCGCTTCGACTACATCCTGGTCGATACGCCGCCCTCGTTGGGGCTCCTCACCCTGAATACCCTCGTGGCCGCCGACGGCGTGATCATTCCGGTCGTATGCGAGTACTTCGCGCTCGAAGGCCTGGCGGCCCTCACGGCGACGCTGCATCAAGTCAAGGAAGCCTTCAATCGGAATCTGGAGATTGCCGGCGTTGTCCTGACGATGACGGATCTGCGGACCAATCTCGGCAAGGAGGTTGCCGCGGAGGTACAGGGCGTCTTCGGCAACAAGGTCTTCGAGACCCCCATCCCTCGCAACATCCGGCTGGGCGAGGCGCCGGGCCACGGGCTGCCCGTGATCCTGTATGACGTGCGGTCCAAGGGCGCCGAAGCCTATCTCGCGCTGGCCCGCGAGTTCCTCGCGTGCACGCGCGCCGCGCCCCTGCCGGCGGGAGGCGCACTCCGTGGCTGAGAAACGCAAGGCGCTCGGGCGCGGACTGCGTGCGCTGATCCCCGACGTTCCGGCGACCGAAGCGCAGACGGCGCCGGGCGGTTCCCCCCGGGAGATCGATCTCGATCGGTTGCGCCCCAATCCGGATCAACCGCGGCAGACCGTCGACGACGCGAGGCTCGAGGAGCTGGCGCAATCGATCCGGGCGCACGGCGTAATCCAGCCAATCGTCGTCACGCAGCGCGACGGAGTGGCGGGCTTCGAGATCATTGCCGGCGAGCGGCGCTGGCGGGCGGCGCAGCGGGCCGGCCTGATGCGGGTTCCCGTCGTCGTCCGGGAAATGGATCCGTCCAAGCGGCTGGAAGTGGCGCTGATCGAGAACATTCAGCGGGAGGATCTGAACCCGCTCGAGGAAGCGGCCGCCTACAAGCGGCTGGCCGACGAGTTCGGGATGACGCAGCAGCAGATCGCGGAGGCGGTGGGCAAGGAGCGGGCCACGGTCGCCAACTACCAGCGGCTGCTCAGGCTTCCGGCCGAGGTGCAGACCGACATCGCGGCGGGTCGCCTGACCATGGGCCACGCGCGCGCCCTGGCCGGGCTGGGCGACGTGGAGCAGCAGCTCGCCGCGGCTCGCAGGATCCGCGAAGGCGAGCTGTCGGTCCGCGATGCAGAGGCCCTCGTCAAGCGCACTGCGGCGCGGGCGCCGACGCCGGACCGCCCCGCGGAAACGCCGCCGGCCGACGTCCACGTACGTGCCGCGGAGGAGCGCTTGCGCATCTCGCTCGGCACGCGCGTCAAGATCGTACAGCGGGGAAAGCGCGGGCGAATCGAGATCAGCTTCGCCTCCGAAGACGAGTTGCAGCGCCTGTATGACCTCCTGTCGGACGCGTGATCCGCTTGCCCGCGTAGCGGCCGAAATGTTATAAATGGCCGTTTGGCCCACGCTGGTTCAACCCACCTACGTTCCAAACGATCAGGTACTGGCTGAAGATGACGGAGCAGGCGGCGGCAAATCGGTACGCGCGGGCGCTGTTCGAGGTCAGCCTCGACAACGGCGACCCGCGGAGAACCGACAGCGACGTGGCGGCGTTTCAGAAGCTCGTCGACGGTCACCCGGCCCTTGGGCGCGTGATGCGCAATCGGGCCATCTCGACCGTCGCGAAGCGGTCGGTCGTGGCAGCGATTCTCGACAGGACGCCGGAGACGTCACCGATCGTCCGGCGACTGCTCCTGATGCTCTCCGAGCGCGGCCGGCTCCACCTGCTGCCGTTGCTGCTGGCGGCCTATCGAGACCGTCTTACGGCACACCTCGGGATCGTGCGGGCGCGGGTCACGACCGCCTCTCCGCTGGACGCGGGGCGCGTGGCGTCCATCACCGAGAGGCTCAAGGCGGCGACCGGCCGGCAAGTCACGCTCGAGACCGCGGTGGACGAGAGTCTCGTGGGCGGGATGGTGACCCGGATCGGCGGCACGATCTTCGACGGCAGCCTCGCGCATCACCTCGACCGTCTCAGGCAGCGCTTCATGACGGCGTGACGGCACCTCAGGACCGATGACAATCAAAGCAGACGAGATTTCCAGGATCATCAAGGAACAGCTCGGCGACTACTCCCTCGATGTCGACGTCGCGGAAGTCGGTACGGTCGTGTCGGTCGGCGACGGCATCGCGCGGCTGCACGGGATCGACCGCGCGATGGCTACCGAGATGCTCGAGTTTCCGCACGGGATCTTCGGCATCGCGCTGAACCTCGAGGAGGACGGCGTCGGCGCCGTGCTGCTTGGCGAGTCGACCGAAATCAAGGAGGGCGACACCGTAAAACGCACGGGCCGGGTCATGTCCGTGCCGGTCGGCGACGCGATGCTCGGCCGCGTGGTGAACGCCCTCGGGCAGCCGCTCGACGGCAAGGGACCGATCGCCACGGACACGCAGTCTCCGGTCGAGCGCATCGCACCAGGCGTGGTCGACCGCCAGCCGGTCAAGGAACCGCTCCAGACCGGGCTCAAGGCGATCGACGCGATGATCCCCATCGGGCGCGGCCAGCGCGAGTTGATCATCGGCGACCGGCAGACCGGCAAGACCGCGGTCGCGGTCGACACGATCATCAACCAGAAGGGTCTCGACGTCGTCTGCATCTACAACGCCATCGGCCAGAAGCAGTCGACCATCGCGCAGGTGGTCAAGACGCTCGAAGACGAAGGCGCGATGGAGTACACGATCGTGGTCGCGGCCGCCGCGTCGAATCCCGCTCCCCTTCTCTACATCAGCCCGTACTCCGCCTGTGCGCTGGGCGAGTTCTTCCGCGACAGCGGGCGCCACGCACTGTGCGTCTACGACGATCTGTCGAAGCACGCGCAGGCCTACCGGGAGATCTCGCTGCTGCTGCGCCGTCCGCCGGGGCGCGAGGCCTTCCCCGGCGACGTCTTTTACCTGCACTCGCGCCTGCTGGAGCGCGCGGCGAAGATGAGCGCCGAGAACGGCGGCGGCTCGCTCACCGCGCTGCCGATCATCGAGACGCAGGCCGGCGACCTTTCGGCCTACATTCCGACCAACGTCATCTCGATCACGGACGGGCAGATCTTCCTCGAATCCGACCTCTTCCACCAGGGGATCCGGCCGGCGATCAACGTCGGCAACTCGGTGTCGCGAGTCGGCGGGTCGGCGCAGATCAAGGCGATGCGCCAGGTGGCCGGCACGCTGCGCCTCGACCTCGCGCAGTTCCGCGAGCTGCAGGCGTTCGCGCAGTTCGGGAGCGACCTGGACAAGGCGACGCAGCAGCAGCTCAATCGCGGCCGCCGGCTGGTGGAAGTGCTGAAGCAGCCGCAGTACGCGCCGCTGCCGGTGGAGCGGCAGGTGCTCGTCATCTTCGCGGGGACGCGGGGCTTCCTGGACGACGTGGCCGAGAGCGACGTCGCCGCGTTCGAGCCGGAGCTGTACCGGTTCATGGAGACCCGGCACGCGGACATCGTCTCCCGCCTCGTCGCCGACAAGGCGATGAACAAGGAGCTGGAGGCCGCCGTCGAGGCCGCGATCCGGGAGTTCAGCGAGCAGTTCGTCGCGGCGCGCCAGGGCGCGGCCGCGTAGCGCAGGGGACCGATGCCGTCACTCATCGACCTCCGGCGCAGGATCCGCGCCGTCAAGTCCACCGAGCAGATCACGAAGGCGATGAAGACTGTCGCCGCGTCGAAGCTGCGCCGGGCCCAGGATCGCATCGTCGGCGCCCGTCCGTTCGCGCAGTTGATGCGACGGGTGCTGAGCGACCTGGCGACCCGAACGGGAGAAGCGGCCGCCCATCCGCTGCTGGCGCCGCCCGTGGCGCCCGAGGCGCCGACCCTGCTGTTCCTGGTCACGGCCGACAAGGGTCTGTGCGGCAGCTTCAACTCCAATCTGATTCGACAGGGAGCCACCTTCGCCGTCGAGTCCGATCGCAAGGTCGCGATGGGGCTGGTGGGCCGTAAGGGGCGCGACTTCTTCGTGCGCCGCGGCGTCGACATCCGCTTCGAAATGGTGAACCTCTTCAACGATCTGCGGTACGGCCATGCGGAGGCGATGGCCGAAACCGCGATCGACCAGTACACGTCGGGGGCGGCGTCGGGGGTGTCGATCCTTTACAACGAGTTCAAGAGCGTGATGCAGCAGGAGGTCGTCGTCGACCAGGTGCTGCCGATCCCGGCGCTGGACGCATCCGAGGGCGAGGAGAACGACGCGGTGTCGGCGGACTACCTCTTCGAGCCGCCGGCGGAGCGCATCTTCTCGGACCTGCTTCCACACCACGTGGAGACGCAGTTCTTCCGCGCCCTGCTCGAGTCGGCGGCCGCCGAGCACGCGGCCCGCATGACGGCGATGGATGCGGCGACCCGGAACGCCGGCGAGATGATTGACGGGCTGACGCTGCACATGAACAAGGTGAGACAGGCCGCGATCACGCGCGAGTTGATCGAGGTGGTGTCGGGCGCCGAGGCGCTGTAGGCACGCACGACGGTCTGGGACTGGACAACCACGGATCGGGGGAGCCGGACGATGGCGGACGCGGGTAAGAAGAAGATCGGGCGGGTCGTGGCGGTGATCGGCCCGGTGGTCGACGTCGAGTTCGAGGGCGGTTACCTTCCCCCGATCTACAACGCCCTGGAGATCAAGTCGGACTCGGAAGGCGGGGAGCGGGTCGACGTGATCGCCGAAGTCGAGCAGCACCTCGGAGAGGGGCGCATCCGGGCCGTGGCGATGAAGCCCACCGACGGGATGCAGCGCGGCATGGCCGCCGTCGACACCGGGGCGCCGATCTCGATGCCGGTCGGGCCGCAGACGCTCGGCCGCGTGCTCAACGTTCTGGGCGACCCGGTCGACTTTCCCGATCGGCCCGTGCAGGCCGAGGAGCGCTGGCCGATTCACCGCGCCGCGCCCAGCCTTGAGGATCAGTCCACCGAGCTCAAGATGTTCGAGACCGGGATCAAGGTCATCGACCTGCTCGAGCCGTACCTGCAGGGGGGCAAGATCGGGCTTTTCGGCGGAGCCGGCGTCGGCAAGACGGTCATCATCCAGGAGCTCATCCACAACATCGCCCTCAAGCACGGCGGCGTGTCCGTGTTCGGCGGCGTCGGCGAGCGGACGCGCGAGGGGAACGACCTCTGGCTCGAGTTCCAGGAGAGCGGCGTCGTCACCCTGAACGATCCCGACAAGTCGCGCGCCGCGCTGATCTACGGCCAGATGACGGAGCCGCCCGGTGCGCGGCTGCGGGTCGGTCTGAGCGCATTGACTGTCGCGGAGTACTTCCGCGACGCCGAGGGCAAGGACGTCCTCCTGTTCATCGACAACATCTTCCGCTTCACGCAGGCGGGCTCGGAGGTCTCGGCGCTGCTCGGCCGGATGCCGTCCGCGGTGGGCTACCAGCCGACGCTGCTGACGGAGATGGGCGCGCTCCAGGAGCGCATCACCTCGACGCGCAAGGGTTCGATCACGTCGGTGCAGGCCATCTACGTGCCCGCGGACGACTACACCGACCCGGCGCCGGCCACCACGTTCGCTCATCTCGACGCGACCACGAACCTGTCGCGCCGCATCGTCGAGCTCGGCATCTACCCGGCGGTCGATCCGCTCGCGTCGACGTCGCGCATCCTCGACCCGCGGGTCATCGGCGAGGAGCACTACAGCGTCGCGCGCTCCGTGAAGCAGGTGTTGCAGCGCTACAAGGACCTCCAGGACATCATCGCGATTCTCGGGATTGACGAGCTGTCGGAGGACGACAAGCTGGCCGTGTCGCGTGCCCGGAAGATCGAGAAGTTCCTGTCGCAGCCGTTCTTCGTCGCGCAGCAGTTCACCGGCAAGGAAGGCAAGTACGTGCCGATCGCCGAGACAGTCCGCGGCTTCAAGGAGATCGTCGAGGGCAAGCACGACAGCCTGCCGGAGCAGGCGTTCTACATGGTCGGCACGATCGAGGAAGCGGTCGCCAACGCCGAAGCGCAGTCGACGGCCGCGTAGCCGGAGCCCGGAACCGATGCCGCTGCCGTCGCACCTGACCATCGAGATCGTGACCCCGGATCGCGCGATCGTCCACGAGACGGTCGATGAAGCCCGCCTTCCGGGAGCCGAGGGCTACCTGGGCGTGCTCCCGGGACATACGCCGCTGCTCGTGACGCTCCAGGTCGGTGAGATCTGGTTCCGACGGGGGTCCGAGAAGACCTGGCTGCACGCCGCGTTCGGCTTCGCGGAGATTCTGCCCGACCGGATCCGGATTCTCGCGCGGACGGCGGAGCGCGCTGACGAGATCGACCTCGAGCGTGCCGAGGCAGCCGCGAGTCGCGCCCGGGAGCGACTCGCGACGACGTCCGGCGACGTCGACTTCGAGCGGGCGCGGATAGCGCTGCTGAAGTCGTTGTCCCGCCTGCAGGTGGCCCGCCGCATCGGCATGCGAGCCGCGGGCAAGCGATGATTCGCGGCGACTGACCCCGGCCGCTGGGCGCGCCGCCAGATGCGTGGCCGGCATCCGGTGTCGGTGTTCTGGTTTCAGATGCGACTGACCTGCGCCGCCCGAACCGATCCAGGCCGCCGGCGCGAGGCCAACGAAGACAGCTTCTGCACCCGGGAGGACCTCGGCCTCTTCATCGTGGCCGACGGGATGGGCGGCCACGTGGCAGGCGAGATCGCATCCCGTCTCGTGGTCCAGGAGGTCGAACGATTCGTTGCGGCAACCCCTTCCGCCGCCGCCGGGCATGCTCCGGCCCTCGGCGGCAAGGGTAGCGCTGGCGACCGCCTGGGGGCCGCCCTGGTCGAGGCGAATCGGTTGCTGGCCGCCCGAATCGCCGAGGACGCCGCTCTCCAGGGCATGGCCACGACCGCCGTGGCGCTGCTCTCCGAGGCCGGGGACATCACCCTCGCGCACGTCGGCGACAGCCGCGCCTACCGGTGGCGCGCAGGACATCTGACACAGCTCACCAGCGACCATTCCTGGGTCGAGGAAGAGGTGCGGGCCGGGCGGCTGACGGCGGCGGAGGCGCGGCGACATCCCTGGAAGCACGTCGTGACGCGCGCTATTTCCGGCGGTACCGACCTCGAAGTCGAGGTTTCCGCCCTCGCGCTCGAACAGGGTGACAGGATCCTGCTCTGCTCGGACGGGTTGTCGACGGTCGTAGCGGACAGGGCAATCGCCGAGGCGCTCCGAGTGGATCGACCGTCGCACGAGACCTGCGACGAGCTGGTGCGACGAGCCAACAACGCGGGCGGGCCGGACAACGTGACGGTCGTACTGATCGAGGCCCATGCTGAATAATCTGTGGCGGCTGTTCGGGTATCGCGTCCTGATTCAGACGCTGGTCGTGCGTGAGCTCAAGGCGCGGTACCGGGGCTCGGTGCTGGGGTTCTTCTGGTCGTTCGCCAACCCGTTGCTGCTGCTGCTCGTGTACACCTTCGTCTTCTCCGTCGTGCTTCCGTCCCGCTTCGACGGCGTCGAGGACAACTACGCGCTGTTTCTTTTCTGCGGCCTGCTGCCGTGGACGTGGTTCACCTCCGCGCTCACGGAGTCGTCCAACGCATTGCTCGCCAACGGCAACCTGATCAAGAAGGTGCTCTTCCCGGCCGAGGTGCTGCCGGTGGTGGCCGTGCTGGCCAACATGGTGCATTTCTTTCTGGCGCTGCCGATCCTGTTCATAGCGCTCGCGTTGTTCTCGGCGACGCCGCCCGGATTCACCGAGCTGCTGTGGTTTCCGGCCGTGGTCGCCGTGCAGTTCATCCTCACGCTCGGATTCGGCCTGATGCTGGCCGCGCTCACGGTGCACTTCCGGGACATCAAGGACCTGCTGGGGAATCTCCTGACCCTCTGGTTCTTCGCGACGCCGATTCTCTACCCGTGGACCATGGTCACGTCGCGCGGGCCCTCCATCGGCGGCCTGCCGCCCGCCGGCAAGGTGCTCATGGATGTCAACCCCTTCGCCCATATCGCCATCTCGTACCAGGAGATCCTGTTCTTCGACGGACCGTTCGGGCACTGGAAGTGGCTGCTCGCGCTGGCGCTGGGCGGCGTCGCGCTGTTCCTGGCCGGCTTCGCGCTCTTCGATCGGTTGCGGGACTCTTTCGCGGAGGAAGTGTGACCGACCCGGTGATCGCGCTGCGGGACGTGACGAAGCTGTATCGGCGGTACGCGTACCGCCGGCAGTTCTCCACGCTCAAGAGCGCCCTGCTCAAGGGAAGCCTGGCCAGCGAGCTCGAGCCGAGCGAGGTGCTGCGGGCCGTCGACGGCGTGTCGCTGGACGTGTCCCCGGGCGCCACCGTCGGCCTGATCGGACGCAACGGCTCGGGCAAGAGCACGCTGCTCAAGCTGGTGGCCGGCATCACCAAGCCGACCACCGGGAAGGTGGACGTGCGGGGGCGGATCTCGGCCCTGATCGAGCTCGGGGCCGGGTTTCACCCGGAGATCTCGGGCCGCGAGAACATCTTCATCAACGGGGTGATGCTGGGACTGACCAAACGCGAGATCGCCAGGCGATTCGACGAGATCGTGGAGTTCGCCGAGGTCGAGGACTTCATCGATTCGCCCGTAAAGACCTATTCCTCCGGCATGTACATGCGGCTCGGCTTCGCGGTGGCGGTCCACGTCGACCCGGACGTGCTGCTCATCGACGAGGTGCTCGCGGTCGGCGACGAGGGTTTCAGCCTGAAGTGCCTCGACAAGTTCAGCGAGTTCAAGCGCCGCGGCAAGACGATTCTGCTGGTAACGCACGGACTGGGCCTGGTCCAACGCTACTGTGACGAAGCCGTCTGGGTGGATGCCGGACGCATCCGCGGTCAGGGAGACCCGCGCCGCGTCGTGCACACCTACACGACCGACATCGCCAGCAACGAGGAGCACGCGCTCGCCTCGGCGGACCGGAAGGCGCTGGCGGCCACCGAGGCGTCCGGCGCCGGGGCGGATGACACGCCGGAAGGCTCTACGGACCTGCCGGTGGTCACGGAGGAGCCGCCCACCGACATGTTCCAGGCCGCGCAGGGTCGCTGGGGCGCCGGCCCGGTGCGCATCGACCGCGTCGCCCTGGAACGCGACGGAGCCGAAGCGCACGTCTTCCGGAGCGGCGACCGGCTCGCGATCCGGCTCGGGGTGAGCACGCCCGAGCCGGTGCGCGACTTCGTGTTCGGGATCAGCATCTTCAATGCCGAGGGAGTGTGCTGCTACGGCACGAACACGGACATCGAGGAGTTCGAGCCGGTCGAGCTGTCGGGCTCCGGCGAGGTGATCTTCGACATCGACAGCCTCGATCTCGTCGAAGGAACCTACAAGCTCGACGTGGCGGCGCACACGCGCAACGGACTGCAGTACGACTATCATCGGCTGCTCCACACGTTCCGCGTGAAGTCCCATACGAAGGACGCCGGGATCTACCGCCCCCGTCACCGGTGGTCGTTCAGTTCGGGCGTCCGCCTCGCGCCGCATCCCATGAGCAGATAGGGCCGCCGAACCCGTCGCAATGCGCCGTGTGCCGTCCCAGCCCCTACCCCAGGAATCTGCGCCGCAGAACCCGCTCCGTTGCGTTCTGCGGCGCAGACTCCTAGAATCAAGGGTTCGGCGTCGATTCCGCGCCGCCATTTCACCACCTTGCCGCCGACCACCGCGTCGCTGACGCTTCGCGCCCTGCTCCACGACGCGGCCGCCCGCGCCGGCCTGGCGGGCAGCTCGTCCTCCGGCGGGTCGATCAGCGGTCTGACCCCCCCGGCGCAGGCCCTGGCGTCCGCCGTGCTCGCCGGCGGCGGGCCGGTGGTGGTCGTGGTTCCGGGGGATGCGGACGTCGACGGGATGGCGGCCGATGCCCGGTTCTTCCTGGCGGGGCTCGAGGGGCTCGCGCGCGGCGATGCCGAACGGGGCGTGCTTCCGTTCTCGTCGCCGGAGGTGGACCCGTACCGCGGCATGACGCCGCACCTGGACGTTGCCTCCTCCCGCGCGCGGGCCCTGGCGGCGCTGGCCCTCGGCCAGGCGCGGATCGTCGTCGCCTCGGCGGTGTCGCTTCTGCCGCGCCTCAGCCCGCCGGACCGGCTCCTGCTCGCAGCCGTGGATCTCCGGCTCGGCGGCTCGTGCTCCCCGGTGGACCTGGCGGATCGACTCGTGGACGCCGGGTTCACGCGCCGCGACCCGGTCGAGGCCCACGGGGAATTCTGCGGACGCGGCGGTGTGGTCGACATGTTTCCGGCGGGGGAAGCCTTCCCGATCCGGGCCGAGTTCGTCGGGGACAACATCGAGTCGCTCCGCCGCTTCGATCCGGCGACGCAGCGTTCGGTGGCTTCCCTGGACCACGTGGCCGTCCGGCCCCTGACGGAACAGCTCGAGCGCGTCGCAGAGGGCGGCGAACCGGCGGACGACGAGCCCGCGGTGGATCGTAGCGGGACCTTCGACGACTACGTCCGTTGCGCGTCGGCCCGTTTCGTGGTGGCCGAACCGGCGGAGGTCACGGATCGCCTGCGACAGGCGGCAGAGCAGATTCGGGCGAGCCACGCGGACGCCGTCGCGCGCGACGATCCGGCGCCGCCTCCGGCGACGCTGCAGGTGGACGACGGGGAGGCGGCCGCTTGGCTCGCCGGCGCCGCGACGCTGGACGCGCTGGAGATCGACGAGACGTTGCCGGAGGGTGCGGCGCCCCCCGGCCACCGGCACGTGGCCTGCCAGCCGGCGGTGGAGTTCCGCGGGCGGCTCCGCGACTGGGTGGCCGACGTCGAGCGCGCGCGCGACCGGCAGGACGTACAGGTATTCGTCGCCGAGACCGCAGGCCGCGCCGAGCGCATCGTGGAGCTGTTGGGTGAGCACGGACTGGTCGGCGTTCCGATCGAAGGCGCGGAGGAGACGACATCCGCGACGGTGCTGGTCGCCACCGGCGTTCTCTCCCGCGGATTCCGGTTGCCCGCGGCGCGGCTGCAAATCTACGCCGAGACCGATCTCTTCGAAGCCGAGCACGTCGTTCGCCATCAGCGACGCGCGGTCGCGAGGTCTTTCCTCTCGGACTTCCGCGATCTGAAGGTCGGCGATCACGTCGTGCACGTCGACCACGGGGTGGGCGAGTTCGTCGGTCTGCGGCAACTCACCGTTCCCGAGGCGCGCGGACGCCACGAGTTCGTAGAGCTTCGCTATGCCCGCGGCGACAAGCTGTTCGTGCCGGTCGAGCAGCTCGATCTGTTGCAGAAGTACACGGGCTCCGCCCACCCGACGCTGGATCGGCTGGGCGGAACGACCTGGGAGAAGGCCAAGACGCGCGTCCGGAAGTCGATGCGCGACATGACGGACGAGCTTCTCAAGCTGTACGCGGCCAGGCAGGCGCTGCCCGGTCACGCGTTCGGCGCCGACACGCACTGGCAAGAGGAGTTCGAAGCGGCGTTCGAGTACGAGCTGACTCCCGATCAGCAGACCGCCCTGGCGGACATCAAGCGGGACATGGAGCAGCCGTCGACGATGGACCGGCTCCTGTGCGGCGACGTCGGCTACGGCAAGACCGAGGTCGCCCTGCGGGCGGCGTTCAAGGCCCTGATGGACGGCAAGCAGGTGGCGGTGCTGACCCCGACGACGGTCCTCGCCTTCCAGCACGGGGAGACCATCCGCGAGCGCTTCGCGTCGTTTCCGGTCCGCGTCGCAGTGCTCAGCCGCTTTCTGAGCCGCGCCGAGCAGAAGGCGGCCGTCGCCGACCTGGAGTCGGGCAAGGTGGACCTGATCGTCGGGACCCATCGCCTGCTGTCCAGGGACGTGAAGTTTCGCGACTTCGGACTGCTGATAGTCGACGAGGAGCAGCGCTTCGGGGTGGCCCACAAGGAGCGCATCAAGCAGATGCGACGCCATGTCGACGTGCTGACCCTGACCGCGACGCCGATTCCGCGCACCCTCAACATGTCGCTGGCCGGAATCCGGGACATGTCGGTCATCGAGACGCCGCCGAAGGACCGCATGGCGATCCAGACCAGCGTGGTGCGGTTCGATCCGCAGGTGATCGCGCGGGCCATCCGCACCGAGCTCGACCGCGGCGGACAGGTCTACGTGGTGCACAACCGCGTGGAGTCGATCGACTCGATCGCCGGGCTGATCGGGCGACTGGTGCCGGAGGCGCGGCTCGCCGTCGCTCACGGCCAGACCAGCGAGATGGCGCTGGAGAAGACGATGGTGGCCTTCGTGGCCCACGAGTACGACATCCTCGTCGCGACCACGATTATCGAGAACGGTCTCGACATCCCGAACGTGAACACCATCATCGTCAACCATGCGGAGCGCTACGGCCTGGCCCAGCTCTACCAGTTGCGGGGGCGGGTCGGTCGTTCCGACCGCCGCGCCTACGCGTACCTGGTCGTCCCGGCCGACAACACCCTGTCCCCGGTGGCGCGGCAGCGCCTCTCGGCCATCCGCGAGTTCAGCGAGCTCGGCAGCGGCTTCCGCGTCGCCGCCCTCGACCTGGAGATTCGCGGGGCCGGCAACCTCCTGGGCGCACAGCAGAGCGGACACATCGAAGCGATCGGCTTCGACATGTACGTCAAGCTGCTCGAGCAGACCGTCCGCGAGCTGCAGGGGGAGGAGGTGCGCGACGAGCGCCGGGCGCGCATCAGTCTCGGTATCGATCTGCGGATCGACGAGGGCTACGTCGCGGAAACCGATCAGCGGCTCGCCGTGTACCGCAAGGTCGCCACCGCGGCCGACGAGCCGGCGCTGGCGGCGGCCCTCGAAGAAGTGAGCGACCGCTACGGACCGTTGCACCCGTCTCTGGTCCGCCTCGCGGAGTACGGCCGCGCGCGGGTGCGAGCGAGCCGCCTCGGCGTGGAGGCGATCGACCGGGAAGCGTCGCGGCTCGTCATAAGATTCGGGGGCGATGCCCGGATCGATCCGGGGCGTGTGGTCGATCTCGTGCGCTCGCGTCCGGGTCTCGCCCTGACGCCGGCCGGAGTCCTGCGGCTCGATCTCGATGCCGCCGGTAGTACCGGCGGCCCGCAGGCCTCGGGGCGCCGGCACGGCGCCGCCGAATCGCCGGCCGTGGGAGGGGATCTCGACCTGCTGGCGCGGGTCAACGCCTGGCTCGATGATCTCGGCAATGCCGGGTGACGGTTACACTTGCAGCAACGGCCCCGGTGCCGGGGAGAGGAACCATGATGCAGAAGATGTCGACACGGTGTGGATGGGGGGGGGCCCGCCCCCGCCCCCGCGGCGGCGCAGACGCTGGGCGGGACGTCTCCCGACACGGCGACGGGCCTCGTCCTGGAACGCATTCTCGTCAAGGTCAACGGTGACATCATCACGCAGACCGAGCTGGAGGAGCGGCAGATCGGCCTGATACGCCAACGCGGTCTGCAGCCGCGCAACGATGCGGAGCTCGTCCAGGCGTTGCGGGAGCTGACGCCCGAGGTGATCTCCGGCGCCGTCGACGAGCTGCTGCTGATCCAGCGGGCGCGGGAGCTCGGCTACCAGTTCACCGACGAGCAGTTCGACGAGATCCTCGGCGACCTCATGGCCGAGAACGGATTCGAGACTGAGGAACAGTTCCACGACGCCCTGGCCCAGTCGGAGGGAATGACCCTGGATGACCTGAGGCGTGTCATGGAACGCCAGATCCTGATCAACCAGGTCCAGCAGATCGAGGTGTTGGGAACGGTCACGCTCACCGAGGTGGAGGCGCGCGAGCACTACGAGGCCAACATCGCCCAGTACACGGCGCCGGCCACGGTGACCATGCGCGAGATTCTGATTCGCGTGCCGGAGGGCCTCGGCGGTGCGGGCGTCGCCGCCGACGATCAGGCCAGGCGGGACGCGGAAGAGGCCAGGCAGCGTGTGCTCGACGGAGAGGAGTTCGAGCTGATCGCGATTGCCGTGTCCGACGCCGCGTCGAAGGCGAACGGCGGCTTGATCGGTCCGATCGACGTGTCGCTGCTCAGCGGCACGCTGCTGGACGCGCTTGACAGGATCGACGTCGGCGACGTCACCGAGCCCATCCGCACGTCGCTCGGCTACCAGGTGTTGAAGCTCGAGACCCGGACGCAGCCCGAACCGACACCCTTTGAGGAGGTTCGGGACAGGATCTCCGAGAACGTGTTCAACGACCGCCGCCTCGCGGAATACGCGAGGTACCTGGATCGCCTGCGTGTTGAGGCCGACTTCGACTGGAAGGACGACGGGGTCAGGCAGGCGTTCGACGACTACCAGGTGGTTCGGGCGGCGAGGCTCGCGGACGGCGGCGAGTGAATCGAATCAACGTGAGGAAGCGAGCGGTTGGACGGCGGACGGGTGGGGGCGGGGACGACCGGCCGGCAAGCCGCGCTCACGGTCGGACTGCCGTGAGTCGCGGCCTGCCGGTCCTGAGAGCGGAAACCTTCACGGTTCGGTAGTCGGAACGGCGCCTGCCAGCCCCGGCGGTCGAGCCGTCTCCAACAGCTCGGCGACGTCGGTCGCCTTCGCCTGCGTGGAGCGGTTCTCCGGTTCGGTCCCCGACCCGCCTCCCGGCGGTCCCGGGGCTTCCGAACGCGAGGCTTCTCCGGCGGCCGGCTCCTCCGCAGCCGCCGGCCGTCCGAGGGCGTCCGCCGGCGACTCGTTCACCGGTGCCGAGAGCGAGGCCGCCGGCACTGCCGTCACCGGGGGCGGCGCAGCGTTCTCCGACTCGCTGCCCGCGAGCTCCACAGCCGGCCGGGGGCGGGCGGCCGGACCGGAAGCGGCGCTGTTCGGCTGCAGCGAATCGGGACTGCCGCCGCTCTGCGGCACGACAGGCTCGCCGGCCGCGGACGCCGCCTCCGGCTCCGACGCCGGGCCCGCGGCGCCGCCGTTGTCGATCCCGCCCCGCATGGCGCCCGGCGCCGCGGCGCCGGTGGCGTTCGCGGAATCGTCGAGCGCCGGGAGGTCGGCTTCCACCAGCCTCGTGAGCTCGGTCGTGATCTCACGCGAAATCTCGCCCATCCTCACCAGCGCGATTCGTCCGACCGCCTCGCGAATCGGTTCGAACACCTCGGTCAGATCCAGCTCGACGCGGTTGCCGCTCTCCCGGGTCTCCCGAAGCTCGGCGATCTGCTGCTCGAGCGCGAGAATGCGCTCCTGCGCGTCCAACTGCTGCTGCAGCAGGTCGCTCCGATCGAGCTGCATCTCGTTGGCGTTGACCAGATAGCCGGTGCCGAATGCGCCGCCGAGGGCGATCACCAGCAATAGAAACTGAAGCAGGAACCGCTGGAACCCCGACGACTTCGGGGGCGGAGCGGCGGGCTTGCGGGGGGTGGGCGCGGTTGCGGGGCGAACCGGGTTGACTCCCCGCTCCATGGCCGGATCCGCTGGTGGTTTGGTCGACATCGTTGCCCTCCTGACGGGTTTGGACGACGGCGCCCGCAGGATGGCCGGTACGATGCCTCCCTGGATCCCCGTGCACTGGCAGTCGGGGGGCGCTCGGGCGCCAACAATCGCTACACGCTTCGAACCGGAGCACCCTTAACGGCCTGGGAGAAGCCATTTTCGGGAAGGCAGGCTACGAACAATCTGGCAGTAATTCCATTATAGAGGTGGCTGCGACGTTGTCAAGGCTGGCCGCGGCCCTCGATACGGCTGCCCGCGTGATCGAGATGCCCGCCGCTGGTCCCGCTCCTGTCCAGCCGCCCCTGCAGAGTTTTCTCGACCTTCCGCGATTTTGGGCTTGACCCCGGCAACGCGCGTACTCATAATGCTTATAGCGGGCAGACGGTCAGTGCCCGTCCTTCCATGTAGACGGCTACTCCCAAAGCCAGTCTTCATTCGGCGTGCGTCGCCCAACACGATGTTGGAAGCGGCGCGTTGATGGAGCGCGGGTCCGTTGACGGACCTGCCCCGGCAGTCGCCCTACGTCGTTCCGGTGCGGGACGGCGGCGGGCGATACCGGATGGCTTGTGCCACGCGCTACGCGGCAGCGACTCGGATCTGCGGTGGCGATTCAAGGAGTAGTGTGATGCAGAACCAGACAGGAGCTCGACGAGGGATGCCCGCCCCGACCTGCGCGATCAGGTGGTGGGCCGCCCTCCTGACGTGCGTGGTCGGCGCGGCGGCGACCGCGACGGCAGCGCCGAACCCGGAGGCGACCTACCATTGGCACGGCGAGCTCGTGGCGCTCGACGAAGCCGCTGGAACGGTGACCGTGAAGTCGCCGGCGGCCGATCCGGACGCGCTGGCGTCGCTGAAGGAGGCGCACGCCGGCGACCGCATCCTGATTACCTGGTCGGGCGCCGAGGGCCGGGCGAACGGAATTCGCATGGCGGCGCCCTACGGCGGCGCGGATCTCCAGCCCGTGGAAGCGCAGGAGGCGGTCGAGCCCGACACGGTCGCCGCCGACGCTGCGGCTGAGGAGGAAGCGGCAGAGTCCGCGCGCTTCCTGCTTCCGGCGCGGTTCGTGGCAGTCGATGACGGCGCCGAGCATCTCACCTTCAAGGCGTCGCTGCCCACCGAGAGCCTCGGGAAGATGCGGTCGTTGAAGCGCGGCGCATGGATCAGGGCCACGACGACCCGCGCCGCGGCGGAGGCGGAAGCGCCGGTGCTGGCGATCGCAGCCTACAGCCCGTCTCCCGAGTGGCGCCCGGCGCCGCAGCGCGGGGCGACCTTTCGCTGGCAGGGCGAGCTGGTCTCACTCGACGAGGCGACGGGGACCCTGACGGTGAAGTCGCGCGTGGCGTCGCAGGGCGGTCTGGCCGCGGTGGCCGGCGCGAAGTCGGGCCAGCCCATCGTCATCAACTGGTCGGGCTTCGAGAGCCGGGCGAGCGGAATCCGCAGCGCGATGCCGGATGACGGTTCGGGCCTGTGGGGCAGCAACCGCTTCTTGCTGCGGGCCACGTTCGTCGAGGCCGACGATACGGGCCGCTATCTGACCTTCGAGACGGCGGTGCCCGCGCAGAGCCTGGCGACGGTGCGGTCGCTGACGCGCGGCTCCTGGGCGAGCGTGACATCGCCGCACCATCCGTCGGACGGGTCGCCCGCGGTGCTGTCCGTGGACGCGTACGTGCCGCTGCGGGAGCGCAGGGCGGCTCCCCTGCCGGGCGCGAGCTACCGCTGGGACGGCGAGTTGCTGGCCCTCGACGAGTCGACCGGCACGCTGACTGTGAAGTCGCGCGTGGCCTCGCCGGCGGGTCTGGCGGCGGTGGCCGGTGCGGAGTCGGGAGCGCCGATCGTCATCGCCTGGTCCGGCTACGGGAACCGGGCGAGCGGGATCCGCGCTGCGATGCCGGACGACGATTCGGGTCTGTGGGGCAGCAACCGCTTTCTGCTGCGAGCGGCGTTCGTGGAGACCGACGAAACCGGACGCTACCTGACCTTCAAGACCAAAGTGCCCGCGGAGAGCCTGGCGACGGTGCGGTCGCTGACGCGCGGTTCCTGGGCGAGCGTGCGATCGCCGCACCACCCGTCGGACGGGTCTCCCGCCGTGCTCGCGGTCGATTCGTACGTGCCGCTGCGGGAGCGCCGGCCGGCGCCGCTGCCGGGCGCGACCTATCGCTGGGACGGCGAGCTGGTTTCGCTCGACGAATCGACCGGCACGCTGACCGTGAAGTCGCGCGTGGCCTCGCCGGCGGGTCTGGCGGCGGTGGCCGGTGCGGAGTCCGGGGCACCCATCGTCATCACCTGGTCCGGCTACGAGAGCCGGGCGAGCGGCATCCGTTCCGCGATGCCGGATGACGGCTCGGGTCTGTGGGGCAGCAACCGCTTCCTGTTGCGGGCGACTCTCGTGGAAGCCGACGAAGCGGGGCGCTACCTGACCTTCAAGACCAGAGTGCCCGCGGAGAGCCTGGCGACGGTGCGGTCGCTGACGCGCGGCTCCTGGGCGAGCGTGACGTCGCCGCATCATCCGGCGGGCAAGGTCCGATCGGTGATGGCCGTCAACGCGTACGTGCCGTCGCCGGAGCGCCGGCCGTCGCCGTCCGCGGGCGCGACCTATCGCTGGGACGGCGAGCTGGTTTCGCTCGATGAGGCAACCGGCATGTTGCGGGTCCGTTCGCGCGTGGCTTCCCCGGCGGGCCTCGCGGCGGTCGCGGATGCGCAGACCGGCGCGCCCATCGTCATCACGTGGTCCGGATACGACAGCCAGGCCAACGGGATCCGTTCCGCGATGCCGGATGACGGCTCGGGTCTGTGGGGCAGCAACCGCTTCCTGTTGCGGGCGACTTTCGTGGAGGCCGACGAAGCGGGGCGGTACCTGACCTTCGAGGTGGCGGTTCCCGAGACGAGCCTGGAGGCGGTCCGTGCGCTGGCGCAGGGCGCCTGGACGAGCGTCACGTCTCCGCACCACCCGGCCGACGCGGCGCCGGCGGTGACGGCCGTCACCGCGTACGCCGCCTCGGCGATGTTGGAGTCGGCCGCGCAGTAGGTCGGCGCCGGGACCGGCTGTTCCTTGGCAGCCGGTCGTCGTTCGCAGCATTCGGCGCTCGGAAGCGGGGTCCCGGCAGCGGCTGCCGCGGGCCCCGCGCCCCTTTTCCCTGCCCAGCCGCGACCCCTGGCACGCCGGCGCCTTCGGCGGCCCAACCGACCCTCTGGGAAGCTACCGCCACGCGCCGGACGCATTAGAATGGATCCGGGTTTCATGAGAATCGGATCCGTTTCACTCGATCATCGCTACGCTCTGGCCCCTATGGCGGGCATGACCGACACCGCCTTTCGCCGCCTCGTGAAGGCGCGCGGCGGGTGCGGGCTCGTGGTCACCGAGATGGTCAGCTCCGAGGGGCTCGTGCGCGGCATCGACCGCACGCTCGAGTACGCCGAGTACACCGAAGCGGAGCGACCCGTATCGATCCAGATCTTCGGCGGCGATCCCGGCAAGATGGCTGCGGCCGCCCAGATCGTCGAGGCGATGCAGGCGGACATCGTCGACGTCAACATGGGCTGCCCGGTTCCGAAGATCGCGAAGCACAACGCCGGATGCAGTCTGATGCGCGAGCCGGCGCACGCCGCCCGCATCGTGCGGGCGATGACCCATGCGGTCGACATCCCGGTAACGGTCAAGATGCGGGCCGGTTGGGACGACGGCAGCATCAACGCTCCGTCGATGGCGCGCAGAATGGAGGACGCGGGGGCAGCGGCCGTCGCGGTACACGGGCGCACCGCAAGGCAGTCCTACAGCGGGAAGTCCGACTGGGAGCTGATTCGGACGGTCGCCGAGCAGGTCACGATCCCCGTGCTGGGCAGCGGCGACTGCGTCACACCCCAGCAGATGGTCGACCACGCCCGCGCAGGCGTGGCCGGCGTTCTGGTCGGGCGCGGCGCGCTGCGCAATCCCTGGATTTTCCAGCAGGCCGCCGTGCTGGCCGTGGACGGATCCGTGCCCGAGGTGTCGCTCGAGGAGCGCGGGCGTTTCCTTCTCGACTACATCGATCTGCTGATGCGCGAGGGCGTCGACGAGTCGCGCGGATTCCGTCATCAGGCGCCCGGGACGGCTCCGCCCCGGGCGCGCCGGGCGAGGCCCCCGCGCAGCCGCGAACGGTGGGTCGTCAACAAGCTGCGGGCACTCGGCTCCTGGTACACGAAGGGGCTGTACGGCGGCTCGCAGTTGCGGACGGCCATCAACCAGGCGGAGTCCGTCCAGGCCCTGCGGCGCATCATCGCGATGCACTTTCTGGAGCCGGCTGGCGATGCCGTCGCCTGAACGCGGAGCGGCGGTCCGTCGCGTCCGGGAAATCGACTGGACGTGCTGGCGCGCCGTCGATCCGGCGACGCTCGTCTTCGTGGTCAAGGATCGCCGCATCCTGCTGATCCGCAAGAAGCGGGGGCTCGGGGCCGGCAAGATCAACGGGCCGGGCGGCCGATTGGAGCCAGGCGAGTCGTTCGACGCGTGCGCGGTCCGCGAGGTACGCGAGGAGTTGGGCGTCACGCCGCTCCATCTGGAGAAGCTGGGGCAGCACGGCTTCCAGTTCGTGGACGGCTACTCGACGTTCGTGCACGTCTACCGCGCGGCGGATCTGGCCGGAACCCCCGTCGAGACGGACGAGGCCGAGCCGTTCTGGTTCGCCGTCGACGCCATTCCGTTCGACGAAATGTGGGAGGACGATCGCCATTGGCTGCCGCTGGTCATCGGCGGCCGGCGGTTCGCCGGGCGCTGGGTCTTCGACGGCGACCGCATGCTCGATCACACGCTGGACGTGCTGCCGTAACCAGACAGTTGGCGAAGCGTACATGGTGACGTATCATGCGGGTCTCTGCGCCCGGAGGCCGGTTGCGGCCGGGCTCGGCAAGACCGGAGGAACACCGTGGCACGACAGATATTCTTGGCGGTACTCCTGCTGACGATCGGCGCGGCTCCCGGCGGGGCCGCTGGCGACGGCGCCGGGCCGGCCTCGTGGCAGAACGACCTCGCGCCGATCGCCGCCGGAGACTGGGATCGCCAGAAGGCGGCCCACCTGCTGGAGCGTGCAGGTTTCGGCGGGACCCCGGCCGAGGTGGAGCACCTGGCCGGAATGACGCCGGCCGCCGCGGTCGAGTGGCTGGTCGACTACCAGCGGCATCCCGACACGCTCGGGTCGTTCGACGCTTCTCCCATCTGGGATCCGGGCATGGACCCGTTCCCGAAGAGCCGGGCCGAGGCGGTCCGCATCGGGCGGGAGCAGGGCGAGGCGATGGGCGTGGCGGTCCTGCCGGAGGGCGAGTCGCGCCGTCTGCAACCGGTGGTGAACAAGTTCTTCTACGGGCTCCGCGCGAACGCCATCGAGACCCAGCGCCTGGCGACCTGGTGGGGTGAGCGGATGCTGACCACGACGCGCCCCCTCGAGGAGAAGCTGACGCTCTTCTGGCACGGGCACTTCGCGACGGGCAACACGAAGGTCCGCGACACGCGGATGATGCTGCAGCAGAACGAGATGCTGCGCGCCAATGCCAACGGGAGCTTCGAGGAGCTGCTGATGGGCATCCTCCGGGACCCGGCGATGCTTGTGTATCTGGACAACGGCGAGAACGTCAAGGATCACCCGAACGAGAACTTCGGCCGCGAGCTGCTGGAGCTGTTCAGCCTCGGCGTCGGCAACTACACCGAGCAGGACATTCGCGAGGGAGCGCGCGCGTTCACCGGCTGGACCAACGACGCTCTGGAGTTCAAGATCGACGCCGAGCAGCACGACTTCGGCGAGAAGACGTTCCTCGGGCAAAACGGTCCGTTCGACGGCGGCGACATCATCCGGATCATCCTGGAGCAGCCGGCCGCAGCCGAGTTCGTGAGCGGCAAGCTCTACCGCTACCTCGTCCGCGAAGAGCTCGCCGAGTCGGTCCAGGCCGAGCTTGCGGCCACGTTGCGCGACGCCGACTACGGCCTGAAGCCGCTGTTGACGAAGATCTTCCTCTCTCGGGATTTCTACAGCCCGCCGTCGTACGCCACCCAGATCAAGAGCCCGGTACACCTGGTGGTATCCACTTACCGCAAGCTGGGGCTGACGGAGCTGCCCACCATTCCCGACTTCAACCGCCTCGTCGCCGGCCTCGGACAGACGCTGTTCAATCCGCCGAACGTGGCGGGGTGGGCCGGCGGGCGGACCTGGGTCACCCCGGCGACGCTCCTTCAGCGCGGCAACCTCTTCCGCGCCGTCCTGTATCCCGACACCGACGGGTTCTGGGCGCCCGACCGCGTCGTGCCGGGCATCTACCGGCAGGTCGAGGAGCGACTCGCCCGCGGCATGAACATCACCGCGGCGACGCAGCAGGGCGATGCCGAGTCGAGTCGGCTCGTGGATCGCGACGAGGACTACAACACGCGCTACGGCGGGTACATGGGATACGTGATGGCGTTCGAGAAGCTGCATCCGATCCCGCGGCGGGTTGCCGACCTGGACATGGTTCAACTTCTGTCGGACGCGGGAGTAGCGGAGTCCGGGGCGGTCGTCGACCACCTGATTCGCCGTTTCCTGCGCGTCGAGCTGAGCGGCGCGGACCGCGCCGTGCTCGTCGATTTCCTGCGCGACGAGCTCGGGAGCGACCGCATCGAGTCGGATACGCCGCAGACCGAGGCGGCGTTGCGCGCACTGCTCTATCTGATCCTGAGCACGCCGGAGTATCAACTGGCCTGATTGCGAGAGCAGGTGAAGGGCCGAAGCGACACGCGGGCGGCTCGCCGTTGAAAGCCGCGGGAGTTGGGGGACAACGATGGCGCGATTCAAGTGTGGATGTTCGCGGCGTGAATTCCTGGTCAAGGGCATGTACGGCCTGGGCGTCGGTGCGACGCTGCCGATGCTGCTCAACCGAACCTCGGCCGCGCTGGCGGCCAGGGCGCTCGAGGGCACGAGCATGGAGACCAGCCCGGAGCGCATCCTGGTGGTGGTGGAGCTCTCCGGCGGCAACGACGGCCTGAACACGGTGGTGCCCTTCGCCGACGACGAGTACTACCGCGCCCGGCCGACCATCGGCATTTCCCGGTCCGAGGTGATCGAGATCGACGACGGCTACGGGTTCCACCCGTCACTGGTCGGGTTCGAACGCCTGTACAAGGACGGCGAGATGGCCGTCGTGCACGGCTGCGGCTACGACAACCCGAGCCTGTCGCATTTCTCGTCGATGGGCTACTGGCACACCGGGGTGCCCAACGGCGGCGAGACGCTCGGCTGGCTCGGACGGCTGGCCGACGGCGCCTACGACCACGATGCGCAGGGCAACCCGGCAGTCGCTGGCGGTCCGCAGCCGCCACCACTCGCCGCTCGTGTTCAACGATCCGCGCACCTTCCGCCGCGAGGGCGCCGAGAGCGAGAAGAACGCGCTGGCGCGCATGACCGCCGACGGTGCACGGGGCAACGCGACCCTGGAGTTCCTGGCCGGGACGGCGCAGAACGCCGCGGAGAGCTCCGAGTTCGTTCGCCAGGCCGCGGCCGCGTACCGGACGCCGGTCGATTACGGTATCGGCGGGCTGTCGGGGCAGTTGCGGCAGGTGGCCTCGCTGATCCACGCCGAGATGCCGACGCGCATCTACTACGTGGCGTACCAGGGCAACTCGTTCGACACGCACGTGCACCAGGCGGATCCGCATGCACGGCTCCTCGCCTACACCGCCGATGCGGTGCGCGGCTTCACGCAGGACCTGAAGCGGATCGGCCGGGCGGACGACGTGGCGATCGTGATGTTCACCGAATTCGGGCGCCGCGTCGAGGAGAACGGCAGCCTCGGCACGGACCATGGCACCGCGACGCCGATGTTCGTCGTCGGCAACCACGTGAAGGGCGGGCTCTACGGCACGCATCCGAGCCTGACCGAGCTCGACGACGGCAACCTGATCAAGACCACCGACTTCCGCCGCGTCTACGCGACGATGATCGAGGAGTGGTTGAAGTTCGACGATTCCCCGGCCGTGCTGAAGGGATCGTTCGACTCGCTCGGGGTTTTTGCGTAGCCCGGCAATCGTCGCCTCCGGCTCCGGTTGCCGCCCAACCAGTCCCCGCCAGGAGTCCAACGCCGTTCTACGGCGCAGACTCCTGGCGGGATCTTACGGTCGCGTTGGGAGTTTGCTGGCGCGACTCCTGCGGCGCAAACTCCCGACCGCGAGTTCGCCGGGGTTGGGTCTCTCTCCCGTCCCGCTCTCGATTCTCCACGCTCACAGCCATCGTTTCGTCTTCTCGATCAGGGTCGTGCGCTTCAGGCCGAGGAGTTGCGCGGCCTTTTGCTTGTTGCCCCCTGTACGCTCGAGCGCGGAGCCGATCAACGCACGCTCGATCCGCTGCAGGTGGTCCTGCAGGTCCAGCCCGGTCTCCGGGAGGGAGATGGCCGGGGCCAGCGGCCCTTCGGCCGCGGCCTGTATCTCGCTCGGCAGGTCGGTCGTCTCGATGTGGGACCGGCCCGGGCTCAGGGCCAGCGCACGCTCGACGGCGTTCTCGAGTTGCCGCACGTTGCCCGGCCACTTGAACGCCATCATCCGCCGCATCGCGTTCTGCGACACGACGACACCGCGCCGTGGCGGTGTCTGCGCCGCTCCGATCCGCTCGACGAAGTCCTGCACGAGCAGCGGAATGTCCTCGCGACGGTCGCGCAGCGGCGGCAGATGCAGAGGAATCACGTTCAGTCGGTAGTACAGGTCCTCCCGGAAGTGGCCCTCCTCGACCAGGCGGACTAGATCGCTGTTCGTCGCGGCGATCACCCGAACGTCGACGCGCCGCGTTTCGTTGCCGCCGACGCGCTCGAACTCGCGCTCCTGCAGGGCCCGCAGCAGCTTGGCCTGCAGGCTGGTGCTCATCGTGCCGATCTCGTCCAGGAACAGTGTCCCGCGATGCGCCTGCTCGAGCCGCCCCGGCCGACTGGTGAAAGCGCCGGTGAACGCGCCCCGCACGTGGCCGAACAGCTCGGCCTCGAGCAGCGCGTCGGGGATGGCGCCGCAATTGATCGCCACGAAGTGCTGGTGGCGGCGCGGGCTGTTGTGGTGAATGGCGCGGGCCACGAGCTCCTTGCCCGTGCCGGTCTCGCCGGTGATCAGAATGGTGCTCGTCGTGGCGGCAACGGTCTCGAGGAGCTGGAAGAGATCCCGCATCGGCCGGCTCCGTCCGACGATGCCCTCGAACCGGTAGCGTTCCTGGAGCTGCGAGCGGAGGTACTCGTTCTCGGACTTGAGCCGCCGCTGCTCCAGCGCCGTCGCGAGGATGTGCAGCAGATGGTCGAACGGGAACGGCTTCATGACGAAGTCCGTCGCGCCCCGCTTGATGGCGGATACCGCGTCCTGCACTGTGCCGTAGCCGGTGACCATCACCGCGACGATCTCCGGGTAGCGCTCGAGAGCGATCTCGACGACCTCGGCGCCGTCGATTCCCGGCAGGCGCAGGTCGGTGATGAGGATGTCGAAGGCGAACTCGGCCAGCAGGTCCCGCGCCACTTCCCCGCTCTCGGCCTCCGTTACGTGATAGCCGTGCTCGACGAGCCGCTCGGCGGTCGCCTCGCGCAGGGGCGCCTCGTCCTCGACGAGGAGCAGGTGCCGTTCTTGTTCTGCCACGGTGGTCCAGCTCGCCGGGGGAAGTGTCGGTATTTTGACGCTCGGTGAGGCCGCGGTCAAGACGCAAACCCCTTGAGAACAACCTGTTTCCTGGTCGATCGGTGCGCCTGCTGCGGGATCGGCCGACCCGTGGTCAGCCAGCGTCAAGGCATTGACGGTCGGCCGCGGTCAGCCGTCAACTCGATGACGGTTCCGGCCGCCGTTCGCACGCCGCGCGAGGAGCATCCCGCCGCCGTGTCTGTGCGTAACCAACTGATAAGACTAGACTTACAGGTAAGCATGAAGGCATGCGTCCGTGCGTCTTCGTGTTGGCACGGTCATTGCCCTAGAACCGGGCATGGAGAACAACACGCGCACCAAGACACAGCAGGAACGCATCGAGGCGGGTGTCCCGTTCGTCGGTGCGATGGCTCGGCGCCTGGCTGCCTCGATGCCGCACTCGATCGATCTCGGCGATCTGGTCCAGGACGGGATGCTCGGCCTGATCGACGCGGTGGAACGATTCGACGAGGGACGGGGCATCAAGTTCGAGACGTTCGCCGAGCGGCGCGTGCGCGGCGCGATGATCGATGCCCTGCGTCGCGGCGCCTGGCCGCGCGGAATCCGGCGCGTGCGGCGGGAGCTCGAAGCCGCGCGCGAGAAGCTGCGGAACGAGCTCGGCGGCGAGCCGTCGCTGGCCGACCTCGCGAATCACATCGGGACGGACGAAGCGGCGCTCGGCCGCACGATCAACCGGATCAACATCATCGAGTCGACCTCGCCGCTGGCGACCGCCGATAGCATCGAAGGCATGGATCTGCCGCCGGTGCTGACGCCGCCCGAATCGCCGACCCCCGACAAGGTCTGCGAGGAGACGGAGGTCAACAACCGCGTGCGCGCGGCCATTGCCGCTCTGCCGGGTCGTGAACGCACGATCATCGGTCTCTATTACTACAGCGATGCGACGATGAAGGAGATCGGCGCCGAGATCGGCGTCAACGAGTCGCGCGTCTCTCAGCTCCACGCACGAGCGATCCGGAAGCTGCGCGAGCAACTCGCGCCCGACCTGGCCCCGGAACAGTTCAAGGAGACGCTGGCCGCCGCCGGGAACGGGACGCTTCTGCACGCGCGTCCGAAGATGAGGATGGCGAAGGCGGACCTGCGGCAGGCGGCTGCCCGGCCCTCCGCGGCCGCGCCGCGATCGCCCGTCAGGCGCTGACCTCGCGCGCCACCTGCAGGAGATCGGCCAGGCGAAACGGCTTCCGCAGCCAGCGGCAGCCGCTCTCCTCCAGGAACGCTTCGGCATCGGCCGTGACCACGTCGCCGGTCACGAATACGATCCGTCGCGTGAGCGACGGCACCGTGCCGGCGACCGCCTGGTAGAATGCCTGTCCGTCCAGCCGCGGCATCCTCAGGTCGCAAATCACCAGGTCGTACGTCCGAGTCCGTGCCTGTTCGAGCGCCGTTTGACCATCCGGGGCGCCGTCGACCAGGAATCCTGCATCCTTCAGGGCATCGCGCACGGCTTCTGCGAGCGCAGGCTCGTGCTCGACCAGGAGCACCGCGGATCCTCGTCCGACAACCGGTTGCTCCCGCGGTACGGGCGTCGCCCGGGGCCGCGGCAACCCGGTGCTGGTCGGGAGCTGCACGTAGAACGAGGCACCGTGCCCCGGGGTCGACTGCATCTCGAGCTTGCCGCCGTGATCCTCGACAATCCTGCTGGCGACCGTCAGGCCGAGCCCGGTCCCCGTCCCGGCCGACTTCGTCGTGAAGAAGGCGTCGAAGATGCGTGGCCGCACATCGTCCGGAATGCCCGGACCGTCGTCGTTGATCTCCAGGACCACGTACCCGCCCGCGGCCTCGTGCCACGTGCGGACGATGAGGGTGCCGCGTCCGCTCGCCGACAGCATGGCCTGCTCGGCATTGATGACCAGGTTCAGGAGCACCTGCTTGAGTTGATGCGCGTCGGCGAACACCAGCGGGAGGCCCGTCGCCAGCGCGTCGATCGTGGTGATGTTGGATACCCGTTGGTCGTACGTCCGGAGTGACAGCGTCTCGCGTACCACCAGGTTCAGGTCCACCTTTCCGCGCGTCGTGTGGTGCTTGCGCGAGAACGTCAGCAGATTGCGGACGATTTTCGCGGCACGTTCGGATTCGCTCAGAATGGTCGCGATGCCGCGCCGGGTCAGCGCGTCGACCGAGCGCCCGGCGAGGCGTTCCGACCAGGTCAGAATGGTGGCGAGCGGGTTGTTCAGCTCGTGAGCTACGCCCGATACGGTCTGGCCGAGCGCCGCCAGCTTCTCGTACTGCAGCAACTCGTGATACACGCCGCGGCCATGGTCCTCCATCTTGCGCCGCTCGCTCACGTCGCGCAGCAGCGCCCCGACGCGAGCCGGCTCGGGTACGCCCGGAACGGCAAGGTGTGCGTTGACCTCGACCCAGATCGGCTTGTCGTCGGCCCGACGCAACCGGAGCAGGTAGTCGGCCACGGCGCCGTCGCGCGTCAGTCGCTGCACGAAGGTCCGCCGAGCCTCGGGATGCACGAACCGGTCGCCGTCGAAGGGGCGGATCTCGCTCTTGTCGACTTCCGGCGGGAAGCCGAACATCAGTTTCAAGTGGGGATTGGCGCCGAGAGTGACGCCCTCCCCCCGGAGCTGGGTGGTCTCGAACAGCTCGGCGAGCGCGGCGTGCAGATCGGAGGGAAACGTGTGTCGGGCGGCGCTGGACGACACTGACGATTATAGCAACCCCAACACGACCGCGGTACGCGCGAGTACGCGCGGTAACGCGCCGTCGTTCACCGGGAGCGGTTGCGGACGTACGGCTATCGGGTTGGCTGGCCCGGGAAGCGTCGCCGCCGGCTCCGATTGCCGGACTGGCAGTCTACGCCGTTTCTGCGGCGCAGGCCCTAGTTGGCCGGGGCCGGCGGCAGCGGCGTCGGGGTCTGCCGCTCGTAGGCGGCGTACGTGGACTCGACCGCGGCCCGAACATCTTCGACCCGCGCACCGGACGCCCGCAGCCGCATCGCGTGACGCGCGACGTCGATGCACACGATGCAGGCCATTCCGTGGGTGTCCCACTCGCGCACGCTGCCGTCCGGATTGCGCGACTGCACGAAACAGTCCGCGTTGCGCTTGTGGCCGCGAGTCTCGCACCCGCAGTAGCACGGCACGTACTCGAGCACGTGGGGATTCTGCGCGGCGAAGATATACGCGTCCCTGATGTCCTGCGGCGAACGGGGTACGAGATTCGACACCAAGGGCAGCGGCGGCAACGGCGCGTCGGCCGCCGGGATCGGAGTCGGTTCTCCTGCCGGTGGGGGAGCCGGCCGCTCCGGGCTCGGGACGCTCTCGTCACCGGTTTCGGACGCGGCGGAGGCCAACTCGCCGTCCGGGGAGCCCGGGGTGTCGCTGCTCGACGGAAGCAACACCAGCGCGGCCGCTACGGCCACAACCAGCAGACCGCCGATCAGGATCCAGGGAGGTCCGCCGCTTGCCGGCTCCTGCCGCGGAACCGGGGCTTTCGACACACGTGATCTCTTGCGCCCACCCATGCCTGATTCTAGGAGCTTGCGCCGCAGAAAGCAACGGAGTCAGTTCTCCGGGCGCAAGCTCCTGGCGTGGTGGCGGATGGAACCGAACACGGATCCCCGCGGCGGGTGGGGTCGATCAGCGCGTGCCCAGCGCGAAGGTCATCGTCCCGTCGATGACGACGTCGTCGCCGACCCGCGCGAACCCCTTCAAGCGGCCCATCCGGCTCCGCAGCCGGACGACCTCGGCCTCGATCACGACCACGTCGCCCGGATGCACGGGCCGCAGGTAGCGGACGCGCTCGATGCCGGTGAAGAACGGCAGCTTCTGGCGGTTCTCGGACTTGGCGAGTATCAATATGGCGCCGACCTGCGCCACCGCTTCGGTGGGCGATCTACCGCGCCGGTCGGAGAGGTAGCGTTCGTTCAGGGATACGTTCTTGATGCCGACGATGCGCTTGTCGAGCTCGAACTCGGTGATGCGATCGACCAGCAGAAAGGGATAGCGGTGCGGAAGGATGCGTTCAATCGCCGCGTTGTCGAGAGGAAGCGTCAGGCCGGTCGTCACGGGAAGAGTATATCGCCCGCCGACCGTCCGCGGGAGGCGCAGGCAGTCAAAGGGGCCGCAACGGAGCGTCAGTGCCCAACGATACGGGATGCGGCGATGCCAGCGCCTGCCTGTTATGGGTGCATCCCGCACGCTCCGTGCGGCCACCTTCCACTCCATCAAGATCCGTGCCGGTTTCGTTGTTCTGAGGAACCCCGAGAATTCGGCCGTGCTTGTGCGGGGTGTGTCGTTCGAGCGTCCTGTTTAGCGACCGGGGCTGACCTCTCGAAGGGTCGCTCCAGGAGTCCGCCCTGACTAGCAGTCTACGCCGTTTCTACGGCGCAGACTCCTAGCCCGACAATCGTCGCCTGCGGCTCCGATTGCCGCCCAACCGGGCCTGAC
>JAGWAH010000005.1:0-12401 GCA_021296515.1 Acidobacteriota bacterium | reverse complement strand
CGCCTGCGGCTCCGATTGCCGCCCAACCGGGCCTGACTAGCAGTCTACGCCGTTCCTACGGCGCAGACTCCTAGCCCGAGGGGTCGGCGGCAACGAGGGTGGCCAGTTGCGCGGCGATGATGGTCGCCGTCGACTGCACGGCGTCGCTGGTCTCCCACCCGTCGTTCACTTCCAGCGTCATGACCCCGGCCCGGTCCTCGGCAGAGGCGAGCGGGGCCACGAGCGCGCCGGGGGTGTCCGCGTCGCCCGGAATGACCTGCAGGCGTTCGTCGCGGTAGGCGGCAGCCGTCACGTTGTCGCTGTCGCAGCGTATCGTGCCCAGCCGCGCCAGTGCCGCCGCCGGGTATCCGTGGGCGATGGCTGGCCGGAGCGCGTTGCCGGTCCCGTCGCGTACCCATACGATGACGCAGCTCGCGTTCAGCAGTTGCGCAGTCCGGGCGAGCAGGGGGGGCAATTCGTCCGCGTTCGCGGAGCGACCCAGATCCGTGCAGAGATCCGCGGCAAGCCGCAGGTCCGGTGCGATGGACGGGGGCCGCGAAACGGATGCGGCCGCGGCTGGAGGTTCGCGTTGCTCGGGCTCGAGGTCGAGCAACAGTCGTCCTTCCGGAGGCGCCGGTGCCCGAACGCCCTCGGTTGCAGCATCCTCCGGAGCGTCGGGCGTCGCGGCCGGACGCCCGGCCGGGAACGGCGAAACCAGGAGCGCGAACAGCACGCCGGCTCCCGCAGCGCCGCCGACCGCGACGAGTTGCAGTTGCCGCCGGCCGCTCGCCGCGGCGTCGACCGCCTCGCGCTCGATCAGTCGCGCGCGCTCGATCTGATCGGCCGCCGAGCGGCCCAGATCAAGCCCATCGGCAAAGATGAGATCCGACGCCATCAATTCCTCGCCCGCCGCCGCGTGGTCGCGAGCCCGCTCGTCCATGCGCAGCAGCGCTTCTATCAGGGAGGCCGCCTCGTCGAGGGCGGCGGCCGTTGCGGGCAGGGTGGACATCGAGGACAGGGTCGCCAGCTCGACCGCCAACTCCTCTATCCGCGCCGCGACGTCCGCGACCCAGTAGTCCCGGTCCTGGCCCGCGGCGACGTATGCCTGCTGGGCGGCGCGCAACTCGGCGAGCGACAGCCGGAGTCTCCACGCACCGGCGTCGAAGGCACGCCCCGCCTGGTGCGCCTGCGCGAGCCGCTGGCCTGTGAGAAAAGCGTAATAGCCTGCTGTGACGCTGACGCCGAGCACGGCGACGAGCGCTGCTCTGAGCCACATCCGGCGCATCAATGGACCTACTATAGCACCAGCCTTGTGCAAGCGGCCCGAGCCGCACCCGGAGGCGAGGCGCCGCGATCGACCGATACAGAAACCGTCAGGATGACCGCAGGCATCATCATCAACCCGGTGGCGGGAGCGCGGCGCCGGCCCACGGCCGACGTGGCGGTCCGCCGTGCGCAGGCAGCCTTGCGGAGGTGCTCCGTGGACGGCGAGGTGTGCGTCACGGAACAGCGTGGGAACGCGCGGGCGCTGGCCCGATCGATGATCGCCGGCGGCGCGCGGACGGTTGTGGCCTGGGGGGGCGACGGCACCATCAACGAGGTGGCGGCCGAGGTGGCCGCGGCGGGGGCGACGCTGGGTGTGGTGCCCGGCGGGTCCGGCAACGGATTCGCGCGCGGGCTGGGCCTCGAGCGCCGCGCCGAGGCGGCCCTCCGCACGGCGATCTCGGGTTCCGTACGCGCTATCGACACGGGGAGCATCGACGGCAGACTGTTCGTCAACGTCGCCGGGATCGGCTTCGACGCCCACATGGCGGCGGTATTCAACCGGCTGTCGAGGCGGGGCGCGCCGGCGTACTTCCGGGCGGGTGTCCGCGAGTTGCGCTCCTACCGGGCGGCCACCTACACCGTCCGCACCCCGGACGAGACCTTTACCATGCCCGCTTTCCTGGTGGCGGTCGCGAATTGTCGCGAGTACGGCAACGGCGCCCTGATCGCGCCCGGCGCGCGTCCTGATGACGGGCTGCTGGAGCTGGTCTGCATCCCGGCCCGCCGGCTGCCGTGGCTGTTGTGCCAGTCGTTCCGCCTCTTCGCGGGCACTATCGACCGGTTGCCGGGGATTCGCCGCGTCTCGGGGACGGCCATCGAGCTGGCTGCCGACCGACCGCTCGCGTTTCACGTGGACGGCGAGGTGTACGCCGGGGGACGCTGCCTGCGCGTCCGCGTCGACGGGTCCTCGCTTCGCGTGCGCGTGCCGGGGGGTCCCGAGACAGGTCCGACAATCGTCGCCGCCGGCTCCGATCGCCGCCCAACCGGGCCTGTCCAGGCCTAGCCCGACAATCGTCGCCTGCAGCTCCGATTGCCGCCCCGGGCCTGACCAGGAGTCTACGCCGTTTCTACGGCGCAGACTCCTAGTCGGCGGTGACGCCGGCCCCGGCGCCGTCCCGCGGGTGGAGGATCGCGTAGGCCGGCAGGCCGATGGCCTCGAAGGTCTCCATCACCTCGCGCGCAGGCGAGACTCCGAGATCCTCCGCCTGGAACTTGACCTTGACGTACTCGTCGAGCGCCACCTGCACGCCGGCGGCCTTGAGGGTCGTCCGGTCCATGGTCAGGCAGTTCTTGCACCACGTCGCCCAGACGTCGACGAGTACCGGCTTGCCCTCGGACTCGGCGGCGACCAAGCCCCGGGCGAGCGAGGGGTACCAGCCTTCGCTCACCAGCTCCTGCACGCTCTCGGCGACCAGGTCCGGATCGACCCAGCGCTGGCTGAACAGGCCGTAGGACAGGTACCCGTAGTAGACGGCCGTGCCGAGAATGAACACGCCGAACGCCTGCTTGACCCGCACCATCCAGGGCCCGGGCTTCGGCATCAACGTCAGTCCGGCGCCGGCGATCGGCCACGGGATGGCCATACCGATACCCAGCACGAAAGGCAGCGCGAGCGCCAGCGTGGTGCCCGTGCCGTACAGGTTGCTGGAGAAGACGATGACCTGGATCACGACCGGCGCGACGCAGGCGCCCGCCAGGAGCGCTGCCACGCCGCCCATGCCGAACGCCAGCAGGAACGAGCCCCGCCCGGAGGCCCCGCCGGCGAAGCGGTTCTGGAAGCGCGAGAAGTCGATCGTGACGACGTCGAACATCGCCAGCGTCAGCACGACGAAGAGCAACGCGATGCCGAGGTTGAACCAGGGCGAGGCGTTGATCGTTCCGAAGGTGCCCGCGGTCAGGATCACGACGAGCCCGAGCACCCCGTACACCAGCGCCATGGCCAGGCCGTAGGCGCTTCCCAGCGAGAAGCCGCGCAGCCTTGAGCCGGCGCGGGCGCCCGCCCCGATGATCGCCAGATTGATCGGGATCATCGGCAGCACGCACGGCGTCAGGTTCAGCGCGAGTCCACCGATGAGGATGAGGGCGAGGATGGCCAGCGGGCCGCGTCCCTCGAACCATCCCCGCTCGGCCTCGCCCGACTCGGCGCGCCGGATGAACTCGAGAAACTGCTCCTCGTCCAGGTAGCCGCCGGTGGTTGCGGCGACCGTGAACCGCTCCAGCCGCGCCAGCACGTCGCCCTCGTCGACGGGCTCGGCCAGGGGCGGCGCCGCCGTTCCAGGCGGATCGGCGGCGCCCGCCGCGGTGAAGGCCATCCTCTCGAACGGCTCGGCCTCCGTCGGCGTGCGCGCCTGGTCGCCGGGCGCGATGCGGACCTGGAACGCCAGCCTGGCGGTCGCCGGGATGTAGCACATGCGCTCGTCGCACGCCTGGTAGCGGAGCGAGGCCGGCACCTCGTAGTCGCCCGGTGCAAGGTCCCCATCGATGGCAAGGGCGACGCCGATGGCGAATGTCTCTTCGAAGACGGCCAGGGGCTGTTCCGCGCCCTGCTGCTCCAGCATGACCGGCTCCGGCCAGGCGAGGCCCGCGACGGCGATCCCGGCAGGCGGTTCCACCGTGAGCACGGTGGGAATCAGAAAGTCCTCGAGCGGTTCGTTCGAGTTGACGTGCAGGCCGCTTCCCGCGGGCTCGAGCCGGGCGTCGACGGCGACCCGATGCGTGGAGCCGGCGTGCGCCACATCGGCCTCGGCCACCGTCGCGATGTCGATCGAGATCCGCCCCGGCTGCGCCGTCGCGGCCGGCGGCGCACTCGACGCCACGCCGCCCGCGGCGGCCAGCGCCCAAAGTGTCCGGTGCACGAGCCGGGAACTATCCAACCTCGACAAGCGCCCCTCCATCCTCATTGACCTCCACGTCCCGGAGCCGACCGCGGAGCGGCACGCGCACCTCGGTCACTTCGCCGGCGGTCTCGCGGGCGTTTCCCCGATAACGGAGCGTGACGGTGATCGGCACCTCGAAAAGCTTGCCCCGCTGCTGGAACCGCAACACGGCTTCCCGGCCGCCGGGGCCGGACTCGGTCCGGTACCGGAAATCGATGTCGGGCAGGTCGTCCTCGTGAATCCAGCGATCGAAGAACGCCGTGAGCAATCGCCCGGACTCGGCCTCGAACGCCCGGATCAGGTCGTCCGTCCCCGCTTTTCGGAACCGCATCTCGTTGTAGTAGCGCCTGATCCCGAGGAGGCGCCGCAGCATGTGCAGCACCATCGCGCCCTTGTTGTAGACGAGCGCCCGGAACACGCGCGGCTCGTCCTCGATGCGTCCGAGACGGTTGCCGAGATACACCGGGCCCTGATCCGAGTGCCGCAGGCTCCAGCGCCGCATCTGGGCGAGCACGTCGGAGAAGACCTGCGGCCCGTTGCGGTGCTCGGCGTAGAGGGCGGCGAAGTACTGCGAGAGGCCCTCGCTCAGCCACTGCTCGTGGTAGTTCTTCCACCCCACGGCCTGACCCCACCACTGGTGCGCGAGCTCGTGGGCCAGAAAGAAGGCGGGATACGAGCTGAAAGCGACCGGGTCGGTGCGCCACGACATCATGACCCCGGGGGGCAGCGGCAACGGTTGATTCAGGACGGCGAAGTGCGCCGGGCTGTGACCGCCGGGCAGGATCGCGTCGGTCAGGGCGAGGGTGAACGTGGGGTACGGAAGGTCGCCGACGAGCGAGGCATAGAAGCCGAGTATGTCCGCGGCGTCCTCATAGAATCGGCCGACCCGATCCCGGGTGCGCTCGTTGGACTCCACGACCAGTCGCACGCTGTCGTAGGACACGCCGTGCCGTACCGTTCCCGTCGTCTCGGGGGCAGCGTCCAGCGTCACCATGCCCGCACCGTCCTCAACCGGCGCGAACCTGCTGATCAGGCAGGAAAGATAGCGTGCCGGCTGAAGCGTGACGTACCTGTACCGCCGCGTCCCCGCGGCGTCGTCGCGGTTCGTCGCCCAGACGGGCGGGTTGTCGTCGGTCGGCTCGCCGCTCGCCACGACGCCGTAGTCGGCCGGCACCGTCAGGTCCATCGTCGCGGTGGCGTAGTCCGACGTGCCCGCCCGCGGATACCAGTGGCTCGAGTTGCTGTAGATGTAGCGGGGCGCGCCTATGCCGAAGAGCGCGGGCGCGCCGACCGAGTCGAGTCCGAACCCCCGCCGGCCCATCCAGTTCTCGTCGAGCTCCTGGGCCTCGAGCAGCCCGGAGTACTCGATTTCCACCGTGAACTCGGCGCCGACGGGCGGGACGCCGCTCGGCAGGCTGACGACGACGTTGTCCCGGCCGCGCATGCGAAAGAACAGCAGCGGGCCCAACTCGTTCGAGACGACCGAATGCACCTCGAGGTCCTCCGCGAGGCGCAGGGTCAGCGAGGTCAGGTTCGGTCCGGTGACGCGCACGGCCAGTCGGGCCCGGCCCGTGATGAAGCAGCCGCGCAGCCGGGGCTGCGCCCGCATCGACTCGCGCGCCACGCCGGCAGGCTGGAAGGACGCCGCGATCTGGTAGTCGAGGACGTCGTAGGCGACCCCGTCGTCATCGCTGTAGTAGCGGCCCCGCACCGCGCGCTTCTGCGCCGACGAGTAGAGGGCGATGATCCGCTGGCTCTCCCGCTCGTAGAGTGAGACGTCCTCCGGTTGATTCGCGGACTGCGCGAAGGTCAGCGTCCCGTAGCGGTCGGTCTGCATGTCGGCGATGAAGTCGCCGCCGCCGGGCGTCAGCGACCAGGCCTTGTCGCTCAGATCGCCCAGGTCGAGCCCGAACGACAAGGGTGCGAACTCGTCGAAGATCTCGCGGGCGCGTTCCAGCTCGTCGCGGTCGACCGCACGCGCGCGCAGGCCGTCGACCGAGACCCGCGCCGCGAACCGCGCCGGGTTCAGCCGAACGAACGCCGCCGAGAGATCGGCCTCCAGGGTCTCGCGTCCGGTCAGCAACCGAACCTGCCCCCGTTCGGCCTCGGGCGCGGGTGCGAAAGTGAGGACGCCGTCGCCGAGGAGCACCATCGCGGTGATGCCGCCCGCGTTGGTCTCGGCGACGAAGACGCTGCCCCGCGCCATGCGCAGGGTCATGTCCTCGCCCGCGATGACGAGGTTGGCGGCGTCGTACGCCAGGCCGGGGTTCAGCGTGAGGTTGAGGAGTCCATCGACGACGTCGACGCGCTCCTGACCGGCGATCCGCCAGTCGCGCGGGCCGTCACGGGTGTCGTCGTCCCGTACGACGTCGATGGTCCAGGTCTGAAGCCGGCCCGCGACGCCGCGTTCCGTGAACACCTCGACGGTCAACTCGTAGCCGGTCCTCTCCGCCTCGTCGTCGAACGGGCGGACGAAACGCCCCCGCGCCGCAGCTTCCTGCACGTTCCGCCTCAACGCGTCGGCGGCGAAGGCGCGGGCCGCGGTCCGGTCGGCGCCGTCCGCCAGCAGGTCCATGTAGGCTTCGGCGTCGGCCGTTCGCGCCGCCGCTTCGATGCGGGCCACCAGTGGGTCGAAATCCGCGATCGTCGGCGTCTGCGCCGCGGCGCCGGCGGCCGCCAGCGACAACGCGCCGACCATCGCACCCGTACCGGCGCGCGAGCGAATCATGAGCTACTCCGCGAGGAAGTCCGCGGTGAACGTCTCGATGGCGTCGTAGACGGAGTCGAGCTCCTCCGGCGGCGCCAGGAACACGATACGGAAATAGCCGTCGGCGGGCGCGGTTCCGAATCCCGAGCCGTATACGCACAGCAGGCCGGTGGCGCGCAGCAGGCCGATGACGTAGTCCTCGTCCGTGCGGCCCGGAGGCAACTCGACCTTCGGCATCGCATAGAAGGCCGCCGCCGGGCGCGCGCAGGAGACGCCGTCGATCGCGTTGAGCCGGCGCGTCGTCACTTCCGCGCGCTCGCGCAGCGCGCGGAGAAACTCGACCTGGTGCGACTTGTCTCCGTTCAACGCCGCGGGGACCGCGTACTGCATCGGGCCCACGCTGCAGAGACGGCCGTCGGCCATGTCCTTGATCGCCGCGAGCGCGGCGTCGAGCCGCGCACCGCCGCCCACCGCCATCCAGCCGGCCCGCCAGCCGGGCGCCAGATGCGCCTTCGACAGCGACGAGAACGATATCACCGGCGCATCCGGGTTGTACGACCCGAGCGGTGAAACCCGGCCGTTGTAGGCGAGATCGGTGTAGCCCTCGTCGGAGAGGAGCACGATGTTGTGGCGATCCGCCAGCTCCAGCAGCGCGAGGCGGTTCTCGCGCGTGTAGACGGCTCCGGTCGGGTTGTTCGGGTCGACCACGACGAGTGCGCGGGTCCGCGGCGAGATCAGGCTTTCGATGTGTTCGATGTCCGGCTGCCACCCGCAGGCCGGGTCCTTGCGGTAGTAGACGGCGCGGGCGCCGAGCTTCGCGAGCACCCCGGTGTACAGCGGATAGGTCGGTACCGAGACCAGCACCTCGTCGCCGTGATCGACGAGCACGCTGAGGGCGAGGTCGATGCCCTCCGAAGCCCCGGCCGTCAGCACCACGCGGTCCGGCGACACTGCCAGCCCGCGTGTCTCGAAGTCGGCCGCGACGGCTTCCCGGGCTTCGGGCACGCCGGCCGCCGGCGTGTAGCCGTTGTACCCGTCGCGCATCGCGCGCTCCACCGCCTCTATCAGGTGCGGCGGGGTCCGGAAGCCGAACAGCACCGGATCGCCGATGTTCAGATAGCGGACGCGCCGGCCGCGCGCCTCCGCCTTGCGCGCTTCGGCGACGATGCCGCGGATCGCGTAGTCGAACGCGGCGCTTCGTTTCGCCACCGGCACGGTGAACGGCGCATCGACGACCATCCGTTGATGATACCGCAGCTTCGAGGCTAAGCTCCCGCGCATGGCGATCCGGACCGAGCTCTCCCTGCGGCTGCCGAACAGTCCCGGCGCCCTCGGCCGGGCTTGCCGGATTCTCGGCGACGAGCGGGTCAACGTCATCGCCCTCACCGTCGAACGCGGCGGCACGCTCCGCATGGTGGTGGACAACCCGCTGCGCGCGGCCGGGGCGCTCGCCGAGCACGGGCATGTCGTCGAGCAGCGTTCCGTGCTGTTCCTGGAGGTGCCGAACGGACCGGGGGCCCTCGGACGCGCGGCGGGCCTGCTGGCGGCAGCCGACGTGAACATCGAGTACGCCTACGCGTCGGCAATCGAGAGCCAGCCGCTGGCGGCGGTCGTGGTCGGGGCGGAGGACGCCGAGCGGGCCGCCACCGCGGCCGGTGTCTAGGAGCCTGCGCCGCAGAACGCAGCGCTGAGGGCCGCTAATCCGTCGTGCGCGGCGCGATGGAGGCGTCGAGGGCTTCGACCAGCTCGCGCAGCGACGCCATCTCGTTCTCGGCTGCGTAGAGGATGGCGCGGATCTCCTGGAGCGAGGGCTTGCTCCACTCCTCGTCCTCGAAGCACACCTGTCCGCGCTCGTCGAAATCGACGAGGACCGCGTCCATCGGCTCCACGTAGAGACGCATGGAAAATGCCGTCAGCGGCGCGCGGCCCGGCCCCGGTTCATTCGCTGGCCGCCTCCTCCGGGGTCCGTGCCGGGGTCTCCGCCGGTTCGATGGAGAAGTGCAGGGTGTCTTCCGCCAGCCCGATCCGGACGGTGCCGCCGTTTTGGAGCCGGCCGAACAGGATCTCGTCGGTCAGCGGATTGCGCACCTCGGTCTGTACGACGCGGGCGAGCGGGCGAGCGCCGTACACCGGGTCGTAGCCCTTGCGGGCGAGCCAGGCCCGGGCGGGCGGGTCGAGCGCGATGGCCACCCTGCGCTCGGCCAACTGCGACTCGAGTTGCAGGATGAACTTCTCGACGATCGTCTCCATCGTCGCCGGCGCCAGCGCGTCGAACGGTACGATGGCGTCGAGCCGGTTGCGGAACTCGGGACTGAAGATCCTCTCGATGGCCGCCTTCATCCGCCCCCGGGCGGTCGCCGCCTGATCGTCGCCGAACCCGATGGGGGTGGCGCTGGCCTCGCGCGAGCCGGCGTTGGAGGTCATGATGAGGATCACGTGGCGAAAGTCCGCCCGGCGCCCGCCGTTGTCGGTGAGCGTGGCGTGGTCCATCACCTGCAGCAGGATGTTGTAGATGTCGGGATGCGCCTTCTCGATCTCGTCGAGGAGCACGACGCTGTACGGGTGGGAACGCACGGCGTCGACCAGCAGGCCGCCCTGCTCGAAGCCGACGTACCCGGGCGGCGCGCCGATCAGCCGCGCCACCGCGTGCTTCTCCATGTACTCGCTCATGTCGTAGCGAATGAATTCGTTGCCGAGGTGGATGGCGAGCTGCCGCGCGAGCTCGGTCTTGCCCACCCCGGTCGGTCCCGTGAAGAGAAAGCAGCCGGCGGGATGGTCGGGCACGCCGAGGCCGGCCCGCGCCCGTTTGATGGCGGTGACCACGGTCGCGACCGCCTCGGACTGGCCGAAGACTACGCGCTCGAGCGCCTCGCCCAGCGTCCGCAGGCGTTCCTTGTCCGACGACGTCGTCTGCTTCTCCGGGATCCGCGCCATGCGGGCGACGACACGCTCGACGTCGGCGATGGTCACCACCGGAGCCTCGGCGCCGGTGTCTCCCTCTTCTGCGGCGTCGGCCGCCGTCCGCTGCATGCCGATCGCGGCGCCCGCCTCGTCCAGGATGTCGATGGCGCCGTCGGGCAGCCGCGAATCCCGCAGGTGGCGCTTGGCCAGCTTCGCGGCGGTGGGTACGGTCTCAGGACCGAACGTCACGCCGTGGTGCTCCTCGTAGCGCGACCGCAGCCCCTCGAGGATCTTCGACGTCTCGTCGACGGTCGGCTCCTCCACCACCACCTTCTGCAGCCGTCGCGCCAGCGCCCGGTCCTTCTCGATGTGCTTGAACTCTTCGAAGGTCGTTGATCCGATGACCCGCAGCTCGCCCGCCGACAGCAGCGGCTTGATCAGGGTCGCCAGGTCCATCGTCCCGCCGGTGGTCGCCCCGGCGCCGACCGTCGCGTGAACCTCGTCGATGAAGAGGATCGGCAGCGCATGATCGGCCAGCGCCTTCGTGACCGCCTTGAACCGCTCCTCGAAGTCGCCGCGGAACCGCGTCCCCGCCAGCAGGGCGGCGGTGTCGAGCGAGAACACCTCCGCGCCGGCCAGCCGCGCCGGCACGTCCTCTTCCGTCAGCCGCGCCGCGAGCCCTTCCGCGAGCGCGGTCTTGCCGACGCCCGCGTCGCCGACGAACACCGGGTTGTTCTTGCGCCGCCGGCAGAGGATCTGCAACGTCCGCTGCAGCTCCGGGACGCGGCCGATCAGCGGATCGAGCGCCCCGGCCCGGGCGCGTTCCGACAGGTTGGCCGTGTAGGCCTGCAGCGGATCGCGGGCCGCGGCCCGCCCTTCCGCGCCCGCGCCGGCCTCGGCCCCGTTCCTCCGCTTCTCGCGCTCGCCGTCTCCCGGCGAGACCTTGGCGATGCCGTGCGAGATGTAGTTGAGGATGTCGAGCCGGGTGATCCCCTGCGCAGCCAGCACCTCGGCGGCGTGCGCCTTGGGCTGCTGGAGGATGGCGGCCAGGATGTCGCCCGCCCGTACCTCGTCCTTGCCGGCGCTCTGCACGTGCAGCACCGCCGTCTGCAGCACGCGGCGGAAGGCGAGCGTCTGCGCCGGCTCGCCGTTGCGCTCGCGGCGGCCCGCGGTCTCCAGGGTCCCGAGGAACTCGTCCAGAGTACTCCGCAGGTCCCGCAGGTCGGCGCCGCAGGCGGCCAGGATCCGCTCCGCCTCGGTGTCGTGGGCCAGGGCGTAGAGGAGGTGCTCCAGGGTCAGGTGCGTGTGGCGCCGCGACATCGCCTCGCGGTAGGCGACGTTGAGAATCAATTCGAGGGAGGCGCTGAACATGCGGATGCCGTGGGGGCCGCGGTTACCCGTCGCCCTCGATGGCGGCCTGCAGCGGAAACCCGCCGCGCTCGGCGAGCTGCCGGACCGTGTCGACCTTCGTTTCGGCCACCTCGTACGTGTAGGCGCCGCAGACCGCCCGACCCTCCGTGTGCACCTGCATCATCAGCCGGAACGCCTCGGCCGGCGTCTTCCGGAACACCTCTTCGATGACCGCGACGACGAACTCCATCGTCGTGTAGTCGTCGTTGAGCAGCAGCACGCGGTACAGCTTCGGGGTGACGGTCTTGTCGCGCGTACGCTCGAGCACCTCGCCGCCGGGCTGCCGGTCGTCGTCGTGGGCGGTCATGCCTGCAGTCGCCCGAACGGGCTTCGCGGGGCCACGTTGCCAGAGTACCGGCATGCGTTTCGCGCGGTCAAGCGGCGCGCCGTGCGGTCCCTGGGTTCATCGTATGCACTATCGAACACGGCGGTTCTGAGAATGTATACATTTTCGAACATTGCACGTCGGGATTGGTGTGATCGGCCCCGATCGCCCACCCTTGGTCCGACGACCGCATAGTACAATCCGGCCCCGATGGAGACGATTGCGCGCGGCGTTACGTATACCGACCTGATGCACCTCGGCCGGCCGCGCGTCATCGCGACCGCCGTCGTCCAGAGCGCCGCGGGCGTGGCGCTGATCGATCCGGGGCCGACGTCCTGCCTGGAGACGCTCCGGGCGGCGCTCACCGATGCCGGCATCGCGATCGCCGATGTCCGCACGCTGCTGCTGACCCACATCCATCTCGATCACGCCGGCGCCGCCGGCTCGCTGCTGCGCGAGAACCCCGACATCAAGGTCTACGTGCACGAGCGGGGCGCGCCGCACATGATCGACCCGTCGAAACTGCTCGCCAGCGCCGCACGGCTCTACGGCGACGAGATGGACGAGCTCTGGGGAGCCTTCCTGCCGGTGCCGGAGGCCAACGTGCGCGCGCTCGCCGGCGGGGAACGCATCGAGGCTGCGGATCGCAAGTTCGAGGTCGCCTACACGCCGGGGCATGCCTCCCACCACGTCAGCTTCCTCGACCGCGACAGTGGCATCGCCTTCGTCGGCGACGTCGCCGGCGTCCGGACCGGCCGTGAGCTCTTCGTGCTGCCGCCGACGCCCCCGCCCGACATCGACGTCGAGGTCTGGGCGCAGAGCATCGAGCTCGTCCGCCAGTGGCGGGCGTCGACCCTGCTCGTCACCCACTTCGGCG